>CAMBVX010000189.1 GCA_945871085.1 Opitutus sp. GAS368 | reverse complement strand
CCGTGGTTCCCGCGGCGGTTCCTTCCCCTGCAAATTTTTGGGCGGCGCTCTTACGGCGTCTTCTTTTTGTCGCCGCCGAAGAGTCCCTTGAGGCCTTCGACGGCTTTTTTCGCGCCTTCGGCGGCGGCTGCGCCACCGGTCTTGCCGATGTCACCCGCAGCCTTGGCCGTCGCGCTCACGATACTGCTCGTAACACTTTTCATGACGGCCAGGACGAGTTGGTCGGGCGTGATACCGCCTTCTTTGGTGCCGAGATCGGTGAGTACGATATCTGGCATCGGGAGCGTCATGCCGGTGCCGGCGAGGCCGAGGCGGACCTTGCCGTTGGTGAGGCGAAATTTCTTCACGGCGAACTTGATGGGCTTCCCGCTCTTGGTGGTGGCTTGGGGCGCAGCGTCTTTGCCGCCGCCCATGGTGGCTTCGATGTTCTTGAGAAGATCGGCGACGTTGCTGGCGATAAGCTTGGTCTCGTAATTAAACTCGGGTGCCTCGAGGGCGATTTCGTTGACGACGATGTGATCGCCCAGGAGCGAAAACGGCGCGATGTTGACGTGCACTTTGCCGAGCGAACAAAGGTTGCCGTCGCTCCACCCCTTGGGATTGCCGACGACGAGGCCGCTGAGTGTGCCGCTGCCGGTGAGGGGTGAAATGGTCGAGCGATCCAGCACGACTTTGGTTTGAGTGAGCTTCGGGGCGAAACTATTGACGCCCGCCGTCACGATGTGGCCGAGGAAAAATTCGAGGGCGAAGAAGCCCACGAGGGCGAGAACCAGCAATCCGCCGCCGATGTAGAGGAGTTTTTTCATGGATAGAGAGAGTGGGATAAACGTGGCGGCCGAGTCGGGGTGGCGCAAGCCCCGCAATCGCGCTTGTCAACGCGCGGGGGCTCCCTCTGTTTGCGCGCTTCCAACCATGGCCCAAGCTTACACCGAAGCATCGATCAAGACCCTCTCCTCGCTCGAGCACATCCGCCTGCGGCCGGGCATGTATATCGGGCGGCTCGGTAACGGCACCCACGCCGAAGACGGCATCTACGTGCTCATCAAAGAGACGATCGATAACTGCATCGACGAATTCACGATGGGCGCGGGCAAGAAGATCGAGGTCGAGCTCAACGAGCGCACGGTGCGCATCCGCGACTACGGCCGCGGTATTCCGCTGGGGAAACTCGTCGACTGCGTGTCCATCATCAACACGGGCGCGAAATACGACAGCGAGACGTTTCAAAAATCGGTCGGCCTGAACGGCGTCGGCCAGAAAGCCGTCAACGCGTTGGCCTTTGAATATCGCGCGCAGGCGTTTCGCGATGGGCAGACGAAGCTCGTGGAGTTTTCCCAAGGGAAACTGAAGAAGGACCACAAGACGGTGAAGAGTGACGAACGCACGGGCACGCTCGTGGAGTTCACGCCGGACGAGGCGTTGTTTGGGAAAGATTTCAAGTTCCGCCTCGAATTCATCGAGGACATGCTCTGGAACTATGCGTTTCTCAATCGGGGGCTGACACTCACGTTGAATGGGAAATCGTTCCGCTCGGAGAATGGCCTCAAGGACCTGCTGCAGAAAAATCTCAGCGGTGAACCGCTGTATCCGATTATCCACCTGGAGGGCGAGGATATCGAGGTGGCGTTCACGCACGGCGGGCACTACGGCGAGGAGTATTATTCGTTCGTCAACGGCCAGCACACGACGATGGGCGGCACCCACCTCGCGGCGTTTCGCGAGGCGCTCATCGATACGATCCGGAATTTTTTTAAGAAAGACTATGACGCGGCGGATATCCGCCAGTCGATCGACGCGGCGGTCGCGGTGCGCGTGATGGAGCCGGTGTTCGAATCGCAGACGAAGACGAAGCTCGGCTCGGCGGCGGTCGGCCCGAGTGGTCCGAGCCTGAAGGAATTTATCGGCAAGTTCATGCAGCAGTCGCTCGACGTTTACCTGCATAAAAACAAGGAGACGGCCGAGACGCTGAAGCGAAAAATCGAAGAGAGTGAATTGGAGCGCAAGGAACTCGCGGGCATCCGTGGGCTCGCTCGCGACCGCGCGAAGAAGGCGTCGCTGCACAATAAAAAACTCCGCGATTGTCGACTCCACCTCGGCGACAAAAACCCGCGCGCGGAAGAGAGCACGCTGTTTATCGTCGAGGGCGACTCGGCGGCGGGCTCACTCACGGCGACGCGCGATGTGCAGACGCAAGCCGTCTTCGCGCTCAAGGGAAAGCCGCTGAATACTTACGGGCTCTCCAAGAAAGTGATCTATGAGAACGAGGAGTTTCACCTGTTGCAGTCCGCGTTGAACATCGAGGAAGGCCTCGACGGACTGCGCTACAACAAGGTCGTGATCGCGACGGATGCGGACGTGGATGGCATGCACATCCGGCTGCTGTTGATTTCGTTTTTCCTGCAATTTTTCCCGGACCTGATCCGCAACGGGCACCTGTTTATTTTGGACACGCCGCTCTTCCGGGTGCGCAACAAGAAGAAAACAATCTACTGTTATTCCGAGCAGGAGAAGCAGGCGGCGGTGAGAGAACTCGGCGCGAGCCACGAGATCACGCGCTTCAAAGGCCTCGGAGAAATCTCGGCGGGCGAGTTCAAGGATTTCATCGGCGAGAATATTCGCCTCGATCCGCTGACGCTGAATCACCTGCACAACAGCGACGAATTGCTGACGTTCTTCATGGGGAAAAACACCCCGGAGCGGCAGGATTTTATCATTGGGAATCTGCGGGTGGAGAAGGATTTGGTGGAGGTGTAAAGTGAGGTGTGTTCGGAGATTGGCGGGCTGCGCTCAGAGCGTGCGGCTGGCGGCTTCGAGGGCGGCGGAAAAATCGGGCAGGCGCTTCCGTTTGGCGTAGGCTTGAAAGCGGCGGATGGCGGCGGGGGATAGCTTCACCGTTTTGCGGAGCTTGCCCAGCGACTTGCGTCCCGCACCGGTGCGCACGCCGCCGCGTCCCGTGACGAGGACGTGGCCGACAGCGATGGCGGCCGCGGTGATTTCGGGCTGGTCGGAGAAGTCAATTTGGGCGTCGGGTTTTGTGGCGAGCGCGGCGAAATGGGCGCGCTCGGTGACGGTTAGCGGCCGGGCCAGAGCCTCAGTGAGGGGCATTTTAACGAGGGGCATAACAGAGTTCTCTTTCGTGGCGGCTCGCGGGGCGGGCCGAGATCAGCCGGGTGACGCCGGCCTGGTCGGTATGGGTGACGGTGAGAAGCAGGGCATCGGCCACGCGACCGATGGTGTTTTCCCTTCGCTCGACGGGATGGCGGGGATCGACCGCGGTGAGCCGGGCGGGATTGGCAAAGACGAGGGTGGCCCGCGCAAAATCCACGCCGTGTTTGGCGAGGTTGACAGCGGCCTTGGCGGCATCCCACTCGAACTGCATGGCTGATAGCGTGCGCCCGATTTCAACTCGCGCAAGGGCGGTTTTGGCGGGGAATCGACGGCGCCGGAGCGGCAGGATTTTATTATTGGGAATCTACAGATTGAGAAGGATTTAATCGGGGCGCGATCGTCACTATTATCTATGCGTAAATAGCTGTGTGTTGTGGTAAGTTGTTTTTAAAATGGATTTTATGATTGAATATTTAAATATAAATCTATTCATAATTGGGTTCAATGGCACGCCCGGCACAGCTCACCGTCGCCGACCTGACCCTGCGGTTTCAGGTGGGCGGAGCGTTGTCGGCGCAGGCGCTGGCGACGGCGTTGGACGTGACGCAGCCGACCATTTCGCGCGGGCTGACGCGACTCGGTGAGTCGGTGGTGGTGCTCGGTGCGGCGCGGCGGGCGCGGTATGCGTTGCGACGGGCGGTGCGCTCGGCGGGGGATCGGTGGCCGGTGTATCGGGTCGATGCGGCGGGACGGGCGGGCGAGTGGGCGCGGGTCCATGCGTTGCACGGTGGAGTGTGGGTCGAGTGGGCGGGCGAGGCCCCGGCTTGGGCGGAGCGGGCGCTGGACCGGGAGGGATTTTTGGACGGGTTTCCGTTTTTCCTCGGTGATTTGCGGCCGCAGGGATTTCTCGGACGGCAACAAGCGCGACGCGTGGCGGAGGCGTTGCGGCTGCCGGTCGATCCGCGGTCATGGAGCGATGACGACACGCTGGTGTTTCTTCAGGCCGAGGGGGACGACTTGCCGGGCGATCTGGTGATGGGCGATGCGCCGCTGCGGCGCGTGCTCGCGCGGGCGCTCGATGCGACGACGACGGAAGTGACGGATGCGATGGTCGCGGAAAGTGCGCGGGCGGTGCGCTATCCCGAACTCGCGACGCTGGTGTCGGCGGGCGGGATGGCGGGTTCGTCGGTGGGCGGGGAGCAGCCGAAGTTTTTGACGGTGGTGCGGCGCGACGGTGGCGCGGTGCAGCCGTTGTTGGTGAAGTTTTCCCCGCCGATGGCGACGCCCGTGGGGCGGCGTTGGGCGGATCTGCTCGCGGCCGAGGCGCAGGCCTTGACCGTGCTGGCGGAGCATGGACTGGCGACGGCGGGGGCGCGCGTGCTCGACGCGGGTGGTCGGCGCTTCTTGGAAGTGGCGCGGCATGATCGCGTGGGCGCACAGGGTCGGCGCGGCGTGGTTTCGCTGGAGGCGCTGCACGGGGCGTTTGAAGGCGGTGGGGCGGCGACGGATTGGCCGGCGGCAGCGGAGGCATTGGCGCGGGGAGAACTGATCGACGTGGCGGGGCGCGACGTGGTGCGGCGGTTGCAGAGCTTCGGCGAGTTGATCGGCAATACCGACATGCATTTTGGCAATCTCGCGTTCTGGCTGGACGATGCGCTGCCGTTCCGGCCGACGCCCGCTTACGACATGCTGCCGATGGGCTGGGCGCCGAGCACGCAGGGCGAGGTGGTGGAGCGGGCGTTTGCGCCGCGTCCGCCGCTGCCGGGCGTGAGGCCGGCGTGGAGCGAGGCGGCGGGCTGGGCGATGGAGTTTTGGCGGCGCGTCGCAGACGATGCGACGGTGTCGGCGGAGTTTGCCGAGATCGCACGGCGGGCGGGTGCGCAGGTGGAACGGATGCGAGGGCTGTTTGCATGAGGGCGGCACGGCGGCGAATCGGTGCGGTGGCCTTGGCGTTCGCCGCGGCTTGGTTGGCCGGCTGCACGACCACGCCGGCGCCGCGGGTTTCATTGGCGGCGGTGCCAGTCGAGCAACGCGCGCGGGCCGAGGCCAACGTGCGGGTGTTTGAGCGCGTGTGGGGACTCGTGGCGGATTGGCACTACGATCCGAAGTTGCACGGCGTGGAATGGCCGGCGGCAGGATTAAAATATGGCCCTGAGGCGGCGGCCGCGGTGGACGAGAAGGCGCTCTACGTTTCGCTCGGAGCAATGGTGGGGCTGCTCAAGGACAGTCACACCTATGCGTTGTCGCCGACGCAGGCCAAGGAGCGGCAGACGCAGACGCGGGCGCGGACTGGTTTCAACATGACGCGGGTCGACGGACATTGGATCGTGAGCGAACTTCTGGCGGGCAGTCCGGCGGAAGTGGCCGGAGTGAAGACGGGTTGGGTGGTGGTCGCGAGGAACGGCACCGTGTTCGGCGAACGCAGCGAAGCGCGGCCGAAGGAAGGCGAGGTCGCGCGGTGGGAGTTTCTCGATGAGCGCGATCAACCCATGGCGTTGGACATCGTCGCGCAGAGCCTCTCGACGAAGCCGCGGCAGGAAGTGCGGGCTTTGCCGGGCGGGTTGGTCTATCTGCGCTTCGATGCGTTCGACACGACGGACCGGCGGTGGCTGAGCGATCAGCTCAAGGTGAACCGCGAAGCACCGGGCGTGGTGGTCGATCTGCGGCGCAATCCGGGCGGCGGGACGATATCATTGGGGATCACCATCGGAGAATTTTTCGACCGGTCGGTGGACTGCGGGACCTTTGTCACGCGGGGCGGGCATCGTGGTGGAAAAAATTCGTGGCAGATTGGATCGGCCCGCTACGGCGGGCGCGTGGTTGTGCTCGTGGACGGGGCGACCGGGAGCGCGGCGGAGATTTTTTCGGCGGTGCTGCAGGAGCACGGGCGCGCGACGATCGTCGGCCGCAAAACGGCGGGAGCGGTGCTCGCGAGTTGGTATCATGGTTTGCCCGACGGCGGTGAATTGCAGCTGAGCCGGGAGGACTACGTGACGCCGAAGGGGCGGCGGCTGGAGAAGAACGGCGTCGAGCCGGACGTGAAGGTGGCGCGCACCGTCGCGGACGTGCGGGCCGGGCGCGATGTGGATTTGGAGGCGGCGCTGCGGGTGTTGGGGGAAGCGGCGAGTAATGTACGTTGAGGGGTAAGCGCGCAGGCGCTTCGGTGAATTTCCGTTGATTCCGCGCCGCTTGACGCGCGGCGCGGGCGCGTGGCAGCCTGCGCTTTTAATCAATCCCTTCCGCGCGAAATGCCCAAGAACAAGTCTTCGAAAAACTCCGACCAACCCGAGCTGCCGCTCGACAGCGCTACTGCGCCGACGGCCCCCGCGCCCAAGAGCGAAGCGCCCGCTCCGGTTGCGCCCGCCGGGCCGGAGGGCACGGCGTTCGTGCCGCTGGCCGTCGATGCAGCCGCGCTCGTCGTACCGGCCGAGGGGCCCGCGGTCTTCACGCCCGGCCCGCGCCGGGGTGGCGCGACCGTGCAGGAAGAAGATTCCCCGCTCGCGAAGAGTTACCGCGGCTGGTTCCTCGAATACGCGAGCTACGTGATCCTCGACCGCGCTGTCCCGCACATCGACGACGGCTTGAAGCCGGTGCAGCGCCGCATTCTGCATACGCTCTGGGACATGGACGACGGGCGTTTTCATAAGGTGGCCAATGTCGTCGGCCGCTCGATGTCGCTCCACCCGCACGGCGATGCCTCTATCGGCGCCGCCCTTGTGGCAATCGGGCAACGCGCGTTCCTGATCGAGCCGCAGGGCAACTACGGCAACCTTCTCACCGGTGACGAAGCCGCCGCGCCGCGTTACATCGAGGCGCGCCTCACGAATTTTGCGAAGGACGTGCTCTTCAATCCGAAGACCACCGACTGGCAGCTCAGCTACGACGGCCGCGCGAAAGAGCCGGTCACGTTGCCCGCGAAGTTTCCCATCGTCCTCCTCGAGGGCGCCGAGGGCATCGCGGTCGGGCTCGCGACCAAGATTCTCCCTCATAATTTTAACGATCTTTGCCGCGCGGCGATCAATCACCTCCAGGGAAAAACTTTCCGCATCTTCCCTGATTTCCCCACGGGCGGCATCGCGGATTTTTCGGAATACAACGACGGTGAGCGCGGCGGAAAAGTGAAAGTCCGGGCCAAGATCGAGCAGCGCTCGAAATATCTCCTCGCGATCACGGAGCTGCCGTTCGGTTCGACGACGGAGACGTTGATCGAGTCGATTTTGACCGCCAACGCGAAGGGCAAGATCAAGGTCAAACACGTTGACGACAACACCGCCGATTCCGTCGAGATTCTCGTCCATCTTCCGCAAGGCGCGGAGCCGGACAAGGTGATCCAGCAGCTCTACGTTTTCACGAACTGCCAGATGCAACTCTCGCCCGCCGCGTGCGTGATCGAGAAAGACAAGCCGCAGTTCCTCGGCGTGAAGGAGATTCTCCGCCGCAGCGTCGAGCGCACGCGCGAGCTCCTAAAGCGCGAGCTCGAGATCAAGCTCGGCGAACTCGAACAGCAATGGCACTGGGACTCGCTTGAACGCATTTTTATCGAAGAACGCATCTACCGGAACATCGAAAAGTCGAAGACGTGGGAGAGCGTGCTCGAGGAAATTCGCGCGGGTCTGAAGCCGTTTCTCAAGCAGCTCCGTCGCGACGTGACGGACGAGGACATCACGCGCCTCACCGAAATCCGCATTAAACGTATCTCCGCTTACAATCGTTTTCAGGCCGACGAGGCGCTCAAGAAAATCGAAGACGGTATCAAGGAGACGAAGGTTAATCTCAAGAACCTCACCGGCTACTCGATCGCGTGGTTCGAGATGCTCCAGGAGAAATATGGCAAGGGTCACAAGCGCCGCACGAGCTACGACGAGATCGAGCAGATTGATGCCTCGGCCGTCGTGTCGGCGAACCAGCGCCTCTACGTCAATAAAGACGACGGCTTCATCGGCCTCAACTGGCGTCAGCACGACTACATCCAAGACTGCACGATCCTCGACGCGGTGCTCTGCATCATGCGCGACGGTTCGCTCAAGGTCGCGAAGGTCGCGGACAAAGTCTTCATGGGCCGCGATATTATTTATGTCGCGATCTTCCCGAAGGATGGCGACACGGCGTTCTACTCCATGGTCTACCAGGACAAGGAGAGTGGAAAGGCCTTTGCGAAACGTTTCCAAATCGGCGGCCTCTCGCGCGACAAACTCTACCCGCTCGTGAAGAGCGAGGGCTCGAAGATCGTCTGGCTCCACGTCGCGAAGACGGAAAAGGAAATGCCGAAGCAGGTGAAAATCTTCATCGACGGTCGCAGCGGGGCCCGCGTGCGCGAGATCGATTTTGATCTGAGTGCCATCCCCGTGAGCACCCGTAGCGCGAAGGGCGTGACGGTTTCGAAGTGGCCCGTGAAAGACGTGAAGCCGATGGAGTAGAACTCCTGGCTTTATTATCCACCGATGACACGGATAAATACCGGATAGAATACCCCGAGCCTTCGCTGCCGCAGCCTTTTATCCGGTTCGCATCCGTCCGATCTGTGGTTGCGACTATAAAACTAACAACCACAACAGTGAAAGTCTGTTCGACCGAATTAAACAATTCGCGGTCCAAGGACTCGCGCACGGATGTGTGCCGCGAGGCACGACTGGAAAGCACGACCGTAGTCCGAACCGTCCAGCCGCAATGAAAATGAACCCCATCGTATGAGCTCCGAAAGCCCAGTCGTGATCGACGCGGCGGAACGCGGGTTGCGAGCCGGCTTTTTTGATCGTCGTGCCCAGCGTGCAAATCACGCCGTCGACGGCCCATCACGGAGCTTCGGTCGGGTGGTTATCGAAATTGATGACGGGGTTTTCGGGTTTCGGATGGGGCGGGAGCGGGCGACGCGTGAGTGCGACCACGCGGGAGACGCGTGGATCGGCGAGGGCCTGGGTGAGGGCCGATTGGCCCACGAGGCCGGTGGCACCGACGAGAGGAGAGATTTTATGGCACACAGTAGAACGGCTACGACGGGTATACACTAGAACGGCTACGTTGGGCCCACCGACACGGTGCACGAGGCTGGAGTAGGCGCTCCGAGCAGCGCCCCGCGTCCGTCGAGGAATTTGGCCCCGCCAGCGGAATAGTAACAACACAGTTACGGTTTCGTTTTCGCACCTGATACGACCAATGCGGATCTTTGCCGCGTCGAGAGCCCTTCCCCGTCCGACACCTCCGTACAAGAAAAAATCCCCATGAATTATCTGAGAACGTTCCCGACTATTCGGGTTGGCCTCGTCGCCAGCTATGTGGGTGCGATCGCACTCGTCTCGACGATTCTCGCGAAGCCATCGACCAGCGCTCCGGCGGCCGCGGTCGCGCTTAATGGTGGCGCCACGTATATCGGGGAGGCGGATTGCCTCGTGTGCCACGGCAACGTGAACAAACAGTTTTCCCATACGCTGCACGCGGATGTTTTTCGGCTGAATCAGCAGAACGAAAAGGAAAAGATTACCTGCGAAGCCTGTCACGGGCCGGGCTCCAAACACAGTGAGGATAAGAAGAACCGCTCGGCGATTGTCGGCTTTACGAAGGAGTGGGGCACCCCGGTGGCCGAACAGACGGCGATGTGTCTCACGTGCCACCAAGGGGGCCAACGGATGTTCTGGCCGGGCTCAACCCACGCCAACAGCCAGATGAGTTGCAGCGATTGCCACAACCCGATGGCCAAGATTTCCGCCACCGGTCTGCTCAAGAAACAATCGATTAACGAAACCTGCTACACCTGCCACCAGCAGCAGCGCGCCGAGTTTTCGAAGCGCTCGCACATGCCGGTCAATGAGGGCAAGATGAGCTGCGTCGATTGCCACAATCCCCACGGCTCGCCGTCGAAAGCGCTGCTCAAGACCGATTCCGTCAACGAGACCTGCTACACCTGTCACGCCGAGAAACGCGGTCCGTTCCTCTGGGAACACGCTCCGGTGCGCGACAACTGCCTGTCCTGCCACAACGCCCACGGCTCGAATCACGTCAAACTCCTGACCGTGGCGCCCCCGATGCTTTGCCAGCAATGCCACGGTAACGGCCAAGGCCACCAAGCCTCGCTCTTCAATGCCAGCCAGATCGTCGGCGGCGGCGGCGCTCCGAATACGCGTATCATGAGTCACTCGTGCCAGAACTGCCACTCGCAGGTTCACGGTAGCAATCACCCGGGTGGTGCCCGCTTCCAACGCTAAGCCCACTTCGATCCCCCGCCGCACCATGAAAACCTTTTCCCGGATCGCCCTCCCCGCCGCCGCTACGTTGGCCGGCTTCGCCCTTTTGCACTCCGCTGTGGCCGCTCCGTCGGGCGACTCTGCGGTCGGCACCGACACCGTGCTCGGCAATAGCCTCAGCGCCTCGACACGAAATTCACGCCCGGCCGATCCCAACTGGTCGAGCGCGAGTCACACACCAACGGGACAGATGTTCATGCTGCCGAGGGACGTCGCCGGAGAGGCCGAGATCCAAAAGACTGCGGCGGGTTGGGAGTATGCCGGTCAAGTGGAGTTCGGCGTGATCAGCGGCGATGCGGATGAACGCAACGCCCAGTTTCGCAGGTATCAGGACCTCGACCAAGGGGCCTACGTGAACAACTTTAATCTCGAGCTCAAGCAGCCTAAGAGCGGACATTTCTTCGAGGTCACCGGCGGTGCCGCCGGTCGCCGCGACCAATACTACGGGCTGCAATTCGGGCACCTCAAAGACTGGAAGATTAAGCTGTTTTTCAGCGAGACGCCCCATGTGTTTACCGATCGCTATAAGACCATTTGGAGCGGCCTCGGCACCGGCACGCTGACGCTGCTACCCGGCCTGACTCCCGGTGGCACCGCCTCGACCGCTGCCGACAACGCTGCCGTCGCTGCCGTGGCGGCGGCCAATGCCAATACGACCCTCAGTCTCACGCGGAAACGCGCCGGTGCCCGGGTCGATCTCGATCTCTCGAAAACGTGGAAAGCTTATGTCGGCTACACGCGCGAAGCCCGCCAAGGCGCGCGCCCCCTCGGCGCGGTCTGGGGCGGCGGCGGCGGCACGGCGCCCATCGAAATCGCGGAGCCGATCGACTACGTCACGGAAGACATTCTCGCCGGCCTCACCCACGTGGAGGGCTTGAACGCATTCAACCTCCGGCTCTCTGCCTCCTTGTTTAACAACAAAATTGATACGCTCACGTTTCAGGAACCGTATCGCATCGCGCCCGCTGGCACCACGACGACACTGGCCGCCGGAGCTTTTACGCAGGGCCGTTTCGACCTCGCTCCGAGCAACCAAGCCTACAACGCCCGGGCCGAATACACGCGGTCGTTGCCGAATTTCCACCGTAGCTATTTGACGGCGGTCGTGTCGGCCGGCAAGTGGCGCCAGGACGATAATCTCATTCCCTACACGACCGTCTCCGGCGTCTCACTGGCCAACGTCGCGCTGCTGCCCGGTGGCGGTTGGGACACGACGGGCTCGCTCAGCCGAAAATCCACCGACGCGACCGTCGATACGCGCCTCGCCGATCTGACCTTCTCCCTCAATCCCATCTCCGATTTGAATGTGAAGGCCAAGGCGCGGTTTCACGAATTAGCCAATCACACCGATCCTTACCTAGCGGTAAATCCCAATGCCACCTACGTCGATGCCGACGCCGGAACCGCCGGCAACCAGTCACGAGGAATTACGTTTGATGGCGTCACGGGAGTCTGGGGACGTTTGCTGAACGACGGCAGCGCCGCGAGCATGCTCCTCGGCGCAAACGCGAATCCCGCCGGCAACATTCCGATCAAGAGCAATATTTTTGGCAGTAAACAGTATCGCCTCGGACCCACCGCCGACTACCGCCTGAACAAAGTCTCGAATCTCAACGCCTCCCTGGAACGGGAAATCAACCTGCGTCAAAACCGCGATCGCGAGCGCACATCGGAAGACAAGGCGAAGCTCGGCTACGTGAATCGCGGTCTCCGTGATTCGAGCGTCCGCCTTTCCTACGAGTATGCCCGCCGTCGCGGCGGCGACTACGTCGCCTCCACCTATGACGACATCTTCAGTTCTGCCATTGTGCCGATCCCGACGACGGCGGGGGCCAACGTCGCCAGCTGGGCTGTGCGCACGAACACCGGTATGCGCGCGCTCGATCTCGCGGACCGCGACCAACACACCGTCAACGCGCGCCTTGATACGACGCTACGGAAAAACCTCGACGCCGGTCTCTCGCTTCAAGCCAGAGAAGCGAAGTTCCCGGACTCCACCTACGGGGCCACGCAGAGCGGCACGCGCTCCGCAAATATCGACCTGAGCTACCAACCGTCACCGCAGCAGTCCATCTACGGCTTCTATTCCTACCAACTTGGGAAAAATCGGATGGCCACGATTTCCTCGGCCAACGCAGCGGTGGTCATTGGCGGCGTCACCGCTCTCGGGACGATCAACCCCACAAATGCGATCGCGTTGGGCGCCGCTCCCGGGGGTCCGATCTTCCCGCTGCTGAACGCGTGGTCTTCCGACAGTATCGACCGCAACCACGTCCTTGGGCTCGGCGTCCGCCAAGACATCGGGCGGGCCAGCCTCAACGTGGACTATTCCTACTCCACGGGCCGCACGCGTATCACCTATGATTACACGGTCGGCGGCGCGATCAGCGCGGCGAACGCGGCCCTCGCCGGCACGCGTTTCCCCG
>CAMBVX010000188.1 GCA_945871085.1 Opitutus sp. GAS368 | reverse complement strand
TTTACGATGCCGAGGATGAGGGAGGAGAAGCGGTAGTCGTCGGATTGGGCGCGGCGCACGACGGAGCGGAGGGCGGGGGCGTCGGTGGGTTCGAGGCCGCGGCCGAGGGCGAAGATAAGGAGTTTTTCGGAAATCGTGCCGGCGAAGAGTTCGGGGCGGGCGAGGAGGGCGCGTTCGAGGCCGGCGACGCCATCAAACTTACTGCCGTCGGCGAGGCCGCCGCTGGCGTCGACTTTTTGGTGGTCTTCCTCGGTGCGCCAGCGGCCGACGGCGTCGAAGTTTTCGAGCGCGAAACCGACGGGGTCCATGACGTCGTGGCAGCTGGCGCAAGCGGGATTTTCGCGGTGCTTGGTGAGACGTTGGCGGATGGGGAGCGAGGCGGAGACGACGTTGTCGTCGAGGGAGGGGACGTTCGGGGGGGGCGGCGGGGGTGGTTCGCCGGCGAGGTTGGCGAGAATCCAGTGGCCGCGAATCACGGGGGAGGTGCGGGTGGCGTAGGAGGTGACGGTGAGGATGCTGCCGTGGCGGAGGAGGCCGCCGCGCTGGCGGACCGGATCGTCGGCGAAGGAGACGCGGCGGAACTGGCTGCCGAAGACGTGCGGCACGCCGTAGTGTTTGGCGAGGCGTTCGTCGAGGAAGGTGTAGTCGGCGCTGAGGAGTTCGGTGATCGGGCGATCAGCGCGGATGATGTGCTCAAAAAAAACTTCGGTTTCGCGGCGCATGGACTGGCGGAGGTTTTCATCGAAGTCGATGAAGCGGCGCGCGTCGGGGGTGATGGCGGCGAGGCCGCGGAGGTGGAGCCATTGGGCGGCGAAATTGTTGACGAGATTTTTCGAGCGGTCGTCGGCCAACATACGGCGGACGTGGGCGTGGAGTTTCGCGGGTTGGCGCAGTTCGCCGCGTTCGGCGGCGTCGAGCAGGGCGTCGTCGGGGAGGCTGCCCCAGAGGAAAAACGAGAGGCGGGAGGCGAGTTCGAATTCGCTGACGCGGTAGGCGGTGCCGGGGGCGAGGCCGGCGGGATCGGCTTCGATGCGGAAGAGAAATTGTGGGCTGACGAGAATGGCGCTGAGGGCGTTTTCAATTCCCGCCTCGAAGCCGGCACCCTCGGCGCTGCCCTCGCGGAAGAACTGGAGAGGCTTGCGGAGATCGTCGTCGTTGACGGGGCGGCGGTAGGCGCGGCGGAGGAGGCTGGCGAGGATTTGCCGTGCACGGGAATCTTCGGAGGTGGCGGGGGTTGTGAGTGGGCCGGACGAAGACGGGGAGAGGGCGCCGAAGATGAGGCGGCGGCTGGGGGTGTCGCCGGCGCCCTTGGCGTCGAAGGGACCGGTGATGGTGACTTGGAAAACGGCCGGCGCGGTGCGCGGGTGGCGGTGCATGTTGAACTGCGCGGCGAGCGGGGCGCGTTCGTTTTCGAGGACGACCGTGGGATCCTTGGGGAAGGTCACGCCGAGGTTGTGTTGGCCGGCTTTGACGGGGAAACGAAACTTGAGGTGTTGATCGACGGAGGCGGAGTCGCGGGAACCCGGCGGTTTGACCGTGGCGAGAGCGAGGCGGGTGCGGTCGAGGAGAAGTTCGATTTCGTGGGCGTGGCGGAGGCCCTCGACTTGCTCGTTGCGGTCGCGCTGGAGGCGGACCTGAACCTCGTATTCGCCGTCTTGAGGGAACAGATACGGGATCAAGAGACCGCCGCGGGTGCCGAGCGGCAGGCCGTCAACGTGGCTCTCTTGGGTGACGTCGGGGCGGACACGAAAGGTGTCGCCGCCGGGGGATTTGCGCGGGGTGCCGACGGCGAGGCGGGCGATTTTTTGGGCGGCGGAAACGTAGCGGTCGAGGAGGGTGGGCGAGAGGTTGCCGACAGCGACGTTGTCGAAACCGTGGCTGGGTTCGTCGTTCGGGAGCAGAGCGGTGGCGTCGATGGAAACGCCGAGGAGATCGCGGATGGCGTTTTGGTATTCCGTGCGGTTGAGGCGGCGAAAGGTGTCGGTGCGGCCGGGGTTGGGCGAGGCGGCGGCAAGGCGGTCGAGGGCGGAGGAGAGTTCGGCGGCGTTGCGATCATAGGTCGCGGCGTCGGGTCGGGGCTCGCCGACGGGCGGCATCTGGCGGTGGTCGAGCTTGCGGAGGACTTTTTCCCAGAGGGCGGGCTGGGCGGCGAGGTGCGCGGGATTAGCGGGGTCGAGCCCTTCGAGGGAGAGTTTGCCTTTCTTGGTGTCGGGGTTGTGGCAGTCGAGGCAATAGGACTCGATGAGGGAGGAAGATTTCAGGGAGCGGAGCGACGTGGGTTGGGCGCGAGGCACGGCGGCCGTAGCGGCGGTGACGAAACCGAGCGCGAAGAATAACGCGGCTCCGGAGGGGAGGAAATCAAAGTTGGAGGAAAGGTTCATGAGCGCGAGGGGGGTGACGCGTGGGGCGTCAAAAAGAAACGATCAGAAAATTGCAACGGCGGGTGAGACGTGTCGCAATCATCCAGCGCGCCGCCACGTTCTCCAACCAAATATGAGCGGTGCGAGGGAGCGAGATCACAGGTGCTAAAATGTGCCTTTCACCCCAAACGTCCACAGCGAACCCACTTCTTCGCGACTGCGGAACCGGGCGTGGAGGGGCGTGCTGGGGCCAAAGGTTTTATTGTCGTCGGAAGCACCGGAGAAATTTCGGATCGCGCCGAAGAGCGCCATTTTCTTCATGAAGTAATAATCCGCCTGCAAGTCCACGTAGAGCTGTTTGGAACTCCAGTTGAACGTGCCGGGCTCGATGCTGCGACCGGTCACCTGGCCCTGGCGCTGGAGGCCGCGATAGTTCCAGTTACCGCGGAGACTGAATTTCGGCCGTGAAAGACTCACCCCCCAGTTGTAGGTGCGGGGCGTGAAGCCGTTGAAGTTGGACGCCGCGTCACCCTGCGTGCGGAGCGCGCTAGCGTTGGCAAACACCTGCACGCCCCGCGCCCACTGCGGCAGAAACGTGAGGGCCTGCTTGTAGTCGAATTCGAGCCCGGTCATCCGCACGGTGCTCGGGATGTTATATTGCGTCGCCACAGAGAAGGCGCCGTAGGTGCCGGGATCGAGTCCGTAGAGTGACAGAAATTCCGGAGTCGCGGGAAAGACGGTATTGCCAAAGAAATTTTTGAAATCGCGCCGGAAGGCACCGACGGAAATTTGCCCGACGCGCTCAAAATAATACTCGAGCCGCACCTTGGTGGTCCGCGCGCTCCACGCCTTGATGGCGACGTTGTTCACGCTGATCCGGTTGCTGGTGGAGTTCGGGGCATTTTCAGTGTCGGGCAGGCTGAGTGCTCCGGCATATTGGCTGAAATCGGGCCGCCCCACCGAGGTGTAGAAAGCGGTGCGGGCAATGAGATTTTCACGGACGTTGTAGTTGGCGTTGAGACTGGGAAAGAGCCGGAGGTATTCCTTGTCGGCGCGCTGGCCGCGATCGATGAAGGTGAGCTTGGAAACTCCGAGCGCGTCGGTGGTGGGCAAAATGAGGAGTGGCCGACCGTTGGCGCCGAGCAGGACTTTGCCACTGCCGTCGCGCTGGTAATTCCGCGTCGGGTCGGTGAGGGCGCCTTCGCCCTGAACATTGGTTTGCTCGGCGCGGACACCGCCGATGAACTTCAGCCGCCGATCGAGAAACGCCGCGTCGCCGCGAACGAAGCCCGCCGAAATAATCTCCGAGGCGCGCCGGGAGAGATTTACCTCCGACCGATACTGGCCGTTCTGGTCGAGGTTGAAATACTCGGGATGCGCCCGGTAGAGCTCCCAATATTTATCGCTGCTGAGCCATTGGATTTTACCGAAGCCATAGGGCGCGACGCGCTGCGAGTTGACGTCGTCGAGCGCGAGGCCGGCCCGGTCATCGCTGCCGAGGGGATCGAGCGGCGTGGTCGTGGCGCGCCCGTCCGCACCCCGAAAACTGAACGGGGGAGTGCTGCCGCGCAGATCGCGCAGCGCGTGGCGCACATCGAGCCCGCCCTTGAGCGTGAAGGGCACGTCGCGCACCACGAAATCGCGGCGGAGGTTGGTGTAGACGCTGCGTTTGACGTCGTAGGATTTGCGGGTGTCGCCGGTGCTGGTGGAGAGCGTGTAGTTGTCGAGGACGGCGGGATCGACGGGAGCGCCGTTGAGGTCTGTCACGGTGATGCGGCCCGGGCGGAGATAGAAGATGTCGTCGAAGGAGACCGTCACGCCCGTGCGCCGAGCGATCGCGTTGCTGAAGTAACCCTTGTCGATGTCGCTGTAAATATTGCTCGCATGGGAGTAGCCGACCCCGCTCTCCGCCTTCCAGATCGGTCCGTCATGCCGCCACACGAGGGTGGGCATCCACGTGGTGCCCGCTTTTTGGCGCGAGGTGTTGTCCATCCGGATTTCACCCTGCCCCGGCGCGCTGTGGGTCGAAGTCGTGGTGAAGTCCCCGGGGCGCACTTGGTTCACGAAAAACCTCAGGTGGCGGTAACGAAACGGCTTGTCCGAAAAGGCATATTGGAACGCGAGCGAAACGGTGTCGTTGCGAGTGAGTTTGTAGTCGAGGCTCGCGCCCAGGGAGGAGCGCCGGCTGATCTTGCCGCCATCACGCACCGAATAGTCGGTGAGGTAGGGTTTGTCGGGCGTGGTGTCGGGGAAATTGCCCGGACCCGTCGCGGTCGGAACGCTCGTGGCGGAGCCGGTGCCGCGCCAAGTGTTTTGCGTGAAGTCGAGGGGGGTATATTGCGTGCTATTGCCGCCGGAGAGGGTGAAGCCAAAGCGTTGGTTGACGGGCACGACATAGGAAAAATCGGACCCAGGGTTTACCTTGCGAGAATACTCGTTCAAGGGGCCGGGAGTTTTTCCGAATTCCCGGGCGTTGTCCCGCATCAGCAGATAGACGCTGTAGTTGAAGACGGGGCGCGAGCGTTCAAAAGCGCTGCGCGGTACCATGTTGATCGAGCCGGCCAGCGCCATGCCGGGGGATTCGGGCGTGGGCGAATGCAGGACTTCGATGCGCGCGATGTTGTTGAGGGAAACTTGATCGAGCTCGACGCGGCGCGAGGTGGTCGAGCCGGCGGCACCAGCCAGATCAAACCCGCCGATCGTGATCGGCACACTGTTGGAGGGGACGCCGTTCATCGAGAAAGTCCGCGCTTCCCCGCCGACCACGCCGACCGCCATGCCGGGAAGATATTTCAGAAACTCGCCGACATTGCCGTCGGTAATGGCGCCAAACTCGTCGGCCGCGACGACGTTTTTGATTCCGGCGGCGAAGCGCTGCTCATTGATGGCGATTGCGGCGCCATCCATTTCCTTCGAACTGGCGACAATGAATTCGCCCAGTTTCACCACGGTCCCGGTGGGTGCGGAGTCGGACCGACGGGCGCCGGCCTCGAGATTGAAATCGCGTTGCACGGTGCCGCCGGCGGGCACGACGACGGATTCCGTCTGCACGTCGATCCCGGTATAAAAAACCCGCACTCTGGCCGGGCCGGCGGGAAGATTGGTGAGGCGGTATTGGCCGCTGGAATCGGTGAACGTTTCGAGCGTGGTGCCCTCGACGGTAACGCGCGCGCGCTCGAGGTATTCGCCATTGCGGAGGTTGAGCACGCGCCCTTCGACCGTGCCGATGGCGATGGTTTGGGCGCCGGAAGCGTGAACAAAAAATAGCAGAAGCGCGCCGGTCAGGCACGCGCAGCAAAACGACCGCAGCGATGAAGGGGTGTTCATGGGAGTGACGTCATCCCTCGCGTCTGGTGATTCACTGTCAAATGATGAGGCGCAGCTGTCCGTATAGCGGATAAGTTTTTTTGGAATGCCGCGGAGCTCCAGATCAACCCGGACCGGGACGCGACCGCCTCGTGCAGACTCGTCCGAGCCTGCGACGCAGGATCAAGCGCGCCTGACGGGCTGTTGTCTCGGTGAAATGAAAAAAGGGCCGTTTCACGCCGATGACCGGAGTCGTGCTGGAGAGCGGCCCCGCCCACACCGCGGGCTGATTCGATGGCAGGCAGCGGGGCGAGGGTGGGCGCGCGGGGGGAACGAGCGAGACGGGGTAGGAGGTGAACCGCTGATCTTCGCTAATTTTTCGGAGGCGGTAGGGTCCGTTGATATTGTGCGGGCTTCGCCTGATCGGCGAAGCGCGGGGGTGGTCAGCGTGGCGCGAGTTTGGGGGATGGGAGCGGGGTGAAAGGCTCCGGGGCGATGGTCCGCACGGCCCACGCGACGCCGAGGGTGACGAGGGTGCCGATGAGGGTGAACCACGGCCAAAAAACTTCGGCGCCGAAGGTGGCGGTCCACCAAGGTTTCAGGGCGGGAATGTTGGCGGGCCAATAGATCAAATTCATGACGACGAGGGAGGCGGTCATGCCGACCATCGTGGCGCGGGCACCGAGCCGTTTCCAGAAAAGGGCGATGATGAGTGAACCGAGGAGGGCGCCGGCGGTGAGGCCGCGGAGGGAGAAGGCGGCGTTGAGGACGAAGGTGACTTCGCGGGTGAGCCACGCGGTGCCGACGAGCACGGCGGCCCAGAAGACGGTCGAATATTTGCTGAACTTGAGGAAGTAATCCTCGTCGCGGCCCTGCACGATTTGTTTCACGAAATCCATGGTGGAGACAGAGGCGAGGGAGGTGATCGCGGAGCTGATCGAGGACATCGCGGCGGAGAGAATCGCGACGATGAGGAAGCCTTTTAAGATGTGCGGCACCTCGGTCATCATGAAGATGGGGAAAATAAAATCGTTGGACTTGATGCCGGGGCGCGCCTCGGGGAGCGGGATTTGAAACGGGTGGCCGGTGCCGGTGTAGAAAACCCAGAGCAGGACGCCCACGAGGAGGAAAATGAGGAAGAGGGGGAAGATGAGGACGGCACTGAGGGCGAGGGCCTTGCGGCCATCGGCGACGTTGCGGCAAGCGAGGACGCGCTGGACGATGAGTTGTTCGGCGCCGTGGGTGGAGAGGACCATCACGGTGCCGCCGATGACGCCCATCCAGATGTTGAAGGGCGCGGAGAACGTGAAGTGGGTGTTGAGCCAGGCGAGTTTGCCGGCCTCGCCGGCGATCTTCAGGGCGTTGGTCCAGCCGCCGTCGATCAACGTGGGGATATAAAACAGCGCGAAGACACCACCGAGGAGGAAGAGGCCGAACTGCACGGCGTCAGTCCAAATGACTGCTTTGACGCCGCCGATGTAGGTGTAGAGCAGTGACAGGCCGACGAAGAGGATAATGGCACCGAGGATCGGATCGACGAGACCGCCGAGGCTACAGACGGATTCGCCGAGGAGGAGACGGATGGGAATGCAAGCGACGTAGACGCGGACGCCGGCGGCCATGGTTTCGAGGAAGAGGAAAAATGCGGCGGCGAGACGCCGGGGGGCGACGCCGAGGTTTTGTTCGAGGAGCTGATAGGGAGAATAAATTTCGCCCTTCAGGTAGTGCGGGACCATGACGACGGCCAAGATGATGCGCGCGATGACGTAGCCGACGATCATCTGAATGAACATGATGTTCGAGCCGTAGGCGATGGCGGGGACCCCGATGATGGTGAGCGCGCTCGTCTCGGCGGCGACGATGGAGACGCCGATGCCCCACCACGGAATGTTGCGGCTGCCGAGGAAGTAGTCGCGGGTGTTGCGCTGGTCTTTGCCGAACCAAATGCCGAGGCCAATGATACCAGCGAGGTAGACGATGATGACGAGCCAGTCGGCGAAATTGAAGTAGCTGTTCATGCGAGGGTGCGACGAAGGGGGGATGACTAATGTCTAATGACCAAGGACCAAGGGTGGGGGGCTGAGTTTTATCACGGGGAGTGTTGGCGGGATGGCGAGGAGATTTCACGGGGAGGGGCGAGTGCGGTTGGTCCAGACTGCACCGCGGGGTGGAAAGGGGTTTTCAGTCGGGTGTCGACGTGATTCCGGGCGGGTGTAGGGTGGTCCGCACACTCATGAAAATTGAAACCCTGCCGGCAGATCAGAAACTGGCGCTGAAGAACGCCGGGGCGCTCGAGTTGTTTTGGATTGGCGTCGGCAGTGCGGCCTCGAAGAAGAACGCCCAGAGTAATTTTCTCATCATCAAGGGGGATGCTCATTTGCTCGTGGACCTCGGGGCGCTGGGTCCCCTCGCGCTCCTGCAGACGGCGCGATTGGCGCCGACGGATATCCGGAATATTTTGCCCACTCACTCGCACGCCGACCACATTGGCGGCATGGAGGAAATGTTTCTCCTGTGGCGTTACGGCAGTGTGAAGAAAGGCGGGCCGAAACCGAAATGCGTCGTGAACGAACACTATCAGGAAGTGCTCTGGGACCGTTCGCTGCGGGGCGGACTGGAGTGGAACGAGGAGGCGGGGCGGGGGCAGCTGCTCTCGTTTACCGACTACTGCGATGTGGTGCGGCCGACGTGGAAAACGCAGCAACCGCGGGAGATTTGGACGATTGATTTCGAGGGTATCCGGCTGGAACTGTTTCGCACGAAGCACGTGCCGGAGACGGCGACCGACTGGCAGTCGAGTTTTGTTTCCTTTGGTCTGATGATCGACGGACGGGTCTTGGTCTCGGGCGACACGCGCTTCGACCGTGACCTGCTCGACCTCTACGCGGACCGGGCGGAAGTGATCTTTCACGACGTGCAGTTTTACTCGGGGGCGGTGCATACGCCCCTGTCGGACTTGAAGACCCTGCCGGCAAAATGGAAGGAGAAGATGCACCTCTACCATTATGCGGACAACTATGAGGCGCAGGACATCGCGGGGTTTGCCGGCTGGACGCAACGCGGGGTACGTTATTTGTTCTGAGAGCTGAAGCCTGCGAGTAGCGAGTCTGAGGGGCGGACGCAAAAAAGGGCGGCCGAAGTGGCCGCCCCGCAGAGAGGGAAAACGGAAACGAGCGGATCAGTTCGTGATGTCGAACGTGGTGCTCGAATCGCGGACGGGGAGGTAGACATTATACCAGTCTTTTTGGGCGGGACTGCCGGTGTAGGCTTTGAGGGCGGCTTCATCGGCAAATTCCATCACGATGGCGTGGGTCTTGCCGCCCTGCACCTTGATGGCGCGGGTCCAGACGCGGGTGATGCCCTTGTAGGCCGCCGGGAGGGCTTTGACGCCGTCGAGGGCGGCTTTGATTTGTTCGGGCTTGGCGTCGGCCTTGAAGGAGACGGTGACCACGTGGATCACGGATTTTGGAGCCGTGTCGGCGGCGGTGAGGGGCGCGGCGGCGAAGGCGAGCAGGCCGGCGGTGGCGAGGGAGAGGACGAGTTTTTTCATGGTCTAGCGGGAGGTAGGATTGTGCCGGAGGTCCGGCGGTTCGGAGGGGACTAAAGGCACGTTGTCCGAAATGTCCAATGGTTCGGACGGGAGAATCGATTGCACCGGAGGGAAGGGTTGGTCACGGTCGCGCCCAATCTTTTCCTGGTATGCCCCCAACCTCTCCATGGTTTCGCACCTTCAGCGTGATGGTCCTGGTCGCGCTCGGTGTCGCGCGAAGTGAGGCGCAGCCGAAACCGGCGGCGCTGCCGGCGGTGCAGACGGTGGGAGAACTACGGGCGCGGCTGGAGGCGCACGTGACGCAGCCGCGATTTAGCGGGGGGCTTTGGGGCGTGAAGATAGTGTCGCTCGATTCGGGGCGGACGCTGTTTGAGCACCATGCCGACCGGTTGATGAGCCCGGCGTCGAATACGAAACTTTATACGGGGGCGCTCGCGCTGGATCAATTGGGCGGGGACTATCGCATCGGGACGCCGATTTTCACGGCGGCGAAACCGGACCGTGGGGGCGTAGTGAAGGGCGACCTGGTGGTGAGCGGACGGGGCGACCCGAGTTGGAAGGCGCGCGGTGCGGGTGGCGCGGCGGGCAAAGATTTTTGGAGCACGTTCGAGCCGTTCGTGGCGATACTGGAAAAGGCGGGCGTGCGGCGGATCACGGGCGACGTCGTGGCGGACGCGACGTGGTGGCGCGGCGTGCCGCATGGCGCGGGTTGGACGGCGAATGATTTGAATGATTACTACGGCGCGGAGATTTCAGCGATTTCGCTGGAAGACAATTATGCGGAGTTGCGACTGACACCCGGCGCGAAGGTGGGCGATGCCTGCTCGTTTGCGCTCCTGCAGCCGCAGACCGGACTGGTGATCGACAACCGGGTGACGACCGTGGCCAAGGGAGGGAAACGATCGGTCGAGGCCACGCGTGTGATCGGTGAAAATGTGGTGCACGTTTTCGGCGAGTTACCGGTGGGCGACAAAGACGAGGTCGTGGATGTGCCGGTGCCACGGCCGGCGAACTGGTTTGCGGCGGCGTTGCGCGAGGCGTTGGCGAAGCGCGGCATGGTCGTCGAGGGCAAAGCGCGGAGCGTGCGGTGGCCGGAGGCGTCACCGATTACTGCGACGAGTTTCAAGTTGGGCGAAATTGCGTCGCCGACGATGCGGGAGATGGTCGCGGCGTTCATGAAACCGTCGCAGAACCTGGAGACGGATTTGATTTTTGCGCAGGTGGGCGAAAGGCGGCGGGCGGCGGATGCGCCGGGGCGGCGCACGACGGAGGAGAGCGGTGTGATCGTGCTCGGCGATTTTTTGAAAACCCACGGACTGCCCGCGAGCGAGGTGCGCTTTGAAGAAGGCGCGGGGCTTTCGCGCAACAATCTCACGACGGCCAATGCGACGGTGGCGCTGTTGAAATTCATGGCCACGCACCGGGAGGCGAAAGCCTTTGCGGATTCGCTGCCGATCGCGGGCATGGATGGCACGCTACGGCGGCGCATGAAAGGCACAGCGGCGGAAGGGAACCTGCGGGCCAAGACGGGCACGTTGCGTTACGCGACCTCACTTTCTGGTTACGTGACGACAGCGACGGGGGAGCGGTTGGCGTTCAGTCTGATGTTGAACCGCGTGACGGCGCAGGGTGGGCGAACAGCATCGGCCGAGTTGGACGATGTCGCGGTGTGGTTGGCGGGATTGGCGGGGCGGAGCGACGGGGCGGGGAAGTAGTGGGCCGGATGTGGATGCTGGCAGCGCCAGCGCGCTGGTGGCCTAACTTTTTTGGGCGCAAAAAAACGCCGGCGTTAAGGCGCGGCGTTTGAGTGGTGGGAGATTGAAGGCGGATCAGTCGCGGCCGCGCAGATTGGTCAGCAGGCGGAGGATCGAGATGTAGAGCCAGATCAGGCCGACGAGGAGGCTGAAGGCGAAGTGCCAGCCTTGTTTGGCGTCCACGCCCTGTTCAATGGCTTCTTCAATCGCGGCGAAATCGATCACGAAACAAAGTGCGGCAACGACGACGATCACGGCGCTGATACCGATGGCCATCCCGGAAGAGCCGCGGATCAGGCCGAGTTCTGTGCCGAAGAGGCCCGCGACGAGATCGACGAGATAGAGTGCCATGATCCCGAGCATCGCGGCGGTGATCACCTTCACGAAGACCGGCGTCGCGCGCAGGACCTTCATGGAGTAGAGCCACAGCACAATGGAGAAACAGGCGCCGGTGCCCGTGACGGCTTGGAAGGCGACGCCAGGATATTTCAGGTTGGCGAAATAGCTGATGGTGCCGAGGGCGAGGCCTTGGGCGACCGCGTAACTCCCAATGAGAAGCGGGTTGGTGGCGCGGGTGAAGATGATGACGAGCGCGAGCACGAGTCCGACGATGGTGCCGACGAGGCCGGCGCCCACGGGCAACTCGCCACTCTCGAGGCCGCGCCACGTGAGCGCGAACGTGATGCCAGTCGCGAGGAGAAGCGCGCCGGTGCGATGGATCACGCCGTTAAATGTGAGGGTGTCGCCCGTGATGCTCTCATGGGACAGGCGCCGGATGGTGGGATTGGCTTCGAACATAGTAATTGAGGTTTGAGTGTGGGAAAAAAGGGAACGGGCCGTTGGGCGCGCGTCAAGGCGACAGGCGATCTTGACTTCGGTCGGGGTGGAGGCTTCGTCGCCCCCCATGCCTGCGTCCGAACTAACGATTGGCTTCGATGCCGACGACACACTCTGGCACAATGAAGTTTACTTCGAGCGGGTGCATGAGCGGTACCGGGAGTTGCTCGCGCATTATCACGAGGCCGCGACCGTGGACCGCACGCTCTTCGCCACGGAGATGCGCAACTTGCCGCTCTACGGCTACGGGGCGAAGGGCTTCATGCTTTCGGCGATCGAGACGGCGGTGGAGCTGACCAATGGGAAAATCAGCGCGGAAGAAATCCGGCAGTTGATTGTGCTCGGGCACGGGATGTTGGCGCATCCGGTAGAGCTGTTGGACGGCGTGGCGGAGACGTTGGCGGAGCTCGCGGGAACCTATCGGTTGCTCGTGATCACCAAGGGCGATTTGCATCATCAGGAGCGGAAACTGGCCCGTTCGGGCATCGCGGCGCATTTCCGGCAGGTCGAGATTGTTTCGGAAAAGGACGAGGGAACGTATGCCGCGTTGTGGCGTCGGCATGGAATCGACGCGCGGCGGTTTCTGATGGTCGGCAACTCGCTGAAGTCGGACATCGTGCCGGTGTTGGCGCTCGGTGGCGCGGGGGTGCATGTGCCGTATCACCTCACGTGGGCGGCGGAGCGCGTGGAAAAAGTGCCTGAGGGCGGGGCGAATTTTTTTCAGATTAAGACGCTGCGGGAGTTGCCGGCGGTGGTGCGGGCGTGGGCGGCGGGGCGGGCGTAGGGCGGAAGTCGGGCGGGCGTAGGGCCGGATCTCTGCCCCGGCCCTATTCGCTTGTGCGATTCTTGGGAGGGCGGGTCGGAGACCCGAATGGCACTTAAACCAGACCGAGGACCCGCTTGCCGAGGCGTTTACGGCGGGGCGCGCCGGGCACGGTCGTGAAGAGCACGGTGCGGCTCAGGCGCTGCATCGCCTTCAAAGTGGCCTGCACGGTGCGC
>CAMBVX010000187.1 GCA_945871085.1 Opitutus sp. GAS368 | reverse complement strand
TACGCTGAGAAGCGCAGCCGCGAAGGAGGAGAGAAATGACCGAGTGTTTTGTTTCATGGTTAATCGATGGGTTGACGGGCCCATTGAACCACAAATCTCCGCGCGGGTTGTCACCGCGCGGTCAGCCGATTGTCAGGAGATTGTCATGGGCGCACTACGCGAGCGCCACTTTGGTCGCCGCCATCACCTCCGCGAACGGCACCTCGCCTGCGGCACCGAAGCGCGGATGACGTGTGAGTTTCGCGGTAGACAGCGCCGGCGACGCGATCCCACACAGGAAACGCGCGAGCTGTCGCGCACCGCCGAGTGCGCGGGAATGCTCGGAGCGAAGCGTACGAAGTTCACCGGCGGAAATGCTCAACCCACCGGTCGCGCGCTCCAGCACGGCTCGCGCATCCCCCGCGCACAGCCCGCAGTGTCCGCAGTCGCGGCCGTGCTCCTCGCCGAAATACGCGAGCAACCGTCGGACGAGACAGCCCTCGCCGCCGACCAGCGCCGCAACTGCGGCCACGCGTGCGATGTCGCTGCTCTCCCGCACGGCGAACCGCCGCCGCAGCTCGTGCCACACCGCGGCCAAATCTTCGGGCACCCGCACTACGCGGTAGCCTTGACGCACGCCGGCAACCTGCAGCTCAAGATCGCCTTTCTCCTCGAGAAACGTCAGGGCCTTGACCACGCGTTCGCGGTCACCCCCGAGCGCCGTCACCGCATCGGCGAGCACCACGGAATTCCAGACGCGACCGACCTTCGCGAGGCCGAAGAGTCTTTCGAGAAATGCGCGGCGCTCCGCGTCGAAGCGCGCGAGAATCTCCGCCGGGGCGCGGAGAAACTTCCACTGATACGTCGTGTAGAAGGGTGCGGTCGCGGCGATCAATCCGTCGAGTTCGAGGTAGGTTAACGCGGTGGATACGACCAGCTGGCGGATGTCGTGCCGCCCCGAAAGTTCGTAGGAGGAAATATCGAATACCTCGCCCGCCGTCCGATTGGCCAAGAGCTCTTTCAGGAAATCGCGCAGCGCCTCCGCCGTCGGCGTGTCGCCATAGGTAAAATTCTCCAGCACGGTGAGATCCTCGGCTGCCGCGAGAATTTCACAGTGCGACGGCGCCCCATCGCGCCCCGCGCGGCCGATTTCCTGCGCGTAGTTTTCCACGCTCTTCGGGAGGTTGTAGTGGTAGACCGCGCGAATGTTCGCTTTGTCGATGCCCATGCCAAACGCGATCGTTGCGACCACGATGGCGCGGTCAGACGCCATGAAGCGGTTTTGCACGGCCTCGCGCACCTCCGCCTCCATGCCCGCGTGGTAGGCTTCGGCAGTGAAACCTGCCGCGGCGAGCGCAGCCGCGACGGTCTCGGCGGATTTCTGAAGCGTCACGTAGACGATGGTCGGACCGACGGGCCGCGATTTCAGCCGCCCAATCAGCACGCCGAGTCGCTCCTGCGACGCGCACGCCGTCACGCGCAGAAAGAGATTCGGCCGATAGAAACCCGTGTGAACGTGGGCCTCGGGCGCGATGGCAAATGCGCGACAAATATCCTGCGCGACCGCCGGTGTCGCCGTTGCGGTGAGGGTGAGCACGCGGCCGACTTTCAACTCCTGCGCGTAGCGGGCGAGCTTCAGATAATCGGGCCGGAAGTTGTGACCCCACTCGGAAATGCAATGCGCCTCGTCGATCACAAGCAGGTCGATGCGCAGCGTCTTCAACTGCGCAAGGAAGCGCTCGTTCGCGAAACGTTCAGGTGCGACGTAGAGGAGCTTGAGGCTCCGCGTGCGGAGTGCGCTTTGAATCTCATCAAACACTTCGCGGCTAACCGAGGAATCGAGGCGCGCCGCTGAAATCCCGTGCGCGAGGAGAAAATCCACCTGATCCTTCATCAATGCGATCAACGGCGAGACGACAACCGTGAGCCCTTCGAGCAGCAGCGCCGGGAGTTGGTAGCAAAGGCTCTTGCCGCTGCCGGTCGGAAACACCGCGAGCGCCGAGTGGCCCGCGAGCAGTTGCGCGATCACGGCCTCCTGACCGGGGCGGAAGGTGGCAAAACCGAATTTTTCGCGGAGGAGAGTCTGGGCGCGCGCGGCGTCAATCGAGGTCGCAGTCATGCGTGGAACGGTCTGGACGTAATTTGGGTTCGCACCAAGCGAATGTTTTGCCTGCGGTGAGTCATGCCAGAGAAAGCGGCAACTACCACCGGACTCACCTACACCACGCGCCGTGGCGATAAATACTTCCTGCACACCGGTCCCAAGCGCGACGGCGGAGTGCAGCATTTTGTTTCCACCAAGCCGAAAGGCCCGATGGCGGAGTCGGTGCCCGACGGTTTCGAAATCTATGAGACTCCCAACGGACGGGTCTTCCTCCGGAGGAAGAAACTATCGCCGATCAGCGACGCGGAACTCCTCTGCGTCCGCCGTGAACTGGCGGGCTATCGCGGGCAAAATTCTTACCAAAGCGAGCTGACCGGGATGCACATCATCATCCACGAAGCGGAGTGGCGGGAGAATAGTTGGGAGGAACTGGGCAGATTCCTCCCGAACATTGATCACCTGGCGATCGCGCGGAGTCTCGAGAACTTCATGCCGGTCATGCGGTTTGTGCTCCAGGACGAAGTCCAGCGGCTGTTCCGCCCGGAACGTTATTGTTTTCGGGGCAGCGTCGACGATTGGATCGGGATCGGCGAGGCGGACATGATTGAGCCACTGACTCGAAAATTTATTCCGCACCTAGGTCGCGAATCGTTCTATGAACTTTACTGAAGCGTGCCTTCACCGTCGGCGACCGGTGCCACCGCACCGGATCGGGGTGTTCCCTGCCACCCCGCGTGCGGATGGGTGCTTCCATTGCGTGTCCGATCGTTAACCCGTCGCTGCCACCTCCAGATCACACCCCCCATGAATCAAACCCCACCATCCCGCCCCCCGACCGAAGACGAGCACCGTCAACTCCGCGAGGCCAGCACCGCAGCTCAAGAACTGCTCCGCGAAGCCGCCCGGCGCTTGCAGGCGGTGCTCCGCGATGAATCCATCCGGGAGGAAATTCCGGCGGAGGCCGAGGCGGCCATCGCGGCCGCGGCCAGTGCCATCGGCGCCGCGCTACTCGGCCTGCACTCCGCTGCTTCCGCCTCGCGTCCTTCCGCCGCGCCACTGCCCGGTGGCCCAACGCGCCAGCAGGGGCAGTTCCTCGCGTTCATCCGCGAATACATGCTGCAAAACGAGGCCGGGGTGGCGCCCACCCATGCTGTGCTCCAGCGGTTCTTCAACCTCACGGCGCCTTCAGTGAACTCCATGCTAATCCGGCTCGAACAGCGGGGCTTCATCCGCCGCATCCCCCGCACCGCGCGGGCCATCGAACTCATTCTTCACCCGGATCTGATTCCGCGGCTCGAGCGGCGGATTAAGTTCTGACGCCACTCATCTGGGCGGAACTCGGCAGGCTGCTCGTCGGTGCCGTCCGCGCCCATTGCTGCAATCCGGGCGAGCGCCGTCAGGTAATCATCGACCACACTTCGTTCAACGCCTGCGGTGGCACCTGCCCGGGGGCCAGCTTGATGTCCGCGCCGCGCAACACCGCACCGAGGGCTAACGCAAAACTCGGATTGGCAAAATGCACGGCGCCGGGGCGACTGCCGCGGGCACGAATCGCCGCATCCAACGCGCTGACGGCGGCAAGACCGAAGGCATCGTCGGGCCGGCCCATACTGTTGCCGAGAATCATACCGTTCTGCCCGTCGAGGCACAGGCCCATCCGCGGAAAGTAAGGCGCGCCGCCGGCTTCGTCAGCGATCCGAATCATGGGAGCGCGTTCGTCCACCACCACTTGGTAGCGGGCATCGAGCGGGCGGGAGCGCCAATCCGCGAGGCGCGTAAGATCGACCGACAACTGCGGCACAACGGGTGCCGGCGGCAGGACCAGCCGTTCCCAAGTGAGATCGGCCGCCGTCCACGGGCGATCCGTCGGGAGGCTCTCGGCGACGACCGGGAGTCGGCGCAGGGCGACCGGTTGATCCAGATCGGTCCAGCGGAGCGTCGGTGCGAGTTCGGCCCAGCGGAGCGCCCGGCGGAGATCGCCCAGTAGGCGGCGGACATGCCCCTCGTCGACGTGCCAGGGAAACCGGTTGGGCCGCCACGCGCGGAAGCGCAGCCACGCCTGACGAGCCCGCGGCACCGGACGATAGTCGCAACGGCCGGCGCGCGCGTGATCGTGCGTATCCAGTTCTCCCTTCGCGGTGAACTCGACGTCCACGCCTTCGAGCAACTCGTAGAGGATCGTCGGACTCAACAGCTGCATCCGCGGCATTTCCTCGCAAAGCATGAGAAACTGGGCGGCACAGGAAGCGCCGTAACTCTGCAGGCCGTATTGCATGCCGGCGTTGCCGAGCACGGTGAGCACGCGGCGACCGCCGGTCGGCTCCGCGACAAACAGAAAATGGGTGTTGGCCAGCAGTCGCCAGGGCTCGGCGCGACGAAAGTCGAGCGCGGCGGCAAAGAGTTCACGTTCCAATTCGAGCGGAAGCACGGGCGGGTAGAATTTCATAGAAGATCAAGGGTGCGGTTGAGCGATCGCGGCGGCGTGCGCACGCCAACGCAGCGCACCCGGGGTATCACCGACGGCGGCCGCCGCGACCCAAGCCAGTCGGGCGGACTCTGCGGTGTGCAGCAGGTCCCACGAACCTTCCGCGTCGGCGAGTGCGCCGGACCAGTCGCGGTTCGTCAGCGCGGCGTGGGCGCGGGCGAGCCGAGTCGCGGCCGCAGCGACGATCTCGTGGAGGTGCGTCAGCTCGCAGCCACACCGCTGACACGCGGCGTCGGTTTGACCGGCTTTGTTGCAGGCGGGACAGGTGATCGGCATGGCTCAGTCTTCCAGATAAAAGATGAGGTCGGACAGCGCGTCGTTCTTCTCTGCGAGCGTCGTCCAGTCACCGTCCTTGATCGCGGCGGCGCTGTGATGGATCAGGTCGCGAATCTCGTTTGCGTCGTCGGCGGTCGGATTTTTTTGGGTCAACGCCTCGCCGCGCTTGCGCAGGTCTTTCGCGGTGTTGAGCAGCTCTTGCGTGTCCGCCGTGGCGTCCTCAGCGGAAGCGTCAGCGGCGTCGGTGCGATCCGCGGGTCCGGTGGAGTCGCCTACCAGAGAGGCAATATTGCGGCGGGCTTCGTCGAGGTCCACGGCGTGGTGGGCGCGAGTGTCGAGCGTCACCGTCTTGGCGAAGCCGGTGATTTTTTCACGGGCCGTGACTTTCAACATACCGTTCAGATCGAGATCGAAGTGGATCACGATGGGATTGTTGGCGGGTGCGGCGCTCAGGCCCGTCACCAGAAAATCGCCGATGAGCGTGTTCTCTGCGGGGATGTCGCTCTCGCCTTGGTAGACGTCCACCTTGGTCTCCAGCTGCGCGTCGAACATCGTGAACACCATCTCCGATTTACTGGCGGGCAGCGGCGTGTTGCGCCGGATGATCGGCACGCAGACCAGCTCGTCGTAGCCGCGGCGGTAGCTGATGGCGGTGGTGTTCCACGTGTGGGGCGTGATGTCGACGAGCACGCTGTAGTGTTTGTCTCCGGCGATGACGGCGCCCTGCGCGGCCGCGCCCATCGCCACGATGAGATCGGGATCGATCTCGAAACGCGGGTCGAGGCGCATCCGATTGCGGAGGAGACTTTGCACGAGGGGCGTGCGAGTGGCACCGCCGACAAGCATGACTTTTGAAATCTGGGCGGGCGTGAGTTGGGCGTCGCTCAGTGAGCGGTGGCAGCAGTCGAGCGTGCGCTCGAGCAGGGGCAAGATGAGCCGCTCGTAGTCGTCGCGCAGCAGTTCGAATTCGAGATGCCGGGGGCCATCGATGTATTCTTCGCGGATGGCGACGAAGGGTTCGTCGGAGAGCGTGCGTTTGGCGCGCTCCATGACGACCTTGAGCCGGCGGAGCGTCTTCGTGTCGCGGGGCAACTCGGCGTCGTGCTGTTTTTTGAACGCGGCGATCGCGTGCGCGACGAGCAGGTCGTCGAAATCATCGCCACCGAGCCGGACGTCGCCGTGGCTGGCCTTCACCTCGACGATGCCGTTTTCAACGACGACGACGCTCACGTCGAAGGTGCCGCCGCCGAGATCGTAGACGAGCATGGTCTCGCCCTCTTTCACGCCGGCCCCGTAGGCGAGCGCAGCGGCGGTGGGTTCATTGATGATACGGACAACGTCGAGGCCGGCGAGTTCGCCGGCGACCTGCGTGGCGCGGCGTTGGCGCTCGTTGAAAAACGCGGGGACGGTGATGACGGCCTTTTTGATCGGGCGGCCGAGTTCGCGTTCTCCTTCCTGCTTCAACTCGCGGAGAATAAAGGAGGAAATTTCTTCGGGGGAAAACTGTTTGTCGCCGAGGGAAACTTTCACGTCTTCACCCATCTGGCGTTTGATGGAAAGAATCGTGTGCTCGGGCGCAGCGATGAGCTGATTGCGGGCGGTCTCGCCGACGACGAGTTTGCCGGTGCCATCGAGGCCGACGCACGAGGGCATGATCGGCCGGCCGTGGATCGGAATGACGCGGATCGCGCCATCCTGAATGATGGCGAGTTCGGAGTTGGTGGTGCCGAGGTCGATACCGACGATGAGTTCGTGCATGGGAGGGAAGAGGGAGGAACGGACGGGAGGGAGATAGGGTCTGGGGTTTGGGGTCTCGGGTCTGGGCGGCGGAGCTGCAGGTGATCTACGAGGAGCGGGAAACTTTTACTTGGGCGGCGCGGAGGAGTTCGCCATGGCGGGTGTAGCCGGCGGCGGTCTCCTCCAAGACGGTTTGCGGGGGGCGCGTGCCATCAACTTCCGCCGCGACCGCCATCATCACCGCCGGATCGAAGGGCTGACCGAGCGCCGTGAGCCGCGTAACCCCTTCCTTTTGCAGCAGATTTTCGACTTGGCCGACGAGAATATCGAGCCCGTCTTGTTGGGCGGTCCACACCGGGCGCCACACCGCATCGGCATCCGCGCCAAAACTCAACCACGGGCGTTTCACGGCAGGTGGCGTGGCGAAGGCGCGCGCAAGGCGGTGCATGCGGTCGAGCAACTCCACGAGCATCAAACAATGCGCGCGGGACAGCTGGCCGGCCTTCGGCTGGACCGCAGCGAGCTGCGTGACGGTCTCGCGGAGGGGCTGCAGTCCGCTCTCAAACCGCGCCAAGGTCTCGCCCCATTGGCTCATCGCCTCGGCGGTGCGGCGGTTGGCCTTGCGGGATTCGGCGGTCGCGGCCGTCAGCTGCGCGTGGAACGAGTAAAGATCGGGCGCATCCGCATCCGCATCCGCATCCGCATCGTCGTTGTCGGCGGCGTAGGCGGGCAGCTCGTGGATCGACGCGAGCCAAGCCTCGAAATCGTCCCGCAGGGCGGACTTCCATTCGGCCAGGGCGGGCGACTCGGCCGGAGGAGAGGACTCGGCGACGGGCAAGGGCGCGGCCGGGGAAAGTGGGTCGGAGGGGAAGTTCACGATTTGGAGCTGGCGCGGAGAAATTCTTTCATGGCATCGAAACCGAGCGGGGCCCGGCGGGCTTGCGTGCGCGCATGGCGCAGGAACGCATCGAGCGGCGAATCGCCGGCGGATTCGCAGTCGAAGAGTTCGTGGCGATGGCGGCTGCGCTCGTCTTTGATTTTCTCATACGCAGTGGAAATCTCCTGGAAACGGACGGGGTGGCCCTCCGGGGTGGCGGCGCGGACGCCGTCCAGATAGGCGCGCCGGATCAGGGCATCGTCGGCCTCACGCGTCACACCGAGGATCAGGTAGGGATTCATGGCGGGTTAAAAGAGATCGAGCTGGTTGGTGGGCGGGATCGGCCGGACGGGCTTGCGGGGAGCGCGGGGCGGACGGGGCAGACCAAGACCGCCTTTGGCGATGCCCACGATGACATCGAATACGTCAAGCGGCATCTCGGGTAATCTCGTCTCATGGATAGCTCTGAGGTCGGCGGGGGAGGCGGTGCGCAGAGCCTCCAACAGTTCCTCGTACTCGGGGGCCAGCTCCGGCGGCAAGCCGGGCGGATGGAGAAAATCCTCCGCGGCCTCCGCGGCTTTCGATCCGTCGAAAACAGGATCATACCCATCGGGCGGAGGAGGCAGCGGCGGGTGATCGAGGTCGCGCAACATCGCCCGCACGCGGCGCGTCGTGACTTCATCGCGACGGCGGATGGCCTCGTCCAAGATGGGCTGGAGCACGTGGCGTTCCGGGGGCGGATGGAAGCGCGCCTGCGGGCCGCCCGTCACCTCCCAGAGGCGAAAAACGGGATCGAGCGGATCGGCGTGGAGGACTTTTTTCACGAGCCGCTGCAGCGGGCGCTCGAAGCCAAAATCTTCACCCGCCCGCGTCAGTAACTCAACGGCATCGGCGCGCGTGAAGGGGCGTTCGAGGGAGGCACCGAGCGCTTCGGCGAGCAGCCGGTTCTCTTCAATGGGACGCAGATCCTCCCACTGGGTGCACCCATACGCACCGATCCGCAGGAGGCGAAGGATCTCGCCGACGCTGCGGTCGGCGCGTAACGCCGTCTTGAACTCCGCGAGGTAGGGCGATTCGCAGGGACCCCGTTTTTCCGACAGACGGTGCGCGACATGCGCGAAGAACAACTGGGTCGAGCGACTGGGCGCGCCCGCGCGGGCCAGCGCCTCCGCCGCCGCGGCGTGGGTCGGATCGCCCCAGCGCCGTTCGAAAACACCAAGCCAGACGGCCGACGTCCAGCGGGCGCGGGAAAAATCTTCCGTGCGGTCGGTGAGCCACGGCGCGGCCTCAGCGACCGACTGGCGGCCCTTGGGCGCGTGACCCTGTTGGAATTGCTGGCGCGCCTGCTGGAAGTACGCCGACACGGTCAACTCCGGGATGCGCGGATCGAGCTGGTCGAGTTGGCGCGCGCGCGCGAGGTAGGCGAGGCCTTTCACGAAGGCGCGGCGGTCGAGGCAACTCTCGGCGGCGCGGAGCAGCACCAGCTTCTCGTCCGGGAAACGCGCGGTCATCGTATCCAGGAGCCGGTTGCGCTCGGATGTTTCCTTCAGCGCGTCGTAGACCCCGCACAGTCGCAGGTGGGCGTCGAGGTTGGCGGGATCGAGCGTGATGCTCTTTTGCAGAACTTCGACCGCACCCTTCGCATCGCGCAGGACGGGAGCACTGGGGAAGAATCCCGGGGGGCGGCTCGACCGTGCCAACTGCTCGCCCAACCAGCCGTAGGCGAGAGATTCGAGCTGGGGATTGGGGCCACGCAGGGCACGACGACCGACCAGGAAAAACCCCCAGTCTTTCCGCAAAATCTCCACGGGCGCGATCGCGGCGTCCACGAGTGAAAACATCCGATAGGAGAAGAGTGATTCCACCGGATTCTTCCATCGCTGCCCGACAAGCAGCCCATCGAACATCGACATCAACTTGGCGCGGCTGGTCTCCGTGAGGGTGTGCGGGGCCTTGAAATAGAACTCGGTGAGCGCCCCGACCCAATCGGGCTCGAGCGAGGGAAACGCCGGCACGCCCTCGCGCGTCGCGCGGTAGGATTCCGCCACGCCGCCCTCGCGCCAGTGCCGCTCGGCGCGTAACAACGTTCCAGACACGCCGACGGCCCCGATCAGACGGCCGACCTGGTCGACGACGGCTTCCGTGAGCAGGGGAAGTCCGCCCGATGGAGCGGAGGCAGGTTTCGGGGCGGATGCGATGAGCGTGACCGAAGCGGGGGCGGCTGATAAATCACCGAGGAGGACGAGGTAAGGTTGGGCGGCGCGCGCGGGCGTCGTCCGGGGCGGCAGCGCTTGGAAGAGTCGGCCGGCCCGGTCGGTGTCGTCCGCGTGGAACGCCGCGACTCCCTTGATGAATACGGTCCAATGACTCAGCGCCGAGCGATGCGAGACGAGCCGAAGCTGCTCCGAAACGACAGACCATTGCTGCGCAGCGAGCGCCGCCAGTGCAGCGTGGATGGCGCGCAACTCTGCTGCCAATCCGACCTGAGCCGGGGTGGTCCCCGGCACGGCCACGGACTCGAAACCCATGACGAGCAAATCCGCGAGCTGCCGGCGTTCCGCCTCGGCGAGGGGCGCAGGCGGATCGGCGAGGGCGGTAAAAAATTGCGGGAGCGATTGCCCGGGCGTGGCGGACCGCATGGCCAGCTCCAGTTCGAGGGCACGTAGCTCGGAGGGGGGAGCGATCGCGGCGAGATAACTCAGGACCTGCCGGGCCTCGGCCGCCTGACCACCGGCGAGCATTTTGCGGGCGAGACCAATGTTGGCCTGAATAAGCAACGGCAGAAAATGCGCACGGTCCGCTTTGATGAGCGCCTTCAGTTCATCGCGCGCTTGGCGCCATTTTTCCTCGGCGAGCAGGGTGCGCATGCGCTGCTCGGCGGGATGCGCAAAGGGCGCAGAGGCGGAGGGAGAGGCAGTGGGCACCGGGGACGGCATAAGGATCCAAACTTAAGGAGAGTGAAACCGTTCAGGGTGCAACAAACTCTGCGCGCCCCGCAGAGATTTTGCGCGTCACATCGCGGTGAGGAGGCGGCGGAGGGTTTCGTCGACGAGCTTGGGGTTAGCTTTGCCCTTGGCGGCTTTCATGATTGGGCCCTTGAGGGCATTGATCGCGGTGTCTTTGCCGGCTTTGAATTCGGCGACGGCCTTCGCGTTGGCGGCGATGGAGTCGCGGCACCATTGCTCAAGTTCCTTGGTGTCAGTGGGTGCGGCGCGCAGACCACGGCGGTCCGCGATGACTTCGGGCTGGTCGCCCGTGGCGGCCATCTCGATGAAGATTTCTTTCGCGGCGTTGGTGAGGACCGTGCCGGCGTCGACGAGTTTCACGAGCGAGGCGATGTGCGCGGGACGGACGCAGGAATTGGGCAGGAGGCTTGATTGTGGGGCGGGGTTTACCCCCGCGATTGAGCCGGAGGTCAGGGGTGAACCCAGCCCCACATGGCCTGCCGGAAGTAAACCCTGCCCCGCATGGCCCGGGACGGCATCCGATCCGGCGCGGCTGAGTTCGCGCAGGAGGTCGTTGACGATCCAGTTGCCAACGGCTTGGGCCTTTCCGGGGCCGGCGAGTTTCGCGGCTTCTTCGAAGTAGTCGGCGAGCGCGCGGTCCCAGACGAGGACAGACGTGAGCGAATAGGGCAGTTGGTATTGCTCGAGAAAACGGCGTTGCTTCGCGAAGGGCAGCTCCGGGCACTCGGTCTGGAGGCGGGCCTTCCACTCGGCATCAACCTTCACGGGCATGAGATCGGGGTCGGGAAAATAGCGGTAGTCGTGCGCCATTTCCTTCGAACGGAGCGACTGCGAGGTACCGGTCTGGCCGTCGTAATCGCGCGTCTCCTGGACAAGCGCGCCGCCGCGTTCGACGACGGTGATCTGGCGCTTGATCTCGTGCTCGATGCCGTCACGCACGAAGGAAATGGAGTTTAGGTTTTTGAGTTCAACCTTGGTGCCGAGGTGCGTGGCACCGACGGGGCGAATGGAGATATTGGCGTCGCAGCGGAGTTGGCCCTTCTCCATGTCGCAGTCGGAGATGCCGCCGTAGATCATCGTCGCGCGGATCGACGTGAGGTAGGCGTAGGCCTCTTCGGCCGAGTGCATCGCCGGATCGGAAACGATCTCCATGAGCGGCGTGCCGGCACGGTTGTAGTCGACGAGCGAGTCAGTCGCCCCGTGGTTCAGTTTGCCAACGTCTTCCTCGAGGTGAATCCGGGTGAGTGGAATTTTTTTGTGCTCGCCCATGAAGTTGCGCGCAGCGCCGGGCAGCTCGATCTCGACCGCGCCGCCCACGCAGATGGGCTGGTCGTATTGGGAAATCTGATAGTTCTTCGGCGAGTCGGGGTAGAAATAATTTTTCCGGTCCCATTTGCAGACCGACGCGATTTCGCACCCGAGCAGGAGGCCGGCCTTGATGATGGCGTCGAGCGCAGCCTTGTTCATCACCGGCAACGCCCCGGGGAGCGCGAGGACGACGGGGTCGGTGAGCGTGTTGGGTTCGTGCCCGTAGCCGGCGGCGACACGGGTAAACATCTTGGAGTGAGTCTTGATCTGGACGTGGACTTCCAGACCGATGACGGCTTCGTAGTTCATTTTTCAGAGGGAGGGGCCCACGGAACCCACAGAATACACGGAAGAAATTCCGCTGAATTCCGTGTATTCCGTGTGTTCCGTGGGCAAAAAAATCAGAGGATAGGAAATTGTGCGGACCAGTCGTGGGCCCGTTCGTAGGCGTGGGCGAGAGCGAGGAGGTTGGATTCTTTCCACGGTTGGCCGATGAGTTGTGCGCCGATCGGGAGGCCGCTCTGCGTGAAACCACACGGGACGCTGATCGCGGGGAGGCCGGCGAGGTTTACGCCGATCGTATAAATATCGCAGAGGTAAAGCGCGAGCGGGTCGGCTTTCTCGCCGATCTTAAACGCGGGCATCGGCGAGGTGGGCGTGAGCAACGCGTCGACGTCGCAGAAGGCGTTAAGAAAATCCTGCCGGATGAGCGTGCGGACTTTTTGCGCGCGCAGATAGTAAGCGTCGTAGTAGCCGGAACTGAGCACGTAGGTGCCGAGGATAATCCGGCGCTTCACCTCGGGTCCGAAGCCCTCGGCGCGCGATTGCGCGTAAAGATCGACGGCGTCTTTGGCGGCCGTCGAGCGGTGGCCATAACGGATGCCGTCGTAGCGGCCGAGGTTCGAGGACGCTTCGGCGGTCGCGATGACGTAATAGGTGTCGAGGCAGTATTGAGTGTGCGGGAGGGAAACCTCGCGAATTTCGCAGCCCTGCGATTGGTAGAACGCGATCACTTTTTCGACGGACGCCGCGATCTCGGGGTCGAGGCCTGCGGCGAAATACTCCTTCGGGATACCGA
>CAMBVX010000186.1 GCA_945871085.1 Opitutus sp. GAS368 | reverse complement strand
AAGCTCGGTTTCGAACAGCTCGCTTCGTATGGATTTACACCGCCCGCGTTTGATCCGACGGCCGATGCCAAGGCGTTGCCGCCGACAGGCGAAGAGCAGATTCCGGCGGCCGTCAAAGCGTGGAACGGGAAGAAAGCGGTCGTCACCGGTTTTATGGTGCCCGTGAAAATGGAGAAGGGTCTCGTCACCGAACTGCTGCTGATGCGGAACACGATGGCCTGTTGCTACGGTTCGGTGCCGAACATGAACGAGTGGGTTGTGATCAAGATGAAGAAGGGTGTGCAGCCCTTGATGGATGTGCCGGTTTCCTTTTATGGTTCGCTCAAAGTCGGCGCGATGTTCGAGAACGGCTACATGACGGGCCTCTACGAACTCGACGGCGAGAAGATGGCCGAAGTGAAGGAGTGAGGCCCGCAGGATTTTCGGGTTTGGTCGGGTGTTTGGGTGTGGCGGCTTGGTTGGGGGCGGTCGTTCGACCTCGGTGACCGGCTCGGGTGTGGGGCGGGCTTTATGCCCGCCACCGGCTCACTCAATTGCGGGCATAAAGCCCGCCCCACAGCCGCAGAAATAGCATGAAGTCCGCCCAGGGATACCCCGGCGGAAAATCTGTGCTTCGCGCGGTCGCCAGCCGCTCGGCTCAGCGTGCGATATCGCTTTGCGAGACCACGCGAAAACCACGCTGGGTGAGCGCCTGCGCGGCGACGTCGGAATCTTCGGCGTTGATCACGAGCGCGGATTTTCCCTCGGGACGTTTGATGAAGCTGTAGACGTAGTGGACGTTGATCTCCGCTTCATAAAGTGCGGCCAGCACACCCTTGAGATCGGACTCGTCGGTGATCTCGACGGCGAGCACGTCCGTCTCGGTGTAGGGAAAATCATTATTCACCATCAGTTCGCGGGCCTTGTCTGGGTCATCGACGATCACGCGCACGATCGCGCTGTCGGTGGTGTCGAGCACGGTCATCGCCATGACGTGGACATCGTTATCTTTGAGCAGCGCGGTGAGATCGAAGAGGCGGCCCACCCGGTTCTCGCAGAAGACGGAGAACTGCTTCACGGGGTTGGAGGACGAAGTGCTGATTTGCGCGGCCATACTGAGTGGAATTAACGGACGCAGGAAGTGGGGTCAATTGCAGGCTCGCGGCGGCGCAGAGTTGTTACCTTGCTGGAGTCATTGCCTGCCGAATTACCCAGCCCTCATGCCGCCACCCAGCGCCGTGCTAACGCCAGCGCGAAGCTGGTGCTGCGTGGCATTGCGCTGAATGCGGTGCTGGCGGCGGTGAAATTCGCGGGTGGGATTTTCGGCCACACTTACGCGCTGATCGCCGACGGCGCGGAATCCCTGCTCGATATTCTGTCGTCGTTGTTGGTGTGGGCGGGCTTTCGGGTCGCCGCGAAACCGCCCGACGCGGATCACCCCTACGGTCACGGTAAAGCGGAGCCGTTGGCCGCGCTCGCCGTCGCGGTGTTCGTGTTCTTCATGGCGGGCTGGATCGGGGTGCACGCGGTCCACGAGATCATCACGCCGCATGAGGCGCCGGCGTGGTGGACGCTGGTTTTGCTGGCGGGCGTCATCGTTGCGAAGATGTGGTTCTCGCGCCGACTGGGCATGGCGGGGGAGGAAGTCGGCAGCACCGCGCTGAGCGTCGAGGCGCTGCACCACTACTCGGACGCGCTGACTTCGGCGGCGGCGTTTGTCGGGATCAGTATCGCGCTGTGGGGTGGACCCGGGTGGGAGACGGCGGACGATTGGGCGGCGTTGTTTGCCTGCGTGCTCATCGCGTTCAACGGCGTCACCATGGTGGGCAAGGCGCTGGGCGATGTGATGGATTCGGCGGCACCCACGGAATTTGAAAACGAGGTGCGGGCCGTCGCCCTCGGCGTGACGGGCGTGCGGGCGCTCGATAAATGTCGAGTGCGCAAGAGCGGGCTCAGCCATCTGGTCGACATCCACGTGCGCGTGGACGGCGAACTCACCGTGCGCGAGGGCCACACGATCGCGCACGCGGTGAAGGATGCGCTGATCGCTTCGGTGCCGCATCGCATCAGCGATGTGACGGTGCATATCGAGCCGGCGAAGTAAGCGTGGTGTGGTGCCGGGGCCGCCGCCGAGATGACTCTACTCCTCCAGCTTGCGGGCGACTTTCCAGCCGGCGTAGACGCCGACGATGCTGCCGACGCCACTGAGCGCGAAACCACCCAGTGAAAACGTGTCTAGGTCTAACGCGCCGGCGACCATGCCGCCGGCGAGGCCACCCACTGTGGTGCCGACGAAGATGCAGAGTTTCATCATCGGGCCACCGTGGCGTGGTTTTCGCGGCAAGGCGACCGCCTAATGGATGCGCGTCACTAACTTCTTCCCGCCGGCCACGCCGGGCTTTCCGGTTTACTCGTTGCGGAGGTGCGATCACCTTTCGGCCAAGATGAAAAAGAGAAATTCCGCCACGCCCCTCAGCACGAACAAACACTTGCTGCGCTGGGTCGAAAAAATGGCCGAGCTGTGCAAGCCCGGTGCGATCCACTGGGTCGATGGTTCGCAGGAAGAATACAATGCCCTGTGCGCTCAGATGGTGGCGGGCGGCACGTTCATCAAACTCAACCAGAAGAAATGGCCCAACTGTTATCTCGCCCGTTCCGATGCGAGCGACGTGGCCCGGGTCGAGGATCGCACCTACATCTGCGCCCTGTCAAAAGAGGCGGCGGGTCCGACCAATAATTGGGTTAATCCGTTCGAGATGCGGAAGACGCTCAAGGGGCTTTTCACGGGCTGTATGAAAGGCCGCACGATGTATGTGCTGCCGTTCAGCATGGGGCCGATCGGCTCGCCGATGTCGCAGATCGGAGTGCAGCTCACCGACTCGCCCTACGTCGTGGTTAATATGCGGATCATGGCGCGCATCGGAAAAAAAGTGTTCGAGCTGATCGACAAGGATTTCAAACGCGTCGTCCCCTGTGTGCACAGCGTCGGGCTGCCGTTGGCGAAGGGGCAACACGATGTCGCTTGGCCGGCCAACAAGGAAAAATACATCGTGCACTTCCCGGAATCTCGCGAGATTTGGAGCTACGGTTCCGGCTACGGTGGCAATGCGCTGCTCGGGAAAAAATGCTTCGCGCTCCGCATTGCTTCGGCGATGGCGCGTGACGAGGGCTGGATGGCGGAGCACATGCTCATCTTGGGGGTTGAAGATCCGCAGGGGCAAAAGACCTATGTGGCGGCGGCGTTTCCCAGTGCCTGCGGCAAGACAAACTTCGCCATGCTCATTCCGCCGCCGCATTTTCAAAAACAAGGCTGGAAGGTGTGGACCGTCGGCGACGATATCGCGTGGATCAAACCCGATGCTCAAGGGCGCCTGCGCGCGATCAATCCCGAGGCCGGCTTCTTCGGTGTCGCGCCTGGCACCTCGAACAAAACCAATCCCAACGCGATGGCCTCCCTCGCGAAGAACACGATCTTCACCAATGTCGCCCTCACGCCCGAGGGGGGCGTCTGGTGGGAAGGCATGACTGATGAGCCGCCGGCGTCCGCGATCGATTGGCAGGGTAAGACTTGGACGCCCGAAATTGCGAAAGCCACCGGAGCCAAGGCCGCGCATCCGAATTCCCGTTTCACCGCGCCGGCGAAGCAATGTCCAACGATCGATGCGGATTGGGAGAGTCCCGATGGCGTGCCGATCAGTGCCTTCATTTTCGGCGGCCGCCGGGCCACGACGATGCCGTTGGTGTATCAGGCGTTCAACTGGTCGTGCGGCGTTTATGTCGGCGCGACGATGGGGTCCGAGATGACGGCGGCGGCGGCCGGCACGATTGGCAAGGTGCGCCGCGACCCGATGGCGATGCTGCCGTTCTGCGGCTACAACATGGGCGATTATTTCCGCCACTGGATCAGCATGCAGCGCAAGCTCACCGAGACGCCGCGGATTTTTCACGTGAACTGGTTCCGCAAAGATGCGGAGGGAAAATTTATCTGGCCCGGTTTCTCGGAAAATATGCGAGTCCTCAAATGGATCGTTGATCGGGTCCGCGCCGGTGGTCGCGCGAAAGAGACTCCGATTGGCTGGGTGCCCCGCTATCAGGACATCGATTGGACGGGCATGGACTTCCCGCAGGAGAAATTCGACGAGTTGCAAGCCTTCGACCGCGCCGCGTGGCGCGCCGAGGTGCTCGGGCACGAGGAACTGTTCCTTGATCTGCACGCGCACCTGCCGAAGGAAATGATCTACGAACGCGAGCTCCTGATCTGCCGCATGTAGTTCATTTGGGCCCGCCGCCAAGGGCGCAGTGCGGCTGCGCCCTTTTCCCCGTAATTTGTTTTAGTCGCGTTGGGTTTGTGCCGATAGAGCGGACTATGATCGTCGCTCTGCCTGTCAGTCGTGAGAAGATTCTGACCACCGCGCGTCTGCTGCCGGCGGCCCCGCAGGTGTTGGCCGGATTGTGTGAACTTTTGCAGGACGCGAATTCGGATCTCGATCAGGTCGCCGAACAAATCCGGGTCGATTCCGCCCTGTCGGCCCGCGTCATCCGCATTAGCAACAGCGCGACCTATGGTGGTGCTGGCCAGCGGATCGGCTCGGTCGATGAGGCGGTCAATCGGGTCGGCTTCGGGGAGATCTTGCGCCTCGTCGGCATCGCGTCGGTCGCTGGTTTGGTGGACCGTGCTCTGACGTTTTATGGGATCGGCGCCGAGCGTATGCGTGAATCCATCTTGATGCACGCGCTCGCCAGTGAGGCGCTCGCCAAACGCTGTGCGGTTGATCCGCGCCAAGCTTACGCCGGCGGACTCTTGCGCACGCTGGGTGTCATGGTGCTGGAGCGGATCGGGCGGGAGCGACAGCCGGCGCCGGACGTTTTCGATGGGCAGCAATTTTCGACCTACACAGAATGGGAAAATTATGCCTTTGGAGTCAGCAGCACCGAGGTAACGACCACCGTGCTCGATGAGTGGCGTTTCTCCCCGGAACTGGTGTCAGCCCTGAAGAACCATTTGTTCACCAGCGATGACGGCTACGACGACCGGCTGGCCTGCGTGTTGAATCTCGCTGGCGCGATAGTTGTGGAGGTGGGTCTGGCGTTGCCGGGCGAATCCGCCGCGTGGGTGCCGACGGATAACAAGTTTTCGGTGACGGGCCTCGACGCGCTGAAACTGCGCGAAGTCGGCGCGGAAGCTCAGCTATTATTTCAGCGGCAACGGACGGCGTTTTGCTGAATGGTCTGGTGCTTTTAGGGGTGGTGGGTCGCGGATCGGTCGCGGCTTGCGGATCTAACGGGTGCCTACATGGTGCAAACTGACCATGCGACGTTTGCTCCTCATTCTATTTTTGGCCGGCAGTGTGAGCGCCTGCGCGGCGATGCCGCAGTTGCTGCAAGACGCGGTGAAGAAACTCGCCCAGGACACGGACCGCTGGGCGTATACCCAGACGGCCATCGAGAAGGACGGGAAGGGCAAGGCCAAGAGTGACGTGGTGGTGCGTTTTGACCCTTCGAAGCCTTACGCCCAGCAATATATTCCGCTCAAGATTGATGGGAAGGAGCCCTCGGAAAGTCAGATCAAGAAATACCGTCGCCAAGGCGAAAAACGCGGCGAGCGCATCGAGCAAGAGTCAACGACGGGCGTGGTCTCGACGTCTCAGCGGAAATCCGTGGGTGAGCTGATGGACTTGGAGAAAGCGACCGTCATTGCGGAAGACGACAAGATCGTCACCTACGAGGTTCCGCTTAAGCAGGAGGGCAATGAGCGGCTGCCACCGGAGAAGTTTTTGGTGACCGCCCGCGTGAATAAAGAGTTGGCGGCACTCGAGAGCGTTTCGGCCAAGTTGCGTTCGCCGCTGCGGGAAAAGATCATCGTGAAGTTGAGCGAGGGCGAGGGCCACATCGAGTTCAAGACCGTTGATCCCAAGCACCCGCCCCAGCTGGCCGAGATTCGGGCCAACGGCTCGGGCTCGATATTTTTTGTGCCGATCGGTCGTTCTTACCAGGTGCGGCGGGAGGACTACAAACGGGTGAAGCCCTTTGGCGATCGCTTCGAGGTTCAAATCGGTCCCCTGAAGGCGATCGATTTTTGAGCGCCTGTGAGGCCCTTCGTCGGTTTGGTAGACCGCGAGCTTGCTCGCGCTTTTGGGTGGTCGGGTCGGCGCCCGCCAGCGGACCGCCGACCTCGGCAGCGAAAAGTGCAGAGCAGATTGTCGGCGGAGGAACGAAGATTTTCCTTAGCCGGAGGATAAAATGTGCCGAGTGAGGAGACGTGCGAAAAACGCACCTCCTCATGCCACTTAATCGCGAGACCATCATCACCCTCGGTAGCAAACTTGCCCCTGCCGCGACCACGTTTGGACGGCTGCGGACGCTCTTACAGGATCCGGGCACCGAGATGGAGGCGATCGTGGATCTCGTGCGCCTCGATCCGGCGCTGACGTTTCACGTCATCCGCATGAGCAACAGCGTGCTCTTCGGACTGCGCGAACGGAATGACTCCCTGGAAGGCGCCGTCGGCCGTGTCGGCTTCAGCGAAATCTACCGATTGGTCGGACTCGCCGCGACGCACCAAGTTTGCCAGCGCGACCTGCTGACCTACCGGCTCAAATCCAGTCGTCTCTGGGAAAACGCGGTGGCGACGGCCGCCGCAGCGGAGGTGCTCGCCCTGCCGGCGGGCTGCGACGTAGGCCTCGCGTATGCGACGGGTCTCCTGCGCACACTCGGCCGTGTGATCATCGACGGCCTGGCCGGCGGACAAATTTATCCCGGCGAGGCCGAGTGGCCGTCGGTCACGGAGTGGGAGCGGCGCACGTTTGGCGTCACGGCGGACGAAGTTACGGTCACGTTGCTGACGCATTGGCGTTTTCCGACTGAGCTGATCGAGTCGATTCGCGGGCACTTTGATCCGTTGGGTCATGCCGAATCAAACGTCGGCGCGTGTGTATTGAACCTCGCCTGTGGCGTGGCCGCGCGTTTCGGATTGGATCTGCCGGGAGAGGCCGGCCACTGGACCTGCGACCCGGCCAAGCTCGTGCTGGCCGGCGTGAGCGAGACGGATTTGGCAACGTGTGCCAGCCGCGCGCGCGATCACTACACGGCGCTCTGCGCGAGCGTGGAGTAATACCAATCGCCCAAATGATTCAGACTTTGATTTGCCGGGTAGCCGCGAGCGCCAGCGAGTGGTGATCCGTCCATTCGCTGGCGCTCGCGGCTACCGAAGAGTCCAGAGTTCAAAGGACGTTGGTATAAATTGTTGGCTGCGGCGGCGGTGTCGCCCGCGGACGACCCTCGCGCCAACGGGAGCATCTATTCCGCAGGTATGAATCCGCGGCGCATGACGTTTTCGACGATGACGCGCGGGAACAGGAAGTTTTCCAGGTAGCCTTTGCCACCGGCCTTCGTGCCGCCGCCGCTCATTTTGAAACCACCGAACGGGTGACGCTCCACGATGGCGCCGGTGATGGCGCGATTGAGGTAGACGTTACCGCACATAAGTTCGTGCTCGGCCCGCTCGAGCGCCCGTGGGCTGCGCGAGAATAGTCCGCCGGTCAGTGCATAGTCGGTGGCGTTGGCCACGGCGAATGCTTCGTCGAGATTGCGAACCCGGATGATGGCGAGCACCGGACCAAAGATTTCGTCGCGGGCGAGCGCGTCGTCGGGTTTCACCTGCGTGAAAATCGTCGGCGGGACGAAGTGTCCACCGCTGGCGACGGCGGCGGGCGGAAGCTTGCCCTGCCACGCCAGCTTCGCTTCGCGTTGGCCGTCGGCGATGAGACCGAGGATTTTTTCACGGGCCTCGGCGCCGATCACCGGACCGACGACCGTGCCGGGCAACGTGGGGTCGCCGACGGGGGTGGCGGCTGCGGCAGAGATGAGACGGGCGACGAAGTCATCGTAGATGTCGGCGAGCACAATGAGGCGGGAGAGCGCTGAACATTTTTGACCCGCGAAACCGAATGCGCTCGCGAGGGTCGCCGGGATGGCTTCGTCGAGGTCGGCGTCGCTAGCGATGATGAGCGTGTTTTTCCCGCCCATCTCACAGACGACCTTTTTCAGGTTGGCTTGGCCGGGGAGCGTGCGGCCCGCGGTTTCCCAGATTTTTAAGCCGACCGCACGCGATCCGGTGAACGCGATGAAGTCGGTGTGCGGATGCGCGACGAGCGGCGCGCCCACTTCTTCGCCGAGGCCGGTGACGAGGTTGACGACGCCGGGCGGCAGACCGGCGGCGATAAAAATTTCCATCAACCGGTGCGCGATGACGGGTGTCTGCTCCGCGGGTTTCATGACGACCGTGTTACCGGTGACGACGGGTGCGACGACCATACCGCAGAGGATCGCGAGCGGGAAATTCCACGGCGCAATGACGACGCCGGTGCCGCGCGCAGTGTGGCGCAGCACGCAGCGTTCGCCCGGGACGACCTGCGTGACGGTGGGGCCATTGAGCTGGCGCGCTTCGGCCGCGTAGAAGCGGCAAAAGTCGATGGCTTCGCTCACTTCACCGTCGGCCTCGAGCCAAGGCTTGCCGGCTTCGAGGATGAGGAGCGCGTTGAGTTCGTGGCGGCGCGACGCCATGAGGTCGGCGGCGCATTCGATGAGTTGGGCGCGTTCGTCGGCGGATTTTTTGGCCCAGGCGGGTTGGGCCTGACGCGCGGCGGCGAGCGCGAACTCAGCGTCCTCGGTGCGACAGCGGGCTTGGTGACCGATGATCTCGGCGGGTTGCGCGGGGTTCGTGGATGGAATCCACTCGCGGGTTTCGCGCGGCGCGTTGGCGACGATGTAGCCGTGGCGTCGACCGAGTTGGGCGCGCTCGGTGGCGAGCGCGGCGCGGAGTTCTGCGCGGGCGGGGGCGCGGGTGAAGTCGGTGTTGGGGGCATTGCGGAAACGTGACCCGTGCGACCGATCGGCTGGCGCCGCTGCGGTAGCCACGGGTTGCAGGAGCGTCACGGGATTCGCGAGCAATTGCGCCTTCGTCGCTTCGCCCATGTTTTTAATGCGGAGAAAGCCCTCGTTGCTCGTGTTTTCGAGGAGACGTCGGACGAGATAGGCCATGCCGGGGAGCAGTTCACCGATAGCGCAGTATTCACGGACCCGTTGGCCGCCGGCGAGGAGGGCTCCCTTCAGTTCATCGGCCATGCCGTAGAGCGCCTGGAACTCATAGGCGCGCGGGTCCACACCGAGGCGTTCGGCCTGCGCGATGGCGTGGGCGCAGCTGCGGACGTTGTGTGATGCGAACGCGGGCGAGATGACATCGATGTTTTCGAGGAGGAGGAGGGAGAGCTTTTCGTAGTTGGCATCGCTCTCCGGTTTTTTTGACCACACTGGCACGGGCCAGTCGCGCTGGCGGGCAAGGGTGGTCTCGTAGTCCCAATAAGCGCCTTTCACGAGGCGGATGCCGATCGGGCGGTGATTCATGCGGGCCCACGCGATCAGCTCGCGAAGGTCGGACTCGCAATCCCGCAGGTAGGCCTGCAACGCGATGCCGATGGCGGGTTCGGTGCGGAACTCCGGTTCTGCGAGGATGGATTTGAAGAGCGCCAGCGTGAGGTCTTTCAATTTGTAGCTCTCCATGTCGAAGTTAATGAACGCGCCGACTTCGGTGGCGCGGCGGAGAATCGGGCGGAGGCGCTGCTTGAGAGCGGCGAGGGAGTTTTCCGGGTCGGCGGGGTGGACGTCGGGTGTGAGGGCGGAGATTTTTACGGAGAGATTTAGTCGCGGGAGCGCCACGCCCTGCGCGCCGATATCGCTGAAGGCGCTCGCGGGCTCTTTCGCGAGCGCGGTTGCGACGGTGTTGAGCACGTCGAGATTGCGTTGCAGAAACACCTCGGCCTCGCCCTCGCTCACGACGGTTTCACCCAAGAGGTCGATCGTCGTGGCGCAGCCGAGTTTCGCGTTCTTGCGCAGCTGTTTCACGAGGTCGTCGGCGGTTTCCCCGACGACGAATTGCGCGGCCATGGCGACGACGTTGGCTTTCACCGGACCGGCAACGAGTGCCGGGGCGAAGGCCGAGGCGGCGAGACCGACCTTCATCGCGGGATTCAGCTCCACGGCTTTATCGCCGAGATATTCTTGGAGGTGACGGACAATGTCGGCGGAAGAGGAGAGGGCAGGGAGGACGTCAACGAAACGGAAGAGCTGGGTCTTGAAGGCCGGGTCTTTCATCGACCACTCCATCACGCGGGCGTAGGCACCCTTTTTGGAGAAAATCCCCGGCACCGGGGCTGAGTCCATGCGAGCAAAGAGCGTTTCGCCGAGCTCGTGCACGCGGCGTTCGATCGCGGGGTCAGGAGGCAAAAAGGGGTGCTGGAGGGACATGGGTTTTGAGTGAATTTTTCTTCCGATTTTGGGGGCATGGCAAGGAAGGGCAGGCCGGGATACCGGACTTGGCGGGGGCCAAGCGGCTTGCGTCTCGGCGGGAGGAGCTGTCCGATTCGCTCCGCCGTATGGTTGTTGTCCTTGCCCATCGTTGTCCCCCGATTTTCGGGTTTCTCCACCGGCTGGCGGTGGGGCGGTGGTGGGCCGTGCTGCGGTTAGAAAATTTCTGCAACTTTGCCGCGCCGGCGGGGGTTCTGGGGTCGAACGATGAAACTCCAGTGCAAACACCATCCTCGGGACTGATCCCCCCGGCCGACTTCACGACGTTTATGCGCGCTTATCAGGACATGGTTTTCTCCACCGCCGCCCGGATCACTGGCAATGAGACGCAGGCGGAGGATATTTCCCAGGAAGTCTTTCTGAAGGCGCACGCACACTTCGACAACCTCCGCACCAGCCCGACCGCGGGCGGCTGGCTCAAGACCGTCGCCACCAACCTCTCCCTCAACCACCTCACGCGTTATCGGAACCGCTGGAAATTTTTCTCCGAGCTCAAACGCGACGATGCTGAAAGCGATGCGCCGGAGGTCGAGTTCGCCGCGCCCGACACTTTTTTTTCCGGCGTCGACGCCGATGAGCGCCGCGATTGGGTCGAGCGCGCGCTCGAAGACCTGCCCCACCACCAACGCGTGCCGTTGGTCCTCTATCATTTCGAAGACCTGCCCTATGACGAGATTGCCAAAAAACTAGGTGTCTCCTTGGCCAAAGTGAAAACCGATATCCTCCGCGCCCGCACCGCGCTCGCGAAGATCCTCCAGCGCGGCGGCACCGCGCACGAAACCCTCGAAACCTGAACCGACGCGCCATGAATCTCCCTCCTGAACATCACTCCGAAAAACTCGAGCGTGCCATCCACCAAACCTTGCGCGCGCTGCCGCCCCGCCGCGCGCCGCACTCGCTGGAGGCGCGGGTCTTCGCCGAACTCGCGCGTCGCGCCGCGCTGTCGTGGTGGCACCAGAGCTTTGCGCACTGGCCGCTGCCAGCGCGCGCGGTGTTCCTGCTCGTTTCGGTCGCGCTCGTGAAGCTCACATTCATGGCGGCCGTTTGGGTGACGGCTGGTTTTGACTCAGCCGCTTTCGTGGCCGCCTTCTCCGCGCCCGTCTCCTGGGCTCAGGCCGGCGTCTCCCTGGTCCGCGGCCTCACGGATTTTTCCGCCATTCTATTCCGCAATATTCCGCCGCTCTGGCTCTACGGCTCCGTCGCCTTCGTGGCGGCGATGTATGCCGCGCTCTTCGGCCTCGGCGCCGCCGCCTACCGCACGCTCTACGTGAGCCGCTAAACTCAACCCGCCCGTACCCATGCATGCTCCCACTCTCCCTGCCATGAAGACTTCCGTTCGCTCCCTCTTTGTCGGCGTCGCCGTCGCGTTCTTTTTCACCCTGACGCTCGCCGCGCTCGCCCAGGAAAAGCCGGCCGCACCGCTCGCCGAAGCTCCCCCCGTGGCCGAGCCGGTCAAAGTGTCACCACCCGAGGCTGCACCCGCGGTCCCCTCTCTTCCTCCGTTGCCCGCGCTGCGGCGGCTCGACGAGCCCACGACCGTTTCGGCCGTGGACGACGTTCTGGCGCCGACTAACGCGAAAAAATCCCGGTCGCCGCAGAGTAAGGAGCGCGCGGAGGCCGCGAAACAGCGTGCGGTCGAACGCGCCGCCCGTGCCGAATCGCGCTCCGGCGAGGCGGTGGTCAATGTGTTTTCCGATTCGGTGCTCGAAAGAGATAAAAAGGCTGATGCCGTCGTCGCCGTGTTTGGCAACGCCACGTCCGAAGGGGAAGTGGTCGATGCGGTGGTCTCGGTCTTCGGCGACAACCGCGTGACTGGTCCGGTCGGCACCGCGGTAGTGGCGGTTTTCGGCAACAGCTACGTCAACAGCACGGTCAAAGACGGGGTCGTCGTCGTTTTCGGCGATCTCGAACTCGGACCAGACGCGCGTATCGCTGGCGAGGTCGTGTGCATCGGCGGCTCGATCAAACGCGACGGGGCGGCGGTGATCAAAGGTCATGTCCAAAATATTATTTCTACAAAAGTCGCGTGGCTCCGCACCTGGTTGCGCGAGTGTTTCTTGAAAGCGCGCCCGCTCGCTTTTGGACCTAACCTCGGCTGGGCGTGGGCGATCGCCTTCGCCTTCTTGGCTGTTTACACCCTCGCCGCGTTGGTTTTTCGCACGGGAGTCGAGAAGTGCCTCACGACGCTCGAAACGCGTCCCGGTTTCTCGGTGCTGACCGCGTTGCTCACCACGCTCATCACGCCGGTGCTGACGGTGCTGCTCGTGTTGACCGGCGTGGGGATCATCGCGGTGCCCTTTATCGGCGCGGGGATGTTGTGCGCGACGCTCTTCGGTGTCGTCGTAATTTTGGCGTGGATCGGCCGGCGGATCACTCGTGTCTTTGGGGATGGTCCGCTCAACCACGTGGCCTGCGCGGTGATGTTCGGCGGTCTGATCGTCCTCGGCCTCTACACGGTGCCCGTGCTCGGTTTCCTCGTCTTCAAACTGATTGGTTGGATCGGCATGGGTGCCGTTATCTACACGATTGTGCTCGGGATGAAGCGAGAGAAAGGGACGACGCCACC
>CAMBVX010000185.1 GCA_945871085.1 Opitutus sp. GAS368 | reverse complement strand
GAACCCATGCCGAGGCCGACGGCACCGGAGGAGACGACAATGATTTCCGTGCCGCGAGCGCGGAGAAAGGCGATCTCCGCGCAGACGGCGGCGATGCGCGCGGTATCGAGCTGGCCAATGCCGGTGGTGAGGACACCGGTGCCGAGTTTGACGACGACGCGTTTGGGCGCGGGGGCGGCGGGCGGGGAGGGGTCTTTTTTCAACGGGAAACGGCAGACGTAAAGCCTGCCCCACAAGGGGGCGGCAAGAGGCGAGAGGCGCGAGCGAGGAGGGCGGGCCGGAGACCCTGCCCTACGGCAGACTCAGACCGTGAGGAGGTCCTTTTCCTTGTGCGCGAGATGCTCGCCGATACTTTTGATCGCGGCGTCGGTGGCGACCTGAATATCTTTTTCGAGGCGTTTCGATTCATCCTCGGGGAGTTTGGCTTTTTTGGACGTTTCGATGGCGTCGCGGCGGACATTGCGGACGTGCACGCGACCTTCTTCGGCGAGGCGGTGGGCCGTCTTGACGAAATCCTGGCGGCGCTCGCGGCTCATCTCGGGGAGCGGAATGCGGATGACTTTGCCATCGGGGATCGGGTTGAAGCCCAGGTTAGCTTCTTGGATGCCCTTGAGAATCGCTTTGGTCAGCGAGGTATCCCACGGCTGGATTTGGAGGAGGCGGGCGTCAGGCGTGGAGATCGCGGCGCATTGTTTGAGCGGAGTCATTGAGCCGTAAGCGTCGACCATTACGCCCTCAATCATCGCCGGAGTGGCCTTACCGGTGTGGATGGAGCTGAATTCGTGGAGTGTGTGATCCACGGCTTTTTTCATCTTGGCCTGAGCGTCGTTGAGGATCGGGTGGGACATGGATTTTTGATTTGGGATGTGAGGATTTCGATTGAAGGCCGGAATCGGCGGGGCCGTGGAAATCAGTTCTTCACCAGCGTGCCAATTTTTTCGCCGAGGATGGCTTTCCGAATCGCGTGCTCGTCGTTGAGGTCGAACACGAGGATCGGGACGTTGTTGTCGAGACAGAGGGAGAACGCGGTTGAGTCCATGACGTTGAGGCGCTGTTTGAGAGCGTCGATGAAGGTCAACGTGTCGTATTTGACGGCGTCGGGGTATTTCTTCGGGTCCTTGTCATAGATGCCGTCGACCTTGGTGGCTTTGAGGATGATGTCGGCGTGCATCTCGCTCGCACGGAGGGCGGCGGTGGTGTCGGTGGAGAAGTAGGGGTTGCCGGTGCCGGCGACGTAGATGACGACGCGGCCTTTTTCGAGGTGGCGGATGGCGCGCCGGAGGATGAACGGCTCGGCGATCTGGTTCATCGGGATGGCGGACTGCACGCGGGTGTTGACGCCGAGTTTTTCGAGGCGGTCCATGAGGGCGAGACCGTTGATGACGGTCGCGAGCATACCCATGTAGTCCCCCGTCGTGCGGTCGACGCCGCGCTGTTCGCCGGCGAGGCCGCGGAAGATATTGCCGCCGCCGATCACGACGCAGACTTGGACGCCGAGATCATGAATTTCTTTCACTTGGGCGCAGACCCTTTCGAGGGTCGGGCCATCGATGGCGTCGCCGAACTTTCCCCCGCGGAGGACTTCGCCTGAAAGCTTCAGGACGACACGCTTATACTTGGCCCTAGGATCGATGTTCTCGGTGGCAGGCATAGGGCTGAGGAAACGATCAGGAAAAATCCGCGTCAATGCCCGAGATGCGTTCGCTCTAGGGAAAACTCGCGCTGGGGAAAACTCGCGCGCCCGAAGAAAGTAAAATACGCTTTTGCCTGCACTCAGCTTAGACGGTCGATCACGCGCAGGCCGGGGATCGATGGGAAGTGAGCGTCCAAAGTGAGCATCGTGGCGCCGGCCTGGAGGGCGTGCGCCGCGATGAGAATATCCTGTGCGGGCAAGACCCGGCCTTGGCGGTCGAGGGACCAGGCGAGTTGGGTGGCGCGGTCCCAGATTTGTTGCGTGGTGGGGATGGAGATCATCACGGCGAAGCGTTCGCGGTAGCGGGCCAAGAGGTTGGGGTCGCGTTGGCCGCGGCATACCTCGAGCACGATCATGCCGCACGTCGCGAACTCCCAATCACGGTCGTCGATCCCGACCGCGAATTCGCGGAAAGGATCGCGACCGGCTCGGGCCGCCCCGATGTAGATGTTACTATCGGGCAGGATCAGGTCGGCCATAGGGTGCTTGAGCTTCGGCGACCATGATCACGGGCTGGGGCTCCTCCGGGTAGGAGGCGGGGTCGAAGGAGGCCTTCAACTCCTCGGGGGTCAGACCGAGACCGGCCGAGAAGAGCTCCTTCATTTTGTGGCGGCGCGCCATCTCGTTCAGGGCGATCTCAACCGCCTCGGTCTTGGTCTTGGCTCCAGTGATCTTCATCACCCGGTCCAAGACATCCTCGTCGATGTGCATGGTCATTTTCATGATGACCCTAGCAGTATGGCTCGGTAGCCATACTGCAACAGTGAAGTATGGCTAGTGAGCCATCGATATGTAATAAAACGAGTTGAGGAATTAAATGATTTCTAAACTCAGACGGTCTCGAGGAGCTTGTAGAGACGGGCGACCATGGGGGTCGCGTCGTCGAGCAGACCGGCGCTGATGAGGGCGTTGTCGAGGATTTGCTCGGCGACGAGCTTGGCGCGGTCGGGTGCCGTGGTGTGGGTCTCGAAGAGCCGCTTCATGACGGCGGAGCGCGGGTTGATCTCGAGGTTCACCTTCACGGGTTCGTCGGCATTGTCCTTTTTCATGGCCTTCATCATGCGGCGCATTTGGGGCGACATGAATTTGTCGGCATTCACGGCGAGGGCCGGGGAATCCACGAGGCGGTCGCTGGCCTTCACTTCTTCGACGCGGGCGCCGAGGGATTCCTTCAGAAAGGCGGTGAGTTTCTTCGTGTCGTCCTCGCTGAGCGCGCCTTCGGGCTTGGGGATCTCGGAGAGCTTCACGTCGGCGTGATCGGCGGCGGTGAGCTTCTTACTGTCGAACTCGCGGACGTTGCCCATGACGTATTCGTCGACGGGTTCGTAGCAGAAAACGACCTCGAGGTTGCGGGCTTTGAAGCCTTCGAGATAGGGACCGCTTTCGAGGGCGGCGCGGTTGGGGCCGACGAGGTAGTAGATTTCTTTTTGTTCGCTGCCCATGCGTGACACGTAGTCGGCGAGGCTGGTGGTCTTGCCCTTTTCGGTGAGCGAGGACTCGAAGCGGAGGAGCTTCACGAGGGAATCTTTGTGCGTGTAGTCCATCGCGGCGCCTTCTTTGAGGAAGAGGCCGAATTCGGCGTAGAACTCATTGTAGGCATCGACGCGGTTCTTGGCTTCTTCGTCGAGGAACTTGAGAAAACGTTTCGTGATAACCGTGTTCAGTTTCGAGATGAGGGCCTTGTCCTGCATCGTCTCGCGCGAGATGTTGAGCGGGAGATCCTCGCTATCGACGACGCCCTTGAGGAAGCGCAGCCACTCGGGGAGGAGGTCCTTCGGTTTGGTATCGATGAGGACCTTACGGCAGTAGAGCGAGACGGAGGCTTCGAGGCGGGGGAAGCCGAGTTTCTCGGTGTTGTCCTTGGGGACGAAGAGGAGGGCGTTGATCGAGAGCGGGGCGTCGGCGCTGAAGTGGAGGCGGAGGCGCGGGTCGTCGTGGGCGTGGGACTGGAATTTGTAGAACTCGGTGTATTCCTCGTCCTTGATTTCGTTTTTCGAACGGAGCCAGAGGGCCTGGATGGTGTTGATGCGTTTGCCGTTGAGGTTGATCGGGAACGACACGAAGGCACTGTAGCGCTCGAGGATTTCCTTAATCTTCCAGTCGGTGGCGTAGTCGCCGCAGTCGTCTTTGAGTTCGATGACGATTTTCGAACCGCGCCGCTGGCCGTCGGATTCTTCGATTTCGTAGCTGCCGGAGCCATCGCTGGTCCAGACGTGGCCCTGTTCGGCGCCGTGCCAAGAGTGGGAGTAAACTTTCACGGTTTTCGCGACCATGAATGCGGAGTAGAAACCGACGCCGAACTGGCCGATGAGATTGGAGTTTTTGGCTCCGCCTTCGCCCATGGCTTTCAGGAATTGCTTGGAGCCGGAGTGCGCGATGGTGCCGAGATTCTCGACGAGTTCGGCGCGGGTCATGCCGATGCCGAAATCTTGGATCGTGATGGTCTTCGCCTTGTCGTCGGTGGTGACGTTGATCTCGAGCTCAAGTTTGTCGTCGAAGATTTCCTTTTCAGTGATCTGCGTGTGACGGAGCTTTTCGAGGGCGTCGGAGGCGTTGGAGACCAGCTCGCGGACGAAGATTTCCTTCTCCGTATAGAGCGAGTGGATGACGATATCGAGGAGCTGTTTGATCTCGGCTTGGAACTCGAATTTTTGCGGTGTGGCGGTGGACATGGAAGACGTTGAGAGTTGAGTGATGAGAGTTGAGCGAAAGAAGCGGGAGGCCGGTGGAAACGAAAAGAGCCCGCTATCTTAGCGGACTGGGGGAAAAATCAAGCGGTTGCTCCGCTTAAGGTGCAATCAGGCGGGAAATGCCGCCCACGGTGACCGTGGTGGGTTTGAGCACGCCATCGGTGACGACGTATTCGATCTCAAATTTTTCTTGGTGCAGCGAGCTGGCGCGTTGGCCGGGGGACCATTCCGAGAAGGCGGTCTCGCCGGTGACGCGGATCATGGGCCAGCCGGGGACCTCGCTCGTTTCCAGAATTTTGGTGGTGAGGCTGCTGACTTGGCCGTAGGTGCGGGTGAGGTGGGCCTTGAGTTGGATCGGTGCAGCGGTGGCGGCCTGTTTGAGGAGTGGATCGCCGGACGGGGGCGCGGGATTGGTCGCGGCGATAGGGGGGGCGGTTGGGTAAGTGATACCGCCGGAGTGCGGCGGAGGGCGGATGGGACGCGCGCGATAGGGTGCGGGATTTTTCGGGGGGACGGCGGGTTTGACGCCGGCTTCGGTGAGGAGTTGGTCGCGCAGGGTCGGCGGGAGCGTGTCGAGGGCAACGACACGGATGCGGGTGGGCTCGGCGATCGTCGCGGTGGATTTCTCGAGGGAGTAGTCGACGATTTTGGCTTTTTTGAAAACGGTGCCGTCGGTCAGGCGGATCTCGGGCTGCACTTTGCCGAGGACGGAGGATTTTTCGGCGGCGGTCGCGAGGGCGACGAGTGCAAGGAAGATGGCGAGCAGCCGGAACATGGTCGGAACATGCACTTCCTGGTGGCGGGCGTAAAGCCCGCCCCACAATGCACCACAAAACCCGAGGATCGCTACGGCCGAAGTGCCTTCAGCGGGGTGAGGGTGACGGGGCCGAGGAGGCCGCTGGGGGTGAGGGGCCAAGCACTGGCGTCGAAGGGGCGGTAGTTGATGTTCACGACGTTGGTGTCGCGCATGATTTTCCAGGGGAGTTTATTTTGGTCCATGTAGCGGATACGGTTGGCGGCGAGGTTGGTGACGTCGAGTTCGAGGACGTTGCGGCCGGGTTTGAGGAGGGCGGAAGCGATGCGCACGCGGAAGGGGAGGCTCCACGCGGTGGCAACGGGCTGGCCGTTGAGGATGACGCGAGCGCTCTCGCGGACATCGCCGAGGTCGAGGAGCCAGTCGTCGGCCTTCGCGGTGGGGGCGTCGAATTCGAGGCGGTAGCGGGCGGTGCCGCCGAAGCGTTTGGTTTCGTCGCCGCCGAGGTCGGTCCAGGATTTGAGGGCGGTGGTTTCGAGAGCGGGCGGGAGTTCGGGGCCACCTTTGAGGAAGGCGATTTTCCACGGGCCGGTGAGAGCGATGGGAGCGGCGGCGGGAGTGGTGTTAAACCATGACGCAATTTTCGCGGGCGGCGCGGCGCGGGTGGAGCGCAGGATGAACGATTCTCCGGGTGCGGCTTGGAGAAAGATCTCCAAGGTGCCGTTGGCGGCGGTGCGGCTCCGGGCGAAGCCGAAGTGGCCGTTCAGTGGATTCATCAAGAGAACGCGGGCGGCGGTGCCGACCGAGACCCAGCCCTCGTGGGCTTTCGCACCGAGGTTCGTGATAAAGTAGTCGCGGCCCTGGGTTGTGGCGCGGCTGATGAAGTTGAGGCCGGCGTCGGCGAGGGCTTCGCGGCGGGCGTGCGGCGCGACGGCGGTGAGGATGTCGGCATTGACGGTCGTGCGGGGAGTGAGCGCGGCGAGAGAGTTTGTGAATTCGGTGCGGCGCTCGGTGAGGCGGCCGAAGCCGGGGACGTCTTCGGGGAGTTTTTCGAAGATGATTTTCGCGCCGCTTGCGGCGAGGGTGGCGAGTTTTTGGAGCGTCGCGACGGGCATGCGGCGCGTGGCGGGGACGACGATGACTCGGTAACGCGTGTTGCCGCCGGTGAGCAGGGTGCCGGACTCGGTGCGAGTTTGCTGGAGCTGAGCGTCGGAGAGGTAGTCGAAGGTGTAACCCTTATCCATGAGGGTGCGGGCGATTTTTCCGACGGGCTGGTCGGTGAGCCATTTTGCGTGGTGGACGGTGAACATTTTTACGTTGCCGGACTCATCGTCGAGGAGGTCGGCGAAGGGCCAGTAGAGGAGGATGTCGTTGTCGGGTTGGCCGGCTTGGAGGACGGATTGGACGCGGGCGATGTAACGGTTGAGGGCGCCGAAGTCGTCCCACCAGGTGTTTTGCGGGTTGAACTGCGTGGCGGCGTAAAAGAGCCAACCGGGCCACGGGGCGTCTTGCGGGGAGAACACGGCGCCGTGGTAGAAAATGTGGTTGATGCCGTCGGCGAGGATGCGGTCGAGTTCGGGCTTCACGAAGGCGAGCGACTCTTTCCAATGATCGCGGAGCCACGTGGCGCTTTCGGAGGAGGCGAGGTTGTGGCCGGCGACGTGGGCGGCGGAGGAGGCGAGGCGGACCACGAGGGACTCGGGGAGGTCTTGGTTATTGTTGGCGATGTCGGCGGCGTCGCGTCGGAGGCCGGGGATGGGGAAGGGCGTGGAGCCGAAGATTTCGGTCTCGGCGATGTCGGCGTTGGCGTAGAGATCGAGGAGGTTGCCGGGGGCGCCGTGGGATTGGTTGCGGACGAGGTAGCCGCGGTCGTGGGACCACTTCACCCAGGCGCGGAGGTAGTCGAGGTGGAGCTGGGCGAGGGTTTCGCGGTAGTCGCTCTTGATGCGGCCGAGGGTGTCGCGGTCGATGGTGGTGACGTCTGCGGGATTACGGGCGAGGAGAGCGGCGGCGTAGGGCGCAATGTCGTAGCCGTGCATCGCGCGGAAAACTTCGGGGAGTTTCGCGGTCCAGTTGGCGCCGTAGTATTCGAAGGAGTCGTGGAACTGGCCGCGAATGAGGCCGCGCGGGAGTTTGTTGGCGGCGAACGCTTCGTCGAATTTGGCGAGGTAGCGGCCGAGGGCGTCGGGCGAGTAGGGATCGAGGACGAAGCCATCGCCGCCGGGGGCGGGGCGCTTCACGAGTTGTTTGGTGGGCTCGAAGCCGAATTGACCGGCGGGGGTGAGCACGGCTTTTTGCGCGGCGTCCGCGGGAGGAACCCACGGGCCGCCGAAGGGCCAGCCGGTGCCGGTGGCCATGTCGACGCCGAGGCCGAGGCGCTTCGCTTCGCGGCCGGTGTGTTCGAGCATCTCAACCCATTTCGGTGAGAGATAGTCGATGTAACGGGACTCGTAGCCCTTCGCGCCGTAGATCGGGGTGATCTCGACACCGCCGAGACCGGCGGCGGCGAACTGCTCGAGTTGGCGCGTGAGACTGGCTTTATCGACGCCACTGCCGGGCCACCACCAACGAGTCCACGGTTTGTTTTCTTTGGTGATCTCGGGCCACGCGAGGGCGTCGGGTTCAGCGGCGCGGGATGGGACGAATAGGACGGAGAGGAGGACTAGGACGAAGGCGAGGCGGGGAAGGCGGGGATGGCGACGGGAGCGCATATGCGAGGGAAACTGTTGGGTGCGGCGGCGGCGACAATGAAGGAGCGCGCCGGACAGTTCGTTCGCGGTGGGGCCCGATCAGGCGGGGGAGGGCTTGGCGGGCGCGACGGCAAAGGGCAGACGCACGACAAACTCCGTCCAGTCGCCGTCGGCCCGCGGCGGACTGAGGGAGAGATCGCCGCCGTGGGTGCGGATGACATCGCGCGAAAGGCTGAGCCCGAGGCCAACGCCCGTGGCGGCGTGGCGGGCGCGGGAGCGGTCGCCGCGGAAGAAACGCTCGAACACGTGCGGTCGATTTTCGGTTGAGATGCCGGGGCCGGTGTTGCCAACGGCGACGATCGCGGAGTCGGCTTCGAGGCGGAGCGTTAAGCGGATCAGCCCCGCGGCGCGGTTATACTTGATCGCGTTGTTGGTGAGATTTTGGAGGGCTTGTTAGAGGAGAACGGCGTCGGCGGAAACCGTGACGTGCGGTGGCGCGGCGGCGTCGAACTGAAGGTGGAGTGCGCGGGCGGAGCTGCCTTCGACGATATTGGCGAGCCGCGCGCTGAGCCGTAACGATTCAGCCGACGCGGCGGATGGTCTCGATCAGCGAATCGTCGCTGCCATCGGCGCTCGCGAGTTTGCGGCGAAGGCGCTGGACGTAGACATCGACGAGGATGGTGCCGGTTCGAAGTGGTCGTTCCAGACGTGCTCGCAGATCCTCCGTCGCCCAAATCGGGACGGCAGGCGGAGCGCGATTCGCCGCCGCGGGGAAGATTAACGACTTTTAATTTGGCGGCTCATCATCTCTTAACATTGCCCGGTTACCCTCATTCATGCGCCCACGTTTCATTTTTTTGATTTTGCTCATACTCGTCACCGGCGCGGTGGGTGGAGCGGCCGACGAGGGCACCGCGCGGCTCGTAAATATCGCGACACGGGTGGCGGTGGGCGGGTTGGCGGGGACGCCGATTCCAGGATTCGTGGTTGCGGGCATTGGGGAGAAGGCGGTGGTCGTGCGTGCGGTGGGGCCGACGCTCGGCGGTTTCGGCGTGGCCGGCGTGCTCGCCGATCCGCGGCTCAGCCTCGTGGGCGGCGGGGCGACGCTTTTTTCGAACGACAACTGGATCGCGGCAGATGCGGCGGCGATGGCGAATGCCGGCGCGTTTAGCCTGACGGGCGGCAGCCGTGATGCGGCGGTGGTCGCGGCGCTGGGGCCGGGCTCGTATACGGCACCGGTCACGGCGGCCGATGGTGGCAGTGGCGTCGCTTTGGTGGAAGTTTACGACCGCACGCCCGCGTCCGGGGCGGCGATCGTCAATGCCTCGACGCGCGCATATGTCGGCACGGGCGATCAGGTGCTGATCCCGGGCTTCGTGGTCGGGGGCACGGGCACGGTGCGGCTGTTGATTCGCGCGGTCGGACCGACGCTCGGAAACTTCGGGGTCACGGGCGCGCTGGTCGATCCGACGATCACGCTCTTTCGCGGCGCGGTGGCCCTCGCGACCAACGACAACTGGTCCAGTGCGTCCAACGCCGGGGAGCTGGTGGCGACGATGGCGGCGGTGGGCGCGTTTGCGTTGCCGAGCGGCAGCCGGGATGCGGCGCTCCTCGTCACATTGCCGGCTGGGTCCTACTCCGCCGTGGTGAGTGGCGTCGGTGAAACGACCGGAACGGCGCTCGTGGAAATTTATGTGGCGCCCCCGGCGCCCGTGCCGGCGACGGCACCCAATTTTCTGTTCATTTTGTCGGACGACCAGTCGTGGAACGGCCACGCGGTGCCGATGATCGCTGGCCAGGCCAACAGCCGGAACGCGGCCTTTCGTACGCCCGCTCTCGAAAAACTCGCCGCTCAGGGCGTGGTGTTCTCGCAGGCGTATGCGGCGCATCCGACGTGCGAATGCTCGCGGGCGTCGCTGCTCATGGGGCGCACGACGACGACGTTGAACGCCCCGACGAAGACGTCGCGCAACTGGAGCGCGCCGCTGACGCAGGCGAGCGCCAACACGCTCAAGCGCGCCCAGCCGGCCTACCGCGCCGCGCACCTCGGGAAGTGGCAATGGTTCCAGACGCCGGCCTCGATGGGTTTCGAGGTGAGCGACGGCCTCACGACCAACGAGACGGGTAACTCAACGGATCCGAGCGACCCGAAGCTGTCCTTCAGCCTTACGCGCCGCGGCAAGGCCTACATGGAGGAGCGGGTGCGCGAGGGGAGTCCTTTTTTTCTGCAGATGTCATTTTACGCCGTGCATCCGACGGCCCAGGCGCTGGCCTCGACGCTCGCGAACTATTCCGGCGGTCAGGTTGCGCAGGCGGCGATGACGGAGGACTTCGACACCTGTGTCGGCGAACTCCTGAAGAAACTCGATGAGCTCGGCATCGCCCAAAACACTTACGTGATCTTCATGTCGGATAACGGCGGAAATACCCAAAATGTCCTGCGCGGCACGAAGGGCGACCTCGGCGAGGGCGGCATCCGCGTGCCGCTGATTGTGCGCGGGCCAGGGGTGCGTGCCGGAGTTTACTCCCATGAGCCGGTGGTCAGCTACGACATCCTGCCCACGATACTCGACCTCGCCGCGCCCGGTTTCAGCCTGCCCGCAGGCGTCGAGGGCGGGAGCTGGAAATCCGTTCTCATGACGGGAGGCGCGGCCACGGTGAAGCGGCCGATCGAACACTTCGTCTGGCATGCGCCCATCGACAATGCCCACCCGCACTCCGCGATCCGTCAGGGCGATTTCAAGCTGCTCTATTATTGGGACACACGCACCACGGAACTCTTCAACCTCGCGCAGGACCCGGGCGAGACGCGCAATCTTGCGACGGCCAATGTGGCGCAGGCGGACGCGTTGCGCGCGCAGCTGCAGGCCCACTTGCGGGCCGGCTTGGGCGATGCGGCCTATGCGGGCCTCGTGGCGTTGGGTCAGCCTTAGCGAGAAATTTTCCATGATCCTACGAACATCTAGGGCGGTTTTGGCAGCGGTGGTGGTGGTGGTGACGGTTGGGGTGACCCGCGCCCACGAAAGCGATGCGTGGATACACGCCGAAGTCGCGCGCCTGCTCGCCGCCGAGCGCGCGGCGGCGAGTGTAACCACAGGCGAGAGGCCCGCGACGGCCGCGGCGACTGCGTCGGCTGGCTACGGCGCGACGATGGCGGCGTCATTCGGTGCGTTTAAGCCGCGGGTGCGGTCGTATTACGACGCCACGACCTTCTACGTGGAGTCGGACAATGTGCCCGACAACACCCGGATGCCTACGCCCATGGTCGGCATCACCTCGTGGCAGCAGCAGATCCCGCTGCCGGCGTCGTATTTTGCGTCGACCACCAATCCCGAGCGCGACCAAGGCTCGATTGGTTTCGGCAAACCCAATGTCTGGCGCCTGCCACTCGTGCCGACGCCATCCCCCTCGCCAATCCCGATCTCGGCGGGAAATTTTCAACGCGGCGCCATCGCCCTCGGCGCTGACGGTATCGCGATTTTTAATCCGCGTAACAACACGGGCCGCGTCGCCTACGAAATCGGTGAACTCGATATCTACGGCGGGCACTGCGGGCTCGGTGACGACTATCACTACCACATCGCGCCGGTGCATCTGCAGGCGGTGACGGGCATCGACCAGCCCATCGCGTGGGCCTTGGATGGATATCCGATTTACGGTTACACGGAGCCCGACGGCACGGCGCGCCAGGCGCTTGATGCTGAGGGAGGACATGATCACGGCACCTGGAACTATCACTATCACGCGATCGGCAGCGCGGCCACGGGTCCGGCTGCGCCCTATCTGCCGACCGCGTTTCACGGCACCGTCGTGAATTTCGGCGGGCAGGTGGATGGACAGCCGACGGTCGGCTCGCTGCGTCAGCCGGGCACCGGCGGTTACACGGCGCAACCCGTGGCCGGCGCGCGCATCATCGCGTTTAAGAACCCTGTCGCCCTCGACACCGATGCCGCGGGGCATCTCGTGGAGTCCCTGACGGGCGTGCCCTCGCCCGACCAGTTTCTGATGCGCGTGCAGATCGGTGGCGCGACCTACGACGAGTGCTGGCGGATCAACCGCGCCGTCAACCCGAAGACGGTGACCGTCACGTGGCGCCTGCCGTCCATCTCGCCGACGACCACGACCTATAACAGCGGCAACAATCGCCTCACTGCCTATGCGATGGGCTCGCCGAGCCTCTCCAGCCTGCCCGATACCGGACAGACGCTGGATGCGACGCCGGCGTTCGGCGAGGACTCCGATTATACCCTCAACGCGCCCGCCTATACCGATCATGGCGACGGCACTATCACCGACCGCGTCACGGGGCTCATGTGGCAGAAAGTCGATGCGGGCGAATCCACGTGGGACCACGCGGCGGTGCGCGCGGCGACGATCACGACGGGTGGCTACGCCGATTGGCGGCTGCCGACGCCGACGGAGTTGTTCAGCCTCGTGAACTTCGACCTCGGCAATCCGGTGGCGTTGAACACGACGTTTTTTCCGAGCAATCCCGCAGGCGCCGCGGCGTACTGGTGGACGAGCGATATCTATGGGTCCGATGCGACGCGCGTGTGGTGCGTGAACTCGGGCGGCGGCCTCGGGCCGAAGCCGAAGAGTGAGACGAACAGCGCGGGCGGAACGCTCCGCTATCACGCGCGCTACGTGCGCGGAGCGAAGCCCGGCAACGGGCATAACTACGTCAACAACCTCGACGGCACGATCACCGACACCGACACAGGCTTGATGTGGACGCAGGTGCCGAGTGCGGCGGTGACGTGGCAAGGCGCGCTCGCCTACGCGGAGACTCTCGCGCTCGCCGACTTCACCGACTGGCGGCTCCCGAACATCAAAGAACTCCAGTCGCTGACTGACTACACGCTCGCGACGGCCACGACGGCCGCGGCCGCGTTGGCGCCGCTCAATCGCGTCCTTTTTCCCGCCGTGACGACGCCGGCGACCGCCTACTGGTCGTCCACGGTCTTGCGCGGCGGTGGCAATGCCGTGCCCACGAACGCGTGGCTGGTGGAGTTTGGCGTGAATAACGCCATCCCCGCGGCCAATGGTCCCGGCCGCAACGCGCAGGGCCTGATCAGCTATGAAGTGAT
>CAMBVX010000184.1 GCA_945871085.1 Opitutus sp. GAS368 | reverse complement strand
TCCCAATACTTACCCTGCCGCTGCGCACAGCGCGCAATCGAGAAAATCTTGCCATACTGTTCGGACTCGTCGTCCGAAGCGTTGACGACGACCCACTGGATCTTGCCGGTCTCGATGTAGTCCTTTCGCAGCGCCGGAAACACGGTCTCGTGGAAATTCCGGCACTGCGTGCATTTGAAATTCGAAATCTCCACGACCAAGACCATCGCGGTATTTACCCCGAGGACGGGACGGTCTGTCAGCTCGATCGGCATGCCCACGCGAGTCTCCGCTGCCCCCGACGTAGCCGCGCCATGCCCCAGCAAGAACATGAGCACGGCCGCTGATAAACTGAACGAGTTGAACATGGGACGATGCAAAATCGCAGCCGCTCGCACCCCCGAGATGCGAGCGACCCACGTCACATTAGAATCGTGTGCGCACGCCCACGCGGAACATGCGGCCGACTTGGTCAAATAATCCAGGATCGGTGGGGATCGGCGTCGCACCACCGCTGCGGGGTGCATACGTCGGATCGCGATCGAGGAGGTTCGCGATGTTCAGATAGATTTCCGTCTGCCAACGCTGGCGCATCGTGGGCAGGCGGTAGGTGACTTGACCGTCGAAATAGGCGGTTGAGGGCACGTCGTTATAGTCGGTCGTCACGCCGAGAATGCGGGTTTTGTCCCACGTCATCCGGCCGATATAGCGCATCTGCAGGAAGCTCGAGATCGCCTTGCGCGAGTGGTTCAACGACAGCGTGCCGCGGACGTGTGGCATCGCCGACGCACCGGACGCTGCATTCGCTACTCCGTTGCCGGCGAAATTGATCGTCGGGGCGAGCGGCGACACGCGGGAATACTCGTCACTGTAACCCGCCACGGCACGCACCGAGAGTGTGCCCGGCTGGGCGTTGGGAAACCAAGTATTGAGCGGCACGCGGTAGCCGGCTTCGAAATCTGCGCCGCGGGAGAACTCAGAGTTGAGATTGACCGACGAAATCTGCGTGCGAATGACGGCCCGCGGGCTGGCGGAAGTGGGGCCGCGGGTTACGAAGGAGCAGAGCGGGGAGGCTGGATTGAGCGAACACTCGCGCACCGCGTCTTGCCCTCCGGCCAGGAAAATGGCGTCACTGATTTTCGTCGTATAAAAATCAACCGCGAAGCTTGCGCCCTTGAGCCACGACGGTTGATAGACGAAGCCCACAACCGCAGAATTGGCGATCTCGGGCTTCAGGTTGCGGTTGCCGCTCGTGACTCTCGGCACGCCTTGAAACGTCAGGCCAGTGCCACCGGGAAAGGTGTCGTCGATATTCGAGTTCTGCTGGGTCCCCGCAGTAAACAGCTCGCTGATGTTGGGTGCGCGAATGTCGCGGGAGCGCGAGGCGCGGAGGCGAAGATCGGAGTGGAGCTGCCAGACCATCCCGGCTTTCCAGCTGTTCGCATCGCCGCTCGTGGAATAGTTCGCATGCCGGGCCGCCAGATTGGCTGTCACCTGTTTGGCGAAGGAGCGATCCTTGATGATCGGGATCTGGATTTCAGCGAACTCCTCGATGATGGTGTAGTCACCGGAGAAGGGTTGGGTGTTGGCCAAGCGATAGCCCGCAGCCGCCGAGATCGCATCTGACCGAGTCGTGGATTTGAGACTCCGCCATTGCGCCCCGACGGCCACCGCGAGAGGTCCGGCGGGCAATGTGAACAGATTGCCGGTGATCTTGGTGTCCGCCACGTCTTGCGTGGTGGTCTCGTCAAAACTCGTCGTGCCCATCACGTAGTCCAGCGCCGCCCGGGACGGGGAACCCACCCCGAAGGGATTAAAAGCCACCGCACCCGGATTCGACGCGAGGGCGCGCGGGACAATTTGACCACCCACCACTACGGCATCGGCCGCCACCGCCATACGGGCGAGGATCAAGTTATTGGTGATCGGGATACTGATATCGTTCGTGCCCCATTGATAGGACGTTTCCCAATTCCATTGGCCGAGCTTGGCGTTGAACCCGACCAACAGGCGGCGGTTCTTATCGTTGACGTGAGATTCCGTGAGCCCGCTCTCCAAGGTGAGGCGGTTCATCGTAAACGACGTCACGCCGAGCGAGGTCATCCGCGCCACCAAATCGGGCGCGACCTGGGCGAGAAAGGCGTTGCCGCGCTGAATCGTCAGCAGGTGCGTCGTCGGGCTGTTTTGCTGATCCATCATGGTTTCGCTATAAGAGCCCTCCGCGAAGACCGTGATGTGATCGAGCAGTTTAAAGTCGGACCGGAGAAACAGGTTCTTCCGCGTCAGCGGCCGGACGATCTCTTGCGACGTGCCGATGCGGAAGCCGTCGCCACCACTCTGGAAACCGTTGGTGGTGCCGACCGTGGTCGAGAGTTTGCCGTAATCGTAAGGACTCTGCACGCCCCCGGGTCCAAACTTGATGCCGCGAATCAGGGCGTTGTTGGCCGCCGTGCCGCCCGCACCGTTGATAATGTGACCGCCTGTCGTGAAGGGCGACCGGATATCCGTCGCGCGAACCGCCTTGGTCGTATTACCGGGCTCGGGGATCTGATTGGTTTCTTCCCGGCGAGAAGCGCGACCGTCGCCGTTCACGCCTTTGCTGACCGCATACTCGGCGTTGAAGATGACATGTCCGCGGCCCTTGAAGTAGTCCGTCCCGTAGGTGACCGATCCTTTGTATTCCTTGTTATCGCCCTTCTGCGCCTGGCCCACGACGACATCGGATTTGAAACCAGTGAACTCTTTGTTGAGCACAAAATTCACGACGCCACCGACGGCATCCGAGCCATAGGCGGCGGACGCGCCGCCGTTCACGACGTCCACACGATCAACGAGTCCTTGCGGAATGAGATTCGCGTCGATCTGGCCGGTTGGGCCACTGGGCGTAAAGCGCCGCCCATCGAGCAGCGTCAGCGTGCGGGTTACCCCAAGTGCGCGGAGATTGAGGAAATTGGCGCTGCTATTCCCCGTGCCGCCGCCATTCGTCTGCCCGCCACCCGGCGCGATCGCGGGCAGTTGCTTGAGCCCTTCTGCAAAATTAACCGGCGACACCGCCTGGAGTGCGATGTGGTCAATGACGAGCACGGGCGTCGGCGCGGTAAACGTGCTCGCACCCTTGATGTGCGAACCGGATACGCTGAAGGCCTCGAGCTTGAGGACTTCGCCCGTGGCCGCCGGCTCCGGGGTTTGATTCGCCGCATTCTGGGCAACGGCCGAAGCCATCAGGCCGGCACAGAGTGCAGCCAGTCCAAGGCGGGCTGGGCGAAAGGTAAAATTGAGCAAGGTTTCAAGATACAGTTTCATGAGGTTTTCTGGGTGGGTTGCCGTGTCAGGGAAGGGAGCCGCGGACGGTATTCGCGGCGGGTTAAAAGCGGAAAAGTGCGGTGGGCGTCGTTTGTAGCACCGCGCGGCGAGCAGCGGGATCCGTGATCCAGCGATCGAGTTGCGCGCGGGCGTCGGCGTATTCTTCGGCGTGCTCAAATTGCGTGTGCGGCCAGTCGCTGCCCCACAACAACCGCTCCGCACCAAACGCCCGCACCAGCAGTGGCGCCGCCGCGTCGGCGATCGCGTCGCCAATGCCGTCGGGACCGTTGCGGTAAGCACCGGAGAGCTTAACCCACAGCCGGCGGGTCGGAGCCTGCGCAAGTAAATAGCGGAAACCGGGATCTTCGACGCCCAGCTTCGGATCGGGGCGCCCAAAGTGATCGACCACCACGTTGAGGCCTGCAGCCAGCAAGGGTCCGACCAAGTGGGGGAGGTCGCGGGCTTCGCGTTGCACCTCGACGAGCCAGCCCAGTTTTCGCACCTCCCCCAGCAACACCGGCCAAGGTGCTATCTCAAAGTTGGGCAGCGGCTGGCCGACGAGATTGAGGCGCAGGCCGACAACTCCAGCTCCGGCCAACTCCGCGAGTTGCGCTGGCGCGATGCCGGGATCGACCACTGCGACGCCGCGCAACCGCCCCGGATGGGCGCGCAGGGCGGCCAGCAGCACGGTGTTGTCAGTTCCGAGAAAACTCGGCTGCACCAGCACCCCGTGGGAAATGCCATGGGTGGCGAACTGTTGAAACAGTTCCGTCAACGTCGCATCGTAGTTAGGCACGTAGCGGGCCCCGGCTACCGGGGCGGCACCGCGTGGGAAAATATGAGCGTGAGTATCCACGGCGGTGAGGGTTGGAGAAGAGGGCGTCGTGCCGCGGTCAGCGCCGCGCCCGCTGGCCGCGAGCAGGAGAGCCGCCACCAAAATTAGCGCGGAAATTGCAGCGCGAGTCATCATGCGCAGGCGCACCGAAACGGCGCGGTGGGAGGCTCGGTGGCATCAACGTTCGCTGCGCGATCGACGTCGAGTCGCCGGCCCTTGGTCTCGGGCAGCAGCCACACTGCGACGAGCACGAGTGAATAGGCCAGCGCCGCGTCGATGCCGATCGCGCGCCCCAACGGCATGGACTCGCTCATGTGCCCGACCAACCAAGGAAATCCCGCGGAGGCGATGCGCCCGAAATTGTAGCAGAACCCCACCCCGGTGCCGCGAATCCCGGCGGGATAGAGCTCATTAAACAACGCGCCCAAGCTCGCGGGAATTCCGGCGGCAAAAAAACCGAGCGGAAACCCCAGCACCAACATCTGTGCGTTCGTCAGCGGCAGAAACAAGTAGACGATGACCGTCGCAACGCAGCAGACGGCAAACAGCAGAATATTTTTCCGCCGACCGATCCGGTCGAGCAACTGGGCACTCACTATACAGCCGCACCAAAACGCGAAAATAATCACCGCCAGATATCCGCCCGTGCTCAACACCGAGAGTTGGCGTTCCGTTTTCAGAAACGTCGGCAACCACGTCATCAACGCGTAATAGCCACCGTGGGCACCGACCCCGAGGAGCGCGCCCACGAGAGTCACGCGCCGCATGGCCGGGGAGAAAATCCCGAGCAGCCCGCCCGAACGCGGCACCGGCGTTTGCCTGGTCACCTCGTGCGGCCGCGCAACAGGAATCGCCCGACGCACATAGACAATAAACAGCGCCGGCAGCAGACCGACCCCAAACATCACGCGCCATGCGGCCTCCCCCGGCAGCCACCACACCAGCAAAGAATAAATGAGCACCGCCGCGCCCCACCCTACCGCCCACGCACTCTGCACCGTCGCGAGAACTTTGCCGCGATGCTCCGGCCGGATCGTCTCCGCCATCAACACCGCGCCGGCCGCCCATTCCCCACCGAAACCAAATCCTTGCAGCGCCCTGAGCACAAAAAGCGGCGTCCCATTTTGGACGAACGCACCAAGAAACGTGCACACCGAAAACCAGACAATCGTCGCCTGCAAAATGCGCACTCGGCCGTAGCGGTCCGACAGCGCGCCTGCGACCCATCCGCCCAGGGCCGACGTCACCAGCGTGACGCTGCCGATCGCACCGGCCTCAGAATTATCCAAGCCGAAGGCCACGATCAGCGCGGGCAAGGCGATGCTGAACATCTGCACATCCATCGCATCCAGCCCCCAACCCCCGAAACAGGACCAAAAGGTCCGGCGCTCAGTCGGGCTGATTTCACGATACCAGGAAAACACGGGGAGTTGGGTTGGGGAAATTGGGCGAGGCTACGCGGGGCGGATCCGGGCGACGGATCGCACGGGATTCCACTTCTACCGAATTTCAACTTGGTAACGGAACTCACTCGCCGGGCCGCGCGATTGCCGCCACTCCAGCGGCTGGCGGTCAGCACTCAGCGCCACACGTTCGATCACAATCACCGGCTCACCCGCCTCAAGTTCGAGCAGCCGAGCGTTCTTCGCCGACACCGCTTCCGCACTCAATGTCTCCTGCGCCGAAGCCACCATCACGCCGCAATATTGCTCATAAAGCGGATACAACAAATCGCCAAACTCCCGCGTATCAATCGCGAGGAGCGCCTTAAACCGGTCGTGCGGTAGCCAGATATCCTCCAACACGAGCGGCCGGTCGTCGATTAACCGCAGCCGGGAAAACCGAATGGCCGGTGCTCCGAGCTCCACCTGCAGCGCCTCCGCCACGACCACCGTCGTCGCCGTCACCTCGCGTTTTAAGATTCGGCTCACCGGTACACGCGCGAGCCCCTTCGCACCGGTAAATCGAAAGAAGCGAAAGAACGATGATTGAAAATCAGGCCGCCGCACAAACGTGCCCTTGCCTTGGAAACGCTCCAACACCCCATCCGCCACCAGCGAATCGATCGCTTTCCGCACCGTGCCGATCGACACCTGATGCGCCTCGCCGATCTCCGCCTCGCTCGGAATCGCCTCCTCCGGCTTCCAACGGCGCGCCGCAATCTCCGCGCTCAGCGCGGCCCGCACGCGATGATAACGCGGCAGACGATGATCCAATTCCGGGGCGGGGGGGCGGGGTGACATACGCTTAACTAGTCATATAGATGACTCGGCTTCGGCCCGGTCAACTGCTTTTTCAGAAAATCTCCTCACCCCGAATCCCCCTTGTCCCGGATCACTTCTACCGACCACGCTTCGGCGCATGAATGACTCTCTGCTATCGGCCCGCGACCTCGTCGCCCATTTTCGCACGAACCTTGCCACCGTGTGCCTTGGCACCGCCGCGGCAGACGGTAGGCCCGAGGCCTCCGTCGCCGCTGCACTCCTTGATGCGAACGGAGCGTTCGTCGTCTTCGTGAGCGGCCTCGCCGCCCATACGCGCAACCTGCGGGAGAATCCCCGTGCGAGCGTGCTCCTCGCGGAACCGGAGACTGCCACCACCAACGCCCTCGCGCGCCGTCGGCTCACGTTTGACTGCGCCGCCCAGACCGTCGCGCACGAGTCCGCCGCCCACGCCGAGTTCGTCACCGCGTTCCGCGCAAAATTCGGTCCCACCATCGATCTGATCGCGAGCCTGCCCGACTTCCGCTTCGTGCGCCTCACACCCCAACGCGGCCGCGTCGTCACCGGTTTCGGCGCCACCTTCGAAGTCGACGCACGCGACTGGAATCAGCTCACGCCCGTCGGCCGCCCGCCGACACGTTGAGCCTCGCGCGCGTTGAGCCTCACGCGCGATGGCGATCCGTCCGGTGCTTCACCCGATATGCATACGGGCTCTCCCCGGTCTCGCGGCGAAACACGACACTCAGGTAGCTCGCACTGTCGAACCCGGCTAACTCAGCCACCACCGCGATCGACACCTCGCTCTCCACGAGCAGATGCTTCGCTCGCTCAACCTTGGCCTGCACGAGCTGACGATGCGGCGAATGGCCGAGCGTCGTCATGAATTTTCGTTCCAACAGCGTCCGCGACATCGGCACCGCCCGGAGCACATCGCTCACGTTCACGCCCTCACACGCATGTTGCCGGATATATTTCAACGCCGCCGCCACCTGCGGATCCTCGACGGAGACGACGTCGGTCGATTGCCGCTCCACCACGCGCACGGGCTCCACAAACCGGGTCTCTGCTCGCACACTCCGCCGTGCTGCCATCATCCGGGATAACATCGCCGCCGCCTCGTAGCCCGTGCGCCGCGCATTCGGTTGCACGCTGCTCAACGGCGGACTGCACAGTTCACACAACACCTCGTCATTATCGACCCCGAGCACGGCCACCTCATCCGGCACGTGCAGCCCGACCAACTGGCATGCTTCCAACACCTGCTGCGCCCGGCCATCGTAACACGCAAAAACTCCCACCGGCTTGGGCAGTGCCGCCAGCCACTCCGCAATCGCCCGGTTCTCCCTATCCGATCCCGGCGCCCGACGCGCTTTCACGCCCGGTTCAAAATGGACGCAGCCATGACCGGCCGACTTCAACCCGCGGGCAAACTCAGCCCCGCGCTGTTTTGACCACAAAAAACGGTCGTCACCGCAAAAGGCGAAACGGGAAAACCCTTTCCGCCCGAAATGTTCGACCGCGAGCCGCGCCACCGCCCGATTGTCGATGCTGACGCGAGGAAACTCCGAGGCATCCCGCTCCGCACTCACGTCGACCACCGGCAGCCTCGTCCGCCTCAGCGCCGTCGCGCTCTCCCGCGAATCGACGCGCGCGATGATACCGTCCCCTTCCCACTCCTTGAGCCACGTCGGCACCGCCGCCCCGCGCGCCTGTTCGGTAAAGCGCACCGCCCACGTGCCCTCCTCGCGCATCCAATCCCGCACCCCATAGAGCAGGTCCCGCCCATAGCGGTTTGACGTCTCGATCAGCAGCGCGACCTTTTTCGCCTCACTCATGGCTTCACCCGTTCCGCGCGTAAGGCCCGGCCTCCGGCCGGGTCGGCTTCGCGTCGTGCCCTTTGTGGCTCAGCCCGGTTTTGTTCCGTATCCGTGTGCATCCGTGTAATCCGTGGTTAAAAAATTCCGCTCATTCGCGACTTCTCGACCCGCCCAGCCAGCGGTCTTCGTGTTAAAAATCAAAAGAAATGTGTGGATTTTTATTACCGCCGGGGCCGTCCGATCCGCTACTCTCCGCCTCCCCTCGATCCCGTCCCGCCCTCACCCAATTGTATTCACCATGAAAACATCTCCCGCTCACTTCCCTAAAATCAAGACCATCGCCTACGAAGGTCCCGGCGCCGCCCACGCGCTCGCCTTCCGCCACTACAACCCCGACGAAATCGTCGACGGCAAGAGCCTGTCCGAGCACATGCGCTTCTCCATCGCCTACTGGCATTCCTTCCGCGGCACCGGCTCCGATCCCTTCGGTCCCGGCACGATCGTCCGCCCGTGGGAAACCGGTAAAGATCCCGTGTCCGTCGCCAAGGTCCGCATGAACGCCGCGTTTGAATTTCATCAGAAAATCCGTGCGCCATTTTGGGCCTTCCATGACCGCGACATCGCACCCGAGGGCAGCACGCTCGCCCAGTCGAACAAGAATCTCGAGGCCGTCGTCGCCCACGCCAAGCAGCTCCAAAAAGCCACCGGCGTGAAGCTCCTCTGGGGCACCGCCAATCTCTTCTCCCATCCGCGCTACATGTGCGGTGCCTCCACGAATCCCGACGCCCACGTCTTCGCCTACGCCGCCGCGCAGGTGAAGAGCGCCCTCGACGCCACGCAAGAACTCGGCGGCGAAAACTACGTCTTCTGGGGTGGTCGCGAAGGCTACGAAACCCTCCTCAACACCAATCTGAAACGCGAACAGGACCACCTCGCTGCGTTTCTCCACATGGCGGTCGATTACGCCAAGAGCATCGGCTTCAAGGGCCAGTTCCTCATCGAGCCCAAGCCGAAGGAGCCCACCAAACACCAATACGACTTCGACGTCGCCAGCGGCATCGCCTTCCTCCGCACCTACGGGCTCGAAAAACAGTTCAAGTTCAACATCGAGACGAATCACGCGACGCTCGCCGGCCACACTTTCCAGCACGAAATCGAAGTCGCCGCCTCGCAGAACATGCTCGGCTCGATCGACGCCAACTCCGGCGACCTCCTCCTCGGCTGGGACACCGACCAGTTTAACACCGACGTGAAGGAGCTCACGCTCGCCATGACCTCGATCCTCAAAGCCGGCGGTCTCGGCAGCGGCGGCTTCAACTTCGACGCGAAACTCCGCCGTCCGAGCATCGATGCCGAAGACCTCTTCCACGCCCACATCGGCGGCATGGATGCCTACGCCCTCGCCTTCAAACTCGCCCGGAAAATCCTCGCCGACGGAAAATTCGATAGCTTTGTCGCTGATCGCTACGCGAGCTTCGACACCGGCTTCGGCAAAGACATCGCGACCGGCAAAGCCAACTTCAAGTCCCTCGAAAAACTCGTCCTCGGCAAACTCGGCGAGCCCACCCCGAAGTCCGGTAAGCAGGAGTATCTCGAAAACCTCCTGAACGCCTACCTCCACGGCTGAGCCAATCGTTCCTCGTTCTCGTAATCGTAATCGTTCTCATTTCTCACTCCGGCGCGGCCCCAGCGGCCGCGCCTTTTTTACGCTCACTTCCCCTTCCGCACCGTCGGTCCCTCGACCCACCGGGCCGGCACGGTCGTTGTCGTCGGCCACGCCGGCACGCCGAGCTCGTTGCGCTGCAGCTGCGCGATCAGCAACTCCACCGCCCGCGCACCCAACTCCCGCGGTTGCTGGTCGAGCCCCGCGCAGGCCCGCGTCTTGTAGAGCAGATTCAAACTCACGAAGCCGTGCGTCTCCGGCACCCGCGCCCCACCCGCCTCCATCCAGTCGATCACCTCGGTGAAATGACTCAGGACCACATCCGGCTTGTGCTTTCTAAACCAGGCGGCGAATTCCGCCTGGTTTTTCGTCGGCGTCACCAACATCGGAATTTTTTCAATGCCGGGCCGCGTTTCCTGAAACGAGCGAAACCCCGCACTGAACCGGTGCTGCGTCCGTTCATCCCGGCCCGTTTCCACAAAAAAGCCCGGCCGCCGGTAACCGCGTTCCGCCAATCGCGCCAACACCCCGATCATCGATCGATAGTGGTTGCAGCACACGCAGTGCAGCGCCGGCCGCTCGATAATGTAGTCCGTGTAAACGCCCGCGTAGTGCGACCAATCCAGGCCCGACCAGTCCGGCGCATACCACGACGGCAAGACCAACACGCCGTGAATCCCGCGAGATTGCAAAATTCCGTCGAGCCGCGGCAGTGTCATCTCGGCCGCATTCAGCACAAATTCCTCCAATTTGAAGCCGAGTTCACTGGCCCGCTCCCGCCCGCCGCGCACCAACTCCTGGTGAAACACCCCGTGCGGATCGCGCCGCGCTGGTTCAAAAATATCCACCGCCGCCAGCACGCCACGAAACGTGCCCCCTCGCGACCGCCGCAGCTCCGACATCACCGCCGCCGCGAGCGGGTTTCGCTTATAGCCCACCTCCTTCGCCGCCTTCCGAATGCGCGCCGCCGTCGCCGGATCGACGCGCCCTTTGTCCCGCAATGCATCCGAAACCGTCGTATGGGAAAGCCCCAGCGAGCGCGCGATCGAACGAACCGTCGGAGCGGAAGTAGACTTCATCGTTGACGGTAAGGCACCGCCGCTCGCCGCGATGGCAAGCCCGGGATTCTACCGCCGTTTCATCGCGGGTTTCTTACCGTCCGCCTTGCACCCCCCACCCATTGCTGCGTCAGTCTCGCGGTGCGCATTTTTTTCGCCCCACACCGGCACCGCTTCCGCCCGCTCCTCGCTGTTTTCGCCTGCTGCATCGTTATATTTTCCGGCTGCGCCTCCATCGCAACCCGCACCGTCGTAGACCTCTCCCGCTTCAAGAAAATCTACGTCGAACACAAACTCACCGACGACCGGCGCGTCGACGAAATGATCGTCCAAGAGCTCACGCGACTCGGCTATCAGGCGTCATGCGGTCCTCTCACCATGTTGCCGGATCATACCGACGCCGTGCTCACCTACGAGGACCGGTGGGAGTGGGATTTCAAAACCTACCTGATCGAGTTCAACGTCACCGTGCGCACCGCCCGCACCAACAAAAAACTCGCCGACGGACGTTATTACCAACCCACGCCCAACTCGAAAGCGCCGGCTGAAGTCGTGGCCAAGGTCCTCACACCCCTCTTCGCGAAGAAGTCATCGTCGGACACGAAAACACCCGCAATCCGATGATCGCGGGTGCGTTAACTCTAACCACGCTTCCTTACCAAGCGGACTAAGATTAGGGAAGAATCACCGTATCGACAACGTGGATCACGCCGTTGCTGCCGACGAGATCGGTCGCGACAACCTTGGCGTCATTGACCATCACGCCCGCCTTGCCGACCTTCAATTTGAGGGCCTTGCCGTTGACCGATGGCGCTTCGCCCGATTTCACATCGGCGGCCATAACCTTTGCCGGCACGACGTGATAGGTGAGGATTGCGACGAGCTTCGCCTTGTTCTCGGGGAGCAAGAGCGATTCGACCGTGCCCGCAGGAAGTTTGGCAAAGGCCGCGTTGGTCGGCGCGAAGATCGTGAATGGACCCGCCCCGCTCAGTGTCTCCACGAGACCCGCAGCCTTAACGGCGGCGACGAGCGTGGTGTGATCGGGCGAGCCGATCGCGATTTCGACGACGGTCTTGGCGGAGGTCACCGAGACGAGACCGGTGCAGAGGGCGAGTGTGGCAAACAAGGAGCGGAGCTTCATGGGAACTGAGTAAACTGGCGGTTGGAACAATCACGGCCGAGAGACGAAGCCTCTCGGTCGCGCTGGAGAAACGCGCAACGGCGAAACGCGGATGCATCAGTTTACCGCGCAGTAGCGCGAGCCGCGGTGCTCATTAGCATCCGGCGATTGCGCCGACCCCGTTTGCCTTTCCCCGCGAGATTGGGCGTGCGCCTGATAATTTATTTCCCCCTCAACGCAAACGCCACATACGCGTCACCCGCACCCGACTTCCCGCCGACGCGCCCGCCCCCGGTCGCCGTGATCACAACAAACTGTCGCCCACCCGCCTCGTAGATCGCCGGTGCCGCGGTGCCCGCAAACGGGAGCTTCGCCGACCACAACTCCGCCCCTGTATCCGCGTCAAATGCACGCAATTTTTCATCCTCGGTGCCCGCGACAAAGACCAACCCGCCCGCCGTCACACTCGCCCCGCCCAAATTCTGCGAACCTGTTTTCGGCACGCCTTGTTTGGTCAACGCTTCCAGTTCCCCCAGCGGCACCCGCCACAGCGCCTGGCCCGTGCTGAGGTCGTAACAATTCAGCAGGCCCCAGGGCGGTTTGATGCCCGGATAGCCTTCGTGATCGACCAAAAATGCGAAGCCATTGAAGGTGTAGTTGGGCCGACCGGACGCGTCCATCGGCCCGCCCGCCCGACGCGAGGGCGGTTGATTTCGTCGAAACAGATAGTCGAGCAGGTCTTTTTTCTGCGCATCCGTGAGCACCAAATTCGGCGGCATCAGCCCTCGACCCGTCGCCAACAAGGCCAGCACGTCCGCGTCCTTCGCGCGTGACTTCAATCCGATTAAGGGCGGCACCACCCCCAAGCCGACGCGGTTCGGCCCATGACACGAAGCGCAGTGCTCGGCATAAATTTTCTCGCCAGCCGAAGCCGGGCTACGCGGATCGCGCTCCTGCTCGTCGTTGGCCATCAC
>CAMBVX010000183.1 GCA_945871085.1 Opitutus sp. GAS368 | reverse complement strand
TGAATGCCAAAATTAAAATGGATCAGGTCCCATTTGCCGGTGCCCAGCCAGATATCGATCTTCTTGAGACCGTTGGCAGTGGGACCGCAGTTTTCCGGTGCGCGGTGAACATTGGCCTTGCCCGCAAGGGCGGCGCGGACGGCCAGGGTATAGCCGCGCGACACAGAATCACCGACGAGGAGGATGCGCGGGAGCTTTGGATCGTCGGTCACAAAATCCCAGGCAGTGGAAACCCCTTTGACGAAGTCCCGCTTGTGGTGCGGGAGATAGAAACCGTTGCCGAGATTTTGCTCCAGGACGGTTTCCCACGCCTGGCGCTCGGGAGAGAGCGTGGCTTTCTTCTGTTGGTAGAGGGCGTCGATGCGCTGGTCCTCGGCCACCTTTTTCGCGGCGGCCTCCGCGGCGTTGGTCGGCTCGGCCACTGCGGAAATACCACTCGGCGCGAGGGCGGCGGTGCTCAGCAAGGCAGCGGCGAATGCGGATCGTAGACGTATCATAGCGCGGGAGAGGATTTGGGCGGTGTGGCGGTCGCGGCGGCTTCGAGAGCGCCGATCGCAGGGGTGAGTTTCATGGTCTGCCGGCCGGCACGAAGACTGGCAAATGGTCCGGCGATCCGTGCCTCGGACAAGGGCTCTCCGAAAAAGTCGCGCGCCACTTCCGGCGCGGCCCCCGGGTTGACGACCGGAACCGTCTCCGGAACGCTCAATTCCAAGGTCCACGCGGTACGTTCCAAGTCACACGTTGATGCGATCGTCGCGCTGTGCGGATCATGGCCGAGCGCACTGCGCCACTGGGCAAAGGTCAGGTAGTATCCCGCGGGCGGCTTGCCGGCCTCACCGAACGGCGGCAGCCCGGACGCCGCGCCGCCCGCGCTGGTGATCAGGCGGTCCAATCCAACGCGATCCACGCCAACCTTGGGATCCCGCGACCAGCCGGTCACCGCAAACCGCGTGGCCGCCGACGCGGCGGGATATATATTCGCATCGAAGAAGTTTTCGCGGACGCTCGGCGGATTGTCCACGGGCAGGCAAACGGGTGTCATGCGCTCTCCCATGAAGAGATTGCCCAGCACCGTAATGAAAGCGGCTCCGCCTTTGCGGCCGGTGATTTTGCGGAAGTAGAGGCCGTAGCCGTCGCCGGCGAACAGATTGTGGAGGATGCGCACGCCGTCCGCATCGTGACCATAGATCCCCGCGCTCCATGGCCGCCAAATCTCCGGCGCGGCGGATCGGACGGCCAGCGCGGAGACCAGTTCCGGCCGGCCGCCGAGAAAGAGGTTGCAGTCCACCACACACGCGGTGCGCGCCGTGTTATTGTCCATCTCGAGAAACACCGCCCGCCCGCGGTTCCCGGCAAACACATTGCGGCTGATTCGGCAGGAACGCCAGGTATTGTCCAGCCACACCCCCATGCATTCGTTGTCGAGAAACCAATTGCACTCGATGCGCAGCCCGTAGGCCGCATGGGTCTTGATGCCGCCGGTCTCGAAGGCCGTGTTGTGGAGGGCATTGTTGCCGACGAAGACATTGTGCTCGAACACCACGTCGGTGTGATTGCTGCCCATCGCGCCGATCGCTCCGTTGGCGAAAAACAGGTTGCCGGTGATCCGGTGGAAACCGCACTGCGTTCGGGATCCGTCGGCCCCGGCCGGCAGCTCGTTATCAAACGCCGTCTGATCCGCGCTCCCAACGCCGCTGTTTCCGAAGGAGAGTCCGATGCTCTTCGCGTGGCGGATGATGTTGTCGGCGATGACCCAGTGATGGCCGCCCCGCGTGCCCACCATGCCGCTCTGCGCGTTCTCCGGCAGCTTCCAGAACTGGGCCGGGAATTGGTTGGCGCAGTGCTCAAACACAAATCCGTGGAGTTCGATGTAACCGAGCCCCTTCCGCTTGGGGCGAAACACGCCGCGCCGGGCGGTGATCTCGACGACCCGGGCCGCGGGGGGGCGCGCGCCGCTCTTCACGACGATGCGCTGGGCCGCGGGGTCGTACCACCAGCCCGTGTCGCTGCGGGCGAGCTCGTCGCGGGAGGAGGTTTCGCGCAGGGGCGCTCCATCGAGAAAGACCTGCCCCAGCGTCCACTCCACCGACTTGAAGGGATGCGGTGGGAGCTTGTTCCGCACCTTGTCCCACTCATAGGGAATGCGGTAGGGGTTGCCGCCGTCGACGTAGTCCCGGTCGGTGAAGAGCGCGTCGTCGACTGCGCCCGAATAGAGGCCGGCCTCCTCCTGCCGCCAGGCCGGAGTCCAGACATCCGATCCCTTGACCACGGCGCCGTGTCGCACTTCGGACACGTAGCGAATCGGCCGGCCGGCCTCGCCGCCGCGGGGCGGCATGACGCGTTCGCGATAAATGCCCGGCCGCACCCGCACTGTGTCGCCGGGCTGCGCGGCCTGCGCCGCGGCCTGGATGGTCCGGAACGGCCGCGCGGCACTACCGTCGCCACCGGCGGCCGCCCCGGCATCGACCCAGAGATCCGCGGCGGAGGTGGAAAGTGCCAGCAATAGAGCGGTACCGAGTAGGCGAGTGGTCATGGCATACTCCAATTGGTTAAGGTCTCGTCGACCGCGCCGGTCCGGACATGCGCGTCCACCGAACCGTCACACTGCCAGGTCCGGGCACCACATCCACGAGTACCTGGTTGCCGGAGACAGTTGCCGGAAGTGCCACCCCGCCCGGCCCGCGGCGTGCCGATGCCGAAATCAGCGGTCCTCCCGCCTGAATCAGGCAGGTCAACGGTGCATTGAAAACCACTGGATCGAGCGGGCTCGCGAGAGCGTAGGTCACGCTTTCGGACTCGCTCCGCTGGATCTGCACCGTCGCCGAGTCTCGCGCGCGCACGTAGCGCGCCACGTTGGCCAGAGTGTCCACCCAGATCCGGTCCTTCAGGGTGCTCACATACTGCAGGTGCCCGTCCAGTTCCTCCCTGGACACCGGTTGGTAGCCAACCTCGGCCACCGCGTGCGACATGATCACGATGGACTGCCCGGCCTTGATCGCCTTGTCGACGATGCCATTGGCCTTTTCCACACTGAACCCGGGTCCGCCGAATCTCTCCTCGCGGTCCCGGGCCGCGATGTGGTTGCGCAGGACGAAATCGCGGACCCGCGGATTGCGGCCGTTGCCGGGATAGATGAACGTGAGGGGCCGGCCGACTTTCTCCGTGACGATGCGACGCGCGTCTTCGACCTCGCGCTCGAGCTCCGGCTCCGTGAGTGCGGGCAGCCCCCGATGGTCGAGTCCGTGATTGGCGACTTCATGCCCTCGCGCCGCCAGTTCGCGCCATTCCTGCCACGAAATGCGCCGGGCGTCGTTCTTGCCCCCGGCGGTGGCAAGTTTCGCCGCGGCGTCCGGGTCGTCGGCCGTCTTGCGCACGATGACGCCAAAAGTGCCGCGGAACCCGTATCGTTCCAACGTGGGTGCAGCGACGGTGTAGTGGCCCATCGTCCCGTCATCAAAAGTGTAGGACACCGCCGCCACGCGGTTGCCCGCAAAGCGGGCGATCTCGATGCGGGGAACTGGGATCGCAGTCGTGTCGGCTGCCCAGGTGGGCAGCGCCAGGGCGATAGAAAGCGGGAGGGCAAAGGGGAAAGTCTTCATCGATTGGCCGGCGGCAGATCAGCCTTGGTTCTTGCCGCCGATCACGGCGGTGAACGGCATCGCGGGCAACCCCTCGCTGTTGACTAGATTGCAGTTGGAATCGGGCCTCCAAGCCAGGCGCACGGCGGTGGGCTGGTCTATTCCCGCGGCGGTGAGGATGACTTTGGCGCCTGAGATCTCCGCCTGCGCCGGAGCGAACTTGCCGTCGGGGCCTGCGAGTTCCCAGGAGTCGCTGGGCTGGCCATCGCGAGTCTTCAGCCCCTCGCCGGGGGCGGAGAAAGTGACGATGGCGCAGCGGCCGTCGCGCGCGACCGATTGCAGCATCGGACTGGCGTCGATCAGCCCTGTCACGCCGTAGGTTCGCACCAACGCGAGACGGGCGAGCCGTTCGCCGACGTTTTTCTTGTCGCGCGGGTGGACTTCGTAGGGTGTGCCGGGCTCCGAGATGTCGTTGCAGACGATCATGCCGCTGCGGGGGATCTTCGCCAGCGCTCGCGTCTGCGCCTGCCACATGGAGGTGAGGCCGGCGTCTTTCTTCGCCGGCATTTGCACGTAGTAGAAGGGGAATTCGTGTCCCCACTGCCGGCGCCAGTCGGCCACCATCGTCGCCATCAGGTCGTCGTAGATGGCGGTCTTGTCGCCGTCGGCCTCGCCTTGATTCCATAGCACCCCGCGCAGGCCGAAGCCGATCATCGGCTGAATCATCGTGTGGTAGAACATGCACCCGCGAGCCTCCTTCGGGTTTTGGAGAAACGCGCTGTAGAAAGGCCGCACCGGGCTGGCGTCGATGGGGAACGGCGGCATCGGCCGCGTGAGGTCGGCGTTGATCCGCGCCCCGTTGACCCAGTCCCGCACGGCGCGCTCGACCAGCGGGATGTTGCGCTGCGCCTGTTCGCGCGTCGCCTTTTGCTGGGCGGCGTGCGCGGCGAACTTGGGCGATGACGCGAGCGCGGTCTCGGTGGTCCACGAGATGAGGGTGGAACCGCCGTGATTGGCCTCGATGATGCCGACCGGCACCGGCCTTGCGCGGTGGATCGAGCGCGCGAAGTAGTAGCCCATGCCCGACATGCGTCCGACGGTCTCGGGCGACAACACGCGCCACTCGCCCAGGTTCCGCCGCTGGGGCAGCACGTCGGCGGCCTTGGCGTTGAAGAAGCAGCGGATGGCCGGGTTCGTCGCCTTGGGTTGCTCTTCCGCAAAGCCGAGCGTCGCGCTCATCACAAAGCCCGCGTTCGACTGCCCGGAATTCACCCACACCTCGCCGACCACGACGTCGACAAACTTCAAGGTCTCGGCTTGGCTGCGGATCACCATGGTGTCGGGCTTGTCGGTGGCTATGACGGCGGCCAAGGCCACCTGCCACCGGCCCGCGGCATCAGCCGTCGCCGGGGCGGACTGGCCGGCGAAGGAAACCGTCACGCGCTCACCCGGTTCGCACCAGCCCCAGACCTTGATCGGCTGGTCGCACTGCAACACCATGTGATCGCCGAACACATGAGGCAGTTCGAGTTTGCGGCGCGTGGGGGCGGGCTCGGTCTGCACGAACGATGGCGGCGGCCAGGCTGATTGCGCGGGAACAGCGAGACCTGGTTCCATCGGCACTTCGGTCGCGACCATCGCCAGCGACTTCCAGTACTCCTCGCTCTTGTGTTCCGAAAACGACGGCGGCCGGGCGACCTTCATCACGCCGGGCTGCGTCGTCGCGATCTGCAAAGCGGCATCGACGTTCTTCGCCTGCGCCAGCTTCATCACCGGCTCGGTGAAAACAAACGGCAGGCCCGGGCGCCCCCATGCCTCGCGCCATGATTGCACCACGCGCCTGAAATCTTCCGGAGCCACCGCCGACCTTTCGTCGAACTCGCAGTTGAAGAGCACGCCGCGCACCGCCATCGGCACCAGCGGCCCGACGCAGGCGTTGTAGGTGAGAGAAGGCTTGTGGCCGATCGGATACTCCGTCCCGAAGGCCGGGTGCACGCGATAGAAGTTGAACGGGATGTGACTAGGGAAAAGGAGGAGATCCACGGGGTCATCGCCGCGCCGCTTCCCCATGTGGAAGAGCCAGGTCTCAGCCCGCGCGATGTCATGCGGCAGTTGCTCCTTGAGTAGCCGGAGGGCGCGCGACTGCGAACCGTCCTGCGGGTCCAGTTTCCACGCGATCCACTCGCACGCCAGTCCCTCGCGGTTCACGAGAATCAAGCCCACGGGCACGCCGCTCGCCCGGTGCAGTTCGCGGCCGAAATACCAGGAGACCGCGATGGGCGCGATGCTCTCCGGGGTGACCGGCACCCAGGAGACAGGGACGGGGAGGTCCGCCACGGGAAGCACGGAGGTATAGGAGTCGGGTCGCAGGAGGCGGACGTTCGGAAACCTCGCCTGCGCGATCTCCGGCTTAGGATCGCGCAGTGCGCCCATGTTGCGCGGAATCCCCGGCCCGGCACACAGCCACACGTCGCCGACCAGCACATCTTCCGCGTGCACCTTTTCGCCCGCGGCCTCGACCTGGAGCGAACTCGGTCTCGCCTCCCCCGCCATCGCATCCAGCACCACGCGCCAGCGGCCGTCAGCATCCGCGCGCGTGCGCTTGCGCTGCGACTGGAACGACACCGTCACCTCGCTCTGCGCCGCCGCCCAGCCCCAAACGGGCACCGGCATGTCGCGTTGCACGACCATGTGGGAGGAGAAGAGCGACGCCAGCCGGAGCTCGGCCGCCGGCCGCGCCGCCAGCGGCAACCGCGGCAGAAGGGAGCCGATCACGTTGCTGGCGGCTTCCGCGAGGATTCTGGATCCCGTGGCGTCCCAGTGGAACTGATTGCCATGCGCCAGCTCCAGCCGGCCCACCATCAGGGAATAGAAGTCGATCACCGATACTTTCTCTTCTGCCATGACCTTCGCGGCCATCCGGTTGTGCTCAACGATGATGGGGTTGAGTTCAGGATCCAGAGCTGCGCTGCCTTTGACCATGATCGGGGTGGTGCTGGCCCAGATGATTTTGGTCTGCGGACACCGCTGACGAATCACGGCGACGAAAGCCTTGGTCAGAGGCTCAAACTGAGCCGGCGGGATCCGACCGGGCTGCCACCCATGCAGGCCAAGGTTGATGTGCACCACGTCGTAGGGGCCATTCGCCAGCACCTCCGCTAGTAGGCCGTTGAATTTCTCGGACTGACAATAGGGATTCACCCACGCGTCCACATAGGCGCTGCCCTTCAGCCTCTTGATCACCCCGCTCTGGTAGCCGTTGAGAATTGAATCGCCGACCAGCAGCACGCGGGGGAGCGCGGCATCGATGATCGTCGCCTTGTCCAGCCGCCAGCCCTTCCCGTTCGCCTGAACGCGCGGGTCCTTTTCCACCGGATTGTTGATCGCGGACGCGGTGGATGAGGCCCTTGTTTGTGCCTCGACTCCGTGGGTTGCCTCCCGGATTGGCTGGGCTTGCACTCCGGATAGACAAATCAATGCCAGAGCGGCTTTCTGCAGGAGATACCTGGTTTCCGTATTCAAGATGTGGTTTGAGCGTTGTCGTTGGACTGATTGCCGAAGACGCCAGCGGCGTGTCGTTCCAAGGGGCAGTTCACTTCACCACCGGCTTAAGGACTAGACGGCGCAGGCGCATCAGTTCCTGACCGGAGATTTCCCGGGCCGAGACGCGGATCTCATGGGTTCCCGGTTCCAGCGTGACCGTGCCGAGCGGTTCCGTGATATTGGCCCCTTGGCGAACCGTCTTCACAATCGTGTCGCGTCCGACGGTCACCGCATAAGTTCCGGCGGCGCCCTTCTGGGCTCGGACCATCTCCTTGCCGGCATCACCCTCGGCCAGCCTGCCCCCTTTGATCTCCTTGGGCGCGTCGTAATTGAGCGCCACGGCAAAGGTGGCTTTTTCGTTGAGGCGCACCGGCCAGACGACGCAATCCTCGGCCCGCGTCCAGTTCATCACCCAGTCGTCGGTCTTCTTGCCCGGACCAAATTGGAGCGCCCCGCTGATCGTGGCGTCAAAGCCGCGCAGCGTGTCTTCCGGCACGGACGTCGCCAGCAGCCGGACGGGATCCGCCACGGGGCCGCCCGCACATTCCAACACCACCACGTTGTCGGCCGCGTCTGGCGCTGTTTCCGGAACGGTGACGATGCAGTCAAGCCCCTGTCGCGCGACTGGCAGCGCGCGCGCGGGCGCGGCGAGGAGACTGGCCTTGAGCACCTGGCTCTTGAGCCCGCCGACCACGAGCCGGCCGTCGCGCGGCCACTGGAAGATATGCAGGTACAACCGATCGCCCTTGCGGGTGGATTCGCCCCAGGCCTGCACGGCCAGAGGGGTGCCAGTGGTGCCGCGGATTGAGTCGCCGTTAACCGTCCACCACGCGCCGATGCCCTGCAGGATGGCGACGTCGGCTTCTTCGATTCGGCCATTCCCCATCGGCCCGATGTTCATCAGCTCGTTGCCGCCGCGGGCGGCGGATTTGGCGAGGAGCCGGATGAAGTGTGCGGCGGGCTTGTGCGAGCGGTCGTTGCGGTTGTAGCCGTACGACTCATTGGTCGTCGGCACCCCCTCCCAGTCCCCGGTCTGCGGCGGAAACTCCGCGGGACGATCGCAAGTGCTGGCATAGTCGCCGCAGCCGTCGACGAGCCGGCCGTTGACCATGAGGGAGGGCTTCGCCTGGCGCACCGCCGCCAGGATCCGCAGGTTTTCCTCGGGCGGGAGCTTGTGCGGGGTGTCAAACCAGATGATGTCGGGATCATACTGGCTGATCAGCTCGCGCAATTGCGGAATCGATTTCTCGTCCACGTATCGGCGGGCCTTGGGGAGGAACGCGGGATTATTCAGCCACCAGTCCTTGCCGTGCAGCAGCCGGTCCCCGCCAGGGTTCGGGAAATCCCAGTCGTTGCCCGGCCCGTTCTCCTCGCCCCAGTCGAAGGCGTGGGAGTAATAGAACCCGAATTTGATCCCGTACTTTACGCATGCCGCCTTCAGCTCCCTCATTGGGTCCCGGCGGAAGAGCGTGGCCTTGACGATGGTGTTCCTGCTTACCTTCGAGTCATACATCGCAAAGCCGTCGTGGTGCTTGGCCGTGATGACGAAGTACCCCATGCCCGCCTCCTTCGCCAGGCGGATCCACTCGTCGGCATTGAACTCCACGGGGTTGAACGTGCCGGCGACCTCCTTGAGATAAGTCGGGATCGGGATCTTGGCCATCCGTTGAATATGTTCGGCGTAACCGCCATACGCCCTGCCGTTCCAGGATCCGCTCAGCCCGGAATACACGCCCCAATGCACGAACATGCCGAAGCGCGCCTCGCGCCACCACGCGAGGCGCGCGTCGCGTTCAGCCGGCGTGGGCGTCAACGCCGCACGGCTGGGCGCCCGCGGCGCCTCCTGTCCCCTCGCCGGCGCGGTCAACGCCGTGGCGAGCAGGAGTAGAGATGCGGCACGTTGGATTCGCATAAAGAAAGCAGAGTATGACAGACCGCCGCCGCTGAGACCATTGGCCAGATGGGCAATGAGGCCACTCTCATTTCCACGCCACCGGCGCGTTTTCCATGTGGAATTCCAACGCGGCGGCATTGGCGGCGCTGCCGATTCCGCGACTGGGAAACGCACGATCTTCGAAAAGGAGATCACGGATCGGCCGTTGAATCGCAGAGCCGGCTTTGGGCTGGCGCTCCGCCGCCTACGGCGAAAACGGCACGCCGAGCGCGCGCAGGATCTCCTCCGCGACCAGGCGGTTGCCCCGCGGACTCAAGTGCACCGAATCCTGGGTGAGGATGCCACGCTCGACCTTGGCGGCGTTATGCTCCTGGAGGTGGGCGATGAAGGCTTTGCGCAGGTCGACCATTTGGGCGCCCGTATCCTTGGCCACAGTGCGAACAATGGCCGAATACTGTTCAAGCATCCGATAGTTGGAATCGCTCGCGTCCACCCGTTCGCCGATGACGGAGGGCGTGCAGAGCATGACCCGGGCCTTCGCAGCCTGCACCTGCTGGATCATGTTCCGCAATCCGGCCTCGTAGTCCGCCGCGGTCGTTCCTCGGCGGGGCTGCTGGGTCTTCGGATCCGGTTTCGTCCAATGCCAGACGTCGTTGATGCCGATGAAAATCACGACGAGGCCCGGCTGCTTGCTCAACACGTCGCGTTCCAGGCGCGCCAGCAGGTCCGGCACCCGGTTGCCCCCGCGGCCCGCCCCCAGCACCTGAATCCCGTGTTGCGGAAGGGCCGCGGCAATGCCGCGGGAGACGAGCGAGACATAGCCGTCGGGCTGCGTGCCCGCCTGGGTGATCGAGTCGCCCAGGAAGACGATCCGCTCGTTTTCCTTGAGCGCAGGCGAGATGGAGGAGGCGCGGGTGACGACGCCGGCGAGGAGCACCAGGCCGGTCAGGCCCGCTCTGCCCGCCAGTGTCACGGAATTTCGAAACCACCGCGCGTCACCGCGGGAGGGAGCAAGGAGGCCGGTTGGGGCGGGTGCGGACGGAGCACCGCCGTGCGGCGTGGAGATTCGCTGCATGGGCTCGTTTCAGAACGTGGTGGTCGCTGAAAGCCGGAAACTGCGCGGCGTCGTGTAGCTGTAGGCGCGGGGATAGGTGGTGCGCGCCGGAGTGGAGAGGTCGCCGTTGGTCGGGCGCAACCCGCTGCCGTTGTAGAGCGGTTTGTCGTAGTTGAAGAGATTGGTGAGGGAGAGATTGAGATCCACCTTTTGGCGGCCGAAGAGCTTCACCGGATAACCGATCGTGGCGGTGCCGAGAAAGTACGCTTTTTGCCACACGACCGAGTAGGCATCGACTTTCGGATCGTCGATGGCCGCCGCGGGATTGGCGGGATTAACGATTGTGTCGGAACCGCGATAACCGATGACCTGCGGGCCGCGGAACTGCATGCCGTAGCCGAGCCGGAGGCCCCGCAGAAACCCTTCGGTGAACCGATAGTCCGAGTAGCCGTTGGCCGTGTACTTGGTGAGCCGGTTGAGCAGCTGGGTGCCCGTCACCCAGTTCGCGCGGCTGTTGTGCAGTCCGTTCCAGGCGTTGATCGCGTTGTTGAGATTGGCGGTGTCGGAGTTCGGACGGGTGGGATCAGCCCGGGCCACATTGTCGGTGCCGATGATCACGCCGGCGTCGTTCAGGATCTGCCGGAACACGGCGTCGTGCGCATCCACATAGGCGCGGGTCTGGCTGTAGGCATTGGTCTGCGAGGCATCGGCGAGCCCGTAGTTGAGGGTGAGACGCCAGTTGGGCGTGAGATTGGCTACAACCTCCATCTCGTAGCCGCGGCTCTTGCGGTCCAGGGTGTCATTCCAGGAAATCGGCACGTCGCCGAGGCCGCGGCGGTTGCGGCCATTGGCATCCGTGTCGCCGAGCACGCGCACCCGGGCGAGGGTCGCGATGTTGCTGGCTCCGGAGGGTTGCGTGACCGACGCGTCGGCCTCGGTCGATTCGTAGCGGCTCACCGTGAGGTACAACCGCGGACCGAGGGAGAACCGCACGCCATAGTCCTTGCCCTCCGAGACCGACGGAGGCGGAGTCCCGTAGTCGATCGTGGTCTTCGTGAAGTCGGTGGGGTTGAAGGTCTGGGCGAAATTACCCCAGAGCGAGATTCCGCGCCCGACGTTGAAGATGCCGCCCATCGACTTGGTGGGTTTTTTCTTGCTCGTGGGGGGCGGGTTGAAGTCGTCCTGAAAACGATCGTTGGCGTATTGCGGCAGCGCGACGCCCGTGGTCGCGTCGCGGGGGCGCGTGGCCGGGGCGAGCTGCAGGGCGCCGGTCGGCCGGCCCGCCGCATCCTTGGGCACATACGTCATCGTGAAATAGTCGGCCGGCGCATTCGGCCGATAGATGAAATGATCCCGGGTGAGGGCCCCGTAGTTGGCCGGGTGATCCATCGGCCGGAGAAAGAGCTTCTGGCTGCGATCCACCTGGTCGGAGCGATACGCGCCCAGCAGGATGATGCGCCGTTTCCAGAAGGCCAGATTGGCGGAGATCTGGTAATACTTCGTCGTCGCGTTGCTCAGGTTGGTGGCGTCGTTGCGATCCGAGCCGAGCACCCAGAGGGGCTTGTAGGTCTGGGAGGTGCGGGCGGTCGGGTCGACGAGCGTGATCTCCTTCATCTCGACGATGTCGCGCTGCGGCTGGTTCCAATAATACCGATAACGCAGGGTCTGCGTGCGCGTGCTGCTGATCAGGCCCCACACGCGCGGGTCGGCATCGACGGGCAGCATGTAATATTCGCGCGTCCGGAAGAGATCCTGCTTCTCGACGGCGCCAATCACGTTGGCCCGGATGTCCACCCAGCGCGTGTCCTTCACGTAGGCCGCGGCGAAACGCAGGGCTTTGTTGGTGGTCTCGACCTTCTGCCGCTCGGGCCGCGTGAATTCATTGTAGGGCTGGAGGAAGTTCGGATTGGTGGCGCCGTCGGGCAGCAGGCGATTCACGTCGATGTAGATGTTGGGGTAGCCCTGGTTCGAGTAGTAATCGATCAGGCCGTAGCTGAAGTGCCGGTTGGCCGCGCCGGAGAGCAGCAGGGTGAGCGTGTCGCCGACACGCTGGTCGAGGAAGAACGTGGCGTCGCGGAACCGGTTGATCGCGGTCGGATTCGGACCGATGTTGGTGAACGAGCGCGCGGGCATCCGAAACTGCGACCCCTGGATGGCGGCATCGTAAACACCCACCGCTGTCGCCGGCACATCGAGAATCGCGACGTTGGTGTAGCCCAGCGCGGAACCGCTCGCCGTCGCCACGCCGTTGACGAGACGCTGCCCCGAGAACCCCAGGGTCTGCATCATGCCTGTGTAGCTGACGGCGGTGTCAAAGCCCCGGCCCGAGGCGGGAGAGACCAGCCAGACGTTGGTCCCGAGGCGCGAGGCGCCGACCGAGGTCTGGCTGGGCAGCGTCGTGGGCTGGATGCCGGAGTACACCGTCCTGCCGTCCCAGCCGGAAAACGAATCGGTCAGCGCCACCATGCCGGCGACCACCTTCTGCTCATAATAATCCCCGATGACGGACAACCGCGTCCGGCGGGTGAGATCGAAGGTGAGGGAGGGCGACACGCCCTGGCGCTGCGTGCGTTCCCAGTCGCGCCAGGTGTGGGTGTCCTGCCACGTGGTCACGACGCGCGCCGCCACTTTCCGGCCCAGGGCGTAGTTGGCGTCCAGGGTGGCGCGGTAGGAATCCCACGAACCGTACTCGGCGCGCACCTCGGTGGCGTTGCGGCCGAGGCGGGCGCTTTTCACCACGGCGTTGGCCGTGCCACTGATTGTGCCGGTGCCGAACAGGATCGAGTTCGGCCCGCGCGCATAATCCATCCGCTCCAGATTGTAGGTCGAGGGATTCGAGCCGCCGGTGAAGAAATTGCGGTTGGTCGAGTTCGAGCCCACGCCGCGGATTGTGCTCGAGCCGGTGCCGCCGAAGAGCTGGCCACCGCCGTCGTCGGGCGTGGTCGTGGC
>CAMBVX010000182.1 GCA_945871085.1 Opitutus sp. GAS368 | reverse complement strand
CTCTTCCGGCAGCGGCTTCGTCGGCGACGCGGACTTCACGGGCGTGGGATTCATCCCGCGAGCCAAGAAAAGTTTTCCGCAAAAGTCCCGCCAAATCGCTCAGCCTCCACCCGGAACAATCACTTAGCTTCAAATAAGGATTCGCGGTGCCGACAACCGACGGACACGGTTCGCGCACAAACAAACCAAGCCCGCTCAGCCTGATTGTGCCTCCAAGGCGTCTACGCGTTTGAACAAGTCGGGCAGTCGCCGCTGCAGGACAACCAGTCGTCGCTCAAGTTGTAGGGGAATCGCCGGAGAGCCGTTCACGAACACTCCGGCGGGGACGTCAACCGTGACGGCAGCCCCGCCACCGACCTTTGCCCCCTCACCAACAGCAATGTGTCCCGCGAGGCCGGCTTGGCCGCCCAAGACGACATAGTCCCCGAGCCGAGTGCTCCCGGAAATACCCACCTGCGCACAGATCAAGCAGTGTTTGCCGATCACCACGTTGTGGGCAATTTGGACGAGGTTATCGATCTTTGTCCCCTCACCCACCTCCGTCCGACTAAAGCGTGCTCGGTCGAGCGTTGTATTCGCGCCAATCTCGACATCGTCGCCGATCAAAACATGCCCAACTTGAGGCACCTTTTCGTGCCTCCCACTCGAAAATTCGTAACCAAATCCGTCCGACCCAACCACCACTCCAGGCTGAAGCCGAACTCGACGGCCAATCACGCACTCGGTGGCGACGACCACCCCCGGCATCAGCCAACTGTCCTCGCCGATCTCAGCATCGCGACCGACAAACACCTGCGCCTGAAGATGGGCGCGATCCCTGATCCGAGCACCGGCCTCGACCACACAGAGCGGCCCCACCGTCGCCGAGGGAGAGACAATCACTCCCGGCGCAATCGATGAGGACGCGTGGATACCCGGGGCAGGTTTTGGCCAAATCAAGAGCTCAATCTGGGCACAAACGCGGGCCAATGCTACCGAGGGGTTCTCCACCAAGAGGAAAAGCTGATCGGATGCAGGCGCACCCTGATAGTCGGTGGGCAGGAGCACTACAGACGCCCGAGTCGAGGCGACTTCGGACTTGTATTTCCTGTTGCCGAGGAAAGAAAGATCGCCTCGGCCGGCCGCCGAAAGCGACGCCAGTCCATGAACAGCATCGCGGGTCGAACCCCGCAAGGACCGTGGATTTGTGATCGCGATGAGATCGTCGGTAGAAAACTTAACCTGCATGAATTGAACAGTAAGGTTAACGAGCCGCGGAGCAATTCAGCTTTAGCAACCAAGTATATGAAAGTGTGCGGAGCCGCGAAACGGACACAAAAAAGCTCCACTCAACGAGTGGAGCTTGTGAAACATTTTCAACCGTAGCGTGGTTACTTCTTCGGCGCGAGACCGGGAACAGTGATTCCGGAGGCCGGGGCGGCAGCGGGCGCAGCGGTGGCAGGCGCCACGGGCGCATTGGCCGGGCGGTCCTTGTTGATTTCTTTCATCACGTCATCGGTAATATCGTAACCAGCATCAGCGTAGACCAAGCTCGAGATGCCGATACCCGTCGGGCCGGCTTTGTCGAGGAGGACGGTGCCGCCCTTACGCTTGGCGACTTCGGTCGCGATTTTGCTGATTTCCTCGAGCATCAGACTACGAAAGGTATTGAGACGCTGACCGAGCGAATTGCGGGTGTTCTGGATAAAGCCTTGAACTTCGCGCTGCTTGGTTTGGATGCCCTCTAGTTTCTTTTGCGCTTCGTTTTGTGCCTTGCCCTTAGCTTCGGCCGTCAGGGTGGGATTGTTCGACTGGTCGTTGAGACTCTTGTATTCTTCGACGAGGGCGTTACCCTCCTTGTTCATCTTGTCGACTTCTTCCTGTGCCTTGGCGTCGTCGGCCTGAATCTTGGCGTTTTGCTCAACCGTTTTGTAGTGACCGTCGTAGAGCTTCGCCATATCGACGACCAAGAGTTTGACGGCCGGTTGGGCGTTAGCCGCGAGCGATAGCGTGCCGAAGACGGCGATCGCAATGAGTGTTTGGATGGATTTCTTCATGGGTTGTTTTGAAAACGAAAGGATAAAGTGGAACAGAATCAGAAGCGCGTGCCAAAGGAAAAATTGAACTGGTTGCCCTTCTTCGCATCCTTGGGCCCCTTAATTGGAATACCAAAATCGAGACTGAGTGGGGCACCGGCCACGAAGAGGCGCAGGCCAAAGCCAAAATTGTCGGCATAATCGCGGGGATTAAAGTCGTAAGCACTACGGTTGACGAAACCAGCGTCGTAGAAAATCGCCGCCCGAATCGGACTCACGATATCCAAAGAATATTCGGCACTGAAGAACCCGTAGGTTTTGCCACCGATCGGTTCGTTAAAGGTGTCACGCGGTGCCACGTCGCGAAATTCATAACCTCGGAGAGTGGTGGGGCCACCAAGGTAATACTTACTGTAGTAGGGCACGTCGGGACTGTCGCCGAAATTTTGGATCACACCACCACGGGCGAGAAGGGCCAGCACCTGCGTTTGCGTTTCAAAGACGGGGAAGAACTGCGAGCCGCGGAACTCGACGCTGTAGTAGTTATTGATCTTGCTGCCGCCCAAAGGCCCGCCGGCGATGGCGGTATTGATTTCGATGCGGTTGCCCGCGGTGGTGTTGATGATCTTGTCACGCGTGTCACGGAGGAGCTGAAAGCTGATCTCAGAAAGCGCGTTATCACCTTCAAGGGATCGGATAATCGAGGAGGCTGAGGACGACACGTCTTTGATGTTAACAACCTTGTAGGTGTAGGCCAATTTACCTTCGACGAGCTCAAAGAGACGTTTGCGGAGGTAGATTTCGGCGCCGGTTTCGACTTGGCTGTAGAACGAGCTGTTATAGTCGGAACTGCTGCGGAAAATGCTAAAGCCCAGCGCAAGGGCTTTTTGGAACAGCCACGGTTCTTCGAAAGAAAGGACGGCCTCGCTGGAGAGCGAACCAAGTTGAAGGCGAAGGCGGAATTTCTGGCCATCGCCCTGGAAGAAGGAGCGGCGGTTAAAAATATCGAAGTTAGACTGTGAAACCTCGGCAAAAAGCGTTGCGCGCTCGAGCGAACTGAAGCCGGCACCGAAGGTCAGATTACCCGTGCGACCCTCTTTGACCGCGATGCGCATGTTGCGGCGCCCCGGGATGTTGGTCTCCTGATCGGTCACATTCACATCCTCGAAAAACCGCGTATTCTCGAGGCGTAATTTACTGATTTTCATCATTACCTTGCTGAACACATCACCGGGGCCAAGGACGAGTTCACGGAGGATGACCGTGCTCTTGGTCTTCGTGTTACCGTCGATCACGATCGATTCGACGTTGAATTTTTCACTCTCTTGGACTTGGTAATCAATGTCGATGTTGCCCGTGGTAACATTCGGCTTTCGCAGGATGCGCACGTTTGTTTGCAGGTAACCGTCCTTACCATAAAAATCCTCGACGCGTTCCGTATCCTTATCGAGGCGCGAGGGCACAAAAACCATGCCGCTGCGAATGCGAGCGACGCGTTTGAGCAGCGTCGTAGCAAAAAGTTTATTGCCCGAAAAATTAATTTCACCGACCCGGTATTGGCGACCTTCAACAACCGCCACCGAAATCAGAAGTTTGTCGGGACTTGGATAACTGAAGACTACTTTATCCTGCGGGATATCGATATCGAGATAGCCCTGCTCACGATAAAAATCACGGAGCTTGTCGAGGTCGTCCTCAAACTGATCATCCTTAAATCGACCCGAGCCAGTGAGCCAAGAAAACATCCACCATTTCTTCGTTTCCATCTCGCCCTTTAACTTGCTGGCCTTGACGTGGGCGTTGCCGACGAAGCGGATATCGGTAATCTTAACCTTGGCACCTTCTTTAATTTTGAAGATGACGGTCCCAAACCCACCCACCCGATCACGATCAATGGAGTAAGTGACGGAGACCTGATTGTATCCCGCCTTTTGGTAATACTCGATCAGCTTGCTCGCATCGTCCTTCACTTGACGTTCATCGAGAGCAAAATTGGGGCGCGTTTTGGCCTCTTTTTCGAGGCGGTTGCTTTTGATCTTTTGGTTGCCCTCGAACCTGACCGCGAGGATGCGATATTTTGGGGTGACCTCGACCACGAGATTCAAGGCGTTCGCTTCACCCGGCTCCTGTTTGAACTCGATCAGCTCAAATAGGCCGGTGCGATAGAGCGAGCGCAGGTCGCGGTCGAGCATATTGGCGTCGAACTCGCCTCCCTCCCGGACCTGCATGTTGGCGCGCACGACCTGCTCGTTAACGTTGGCCGTGCCGACAAACTTGATCGTGATCGTCCCGGCCTTAAAGACGGGTGCAGCTTGTTGCGGTTGCTCAGGTGGCGGCTGACCAGGGGCTTGTGCTCGGACCGGAGTTCCACCCGCAGCCACCAACAAGAAAAAGGCAACGATTGAGGAGGTGACCCTACGCGTAGGGTTACTGATGATAGTTTTCAAAGCGGGTAATGTCTCGAAGGAAGGTAAGCTTCAGTTCTCCTACCGGGCCGTTTCGTGACTTGGCAACGATTAACTCGGCCGAGTCGGCGGCTACTTGGAATTTTTCGTCGGCGTCGCGCGGGCGGGCCAGCATAAGAACTACGTCGGCGTCTTGCTCGATCGAGCCGGATTCGCGCAAGTCGGCCAGTTTTGGCGTGCGGTTTTCCTTTTCGGAAGAGCGGTTGAGTTGGGATAATACAAGGACCGGCACATTGAGTTCCTTCGCAAGTGATTTTAGTCCGCGTGAGGCTTCAGCGACCTGCTGCTCGCGAGGCATCTTACTGTCGGTCGGGCTTAATAATTGGAGGTAGTCGACGACGATGAAACCAAGCGGCGTGCGCGAGTGAATGCGCCGGGCTTTGGCCCGCAGCTGCATGATCGATAGTGAACTCGAGTCGTCGATGAAAATGGGAGCCTTGGAGAACTCATCGGCGGTTTGGACCAGACGATTTTGTTCATCGCCGTTCTTAGAAAGCAAACCGTCCCGAAGCAGCTTCATATTCACTCGCGCCCGCGAGCAAAGCATGCGCAACGCGAGCTGGGATGCGCTCATTTCCAAAGAAAAAATCAAGCTGGCAACCCCTGGCCCACGATGCGGCAGGGAGGCTGCTTCGGCGAAGTTGAGTGCGAGGGATGTTTTACCCATCGAAGGACGAGCCGCGAGGATGATCATTTCCTGGCGCTGGAAACCCCACATGAGCGCGTCCAGATCCTTAAAGCCCGAGGAGACGCCTGTTAGTTCGCCCTTTTTCATCATCATTTTCGTGATGACATTCATAGCCTCGCGCGTGGGCTCGCGCATCTGCTTGGCGCTCTCGCTCACCCGATTCTGCGTCACCGTGAAAATCTTGGATTCAATCTGATCGACGAATTCGTCGATCCCGCCCGAGTAGCCGTAACAATCCTCCACGGCACCGGTGGCCGAGCGGATGATTTCGCGCAGCAGGCTCTGCTCGCGGACTTTTTCAATAAAATATCCAGCTTGTGCAGTGGTCGGAATCCGACTGCTCACCTGAGCGAGGAAAGCGTAGCCACCGACGGCATCCAGCTGTCGCGAGGTCTTCAGTTCCTCGGCCACAACCGAAACTTCAATCGGCTTCTGGCTGTTGTAGAGGTTGACCAACACCTCGTAGATCACCCCGTGCTTCGCGTCGTAAAATGACTCCGGCCGAATACGCGCTTCGAGGCAGCGCGAAAGCACATCGGCACCATCGAGCAGACAACAGGACAACAGATACTCCTCCGCCTCAAGACTGTGCGGCAACGAGCGCCCAACAGCACTTTGGGGTGCTTCGGAACGTCGGAATTTATGGGGTGCGTCTTCGACCATTCGCGAATAAATGGGTCAGAATCGAGGCCAGTGGAGAGGCTATAGTTGGTGGGAATAATCGATTCACCAAAAGCACAAAGGCCGCGTCCGGTGGGTGGACGCGGCCCTCGAAATTTTGCGAACCGCAGGGCGCCGTCTTACTTCCGCTCTGGGCGGTCGTAGCGTTTGAACTCGGGCTTGGGCGCCTCGGCGGCGACCGGCTCGATCGGGTTCTCAGACACGACGTCGAAGTTCAGTTCGACGGAAACGTCGGCGTGGAGCTTCACCTTCACGGTGTGCTTGCCGAGGGTCTTGACCGGCGTATGCAGGTGAATCTTTTTCTTCTCGAGGACGATACCTGCCGCCGTGAGCTTGTCGTGCACATCGGTCGCGGTGACGGCGCCGAACATCTTGCCACCCTCGCCAGTCTTCACGGCGAATGCGAGGCTCGTCTTCTCGAGCTTCTTGGCCAGCTCTTGCGCGGCAGTCAGTTCGTCTTGCTCACGGCCCACGCGACGCTTTTTGAGCGCCTCGACGTGCTTTTGGTTCGCCGCATTCAGCGACACAGCGATCTTGCGCGGGAGCAGATAATTGCGGGCATAGCCAGCGCGGACTTTGACTTGATCGCCTTCGCCGCCGAGACCTTCGACGGGTTTGACGAGGAGAATTTCTGTTGAGGCCATAGTAGGTTGGGTTCGATCTGCGCCGAAGCGCGGTTAGTTGTTTGCGGGTGTCACGACGGCACTGGCCGTCGACGGCTCCATCGCTGAAGCCGCTCCAATAAATCTTGAGTGCGGCTAAAAAGGAACGTCTTCGTCGAGGTTTTCCTGCGCCGCGGGCTTGGGCGTAGCGCTACGAGCCGGCGGAGAGTGCCGTTCGGGCGAAACGGTCTGATCAATGCCCGGGTCTGCAGAGCCTAGCGCACCACCGCTAGGAGCACCGGCGCGACCATCCCCGAGGAACTGAAATTGTTCGAGCACGACCTTCATGCGGCTGCGCTTTTCTTTGGTGTTCTTATCCTCCCACTGGTCTAGCCGCAGACGGCCTTCGACATACAGCGGGCGCCCCTTCGTCACATACTTGGCAATCGTCTCACCCTGTTTGCCCCAAGCCTCGACATCCACGTAAATGACTTCCTCCCGGGTCTCGCCCGACTCCATCTTAAACTGCCGATTGATCGCGAGTGAGAATTGGCAAATCGGCGTGCCTTTGGGCGTGACGCGCAACTCGGGGTCGCGGGTCAGATTGCCCATGAGCAAGACTTTGTTGAGGGAGGGCATGACCGAAGCGCCGCCAAAAATGGATTAAGCGGACTGAATAAATGTGCGGTAGACGCTGCTGTTCAGCCGGAGGCGCTCGATCAACTCCGCTGGCGCGGCGGCCGGAGCGGCAAAGTTGACGTGGACATAAGTCGCACCCGTCAGCTTCTTGTCGGTCACGCGGACGAAGTCTTTCTTGCCGATGTTTTCCACGGCGGTGACGTCGCCCTTGAGCTCGACTATGACCTTTTTCACACCGTCAATAATCTGCTCGACAGTGTCTTCCTTGCCCCGGTTATCGAGGATGAAGGTGGCGCGGTAATTGCGATTGGTAGCGTTCATTTTGGATCTCTGCGATTGAGGTGATTCATGGCTGCCTCCGTGCCGCGGGAGAGCAGCAGTTCGAGGCCTTGCACGTGAGTTTCTGATTTTTGATTTAAGAGAATCTGTTGATCTGAAGTGAATTTTCCGAGAACGAAGTCAGTGAGTTCCATCTGCGCTGGCAACTTCGGCCCGATGCCGAGCCGGTAGCGGGCAAACCCGTCGCCAAGGTGTTCGAGCAAGCTCGCCACTCCGTTGTGACCGCCAGCGCTGCCCGTCACTGAGACCTTGACCAATCCGAGATCGATCGTGAGGTCATCATAGACGGCCGCAACCTCCGTGGAAGCGATCTTGAAGAAGCGCGCGAAGGCTCCGACGGCCGTGCCACTGGCGTTCATGAACGTCTGTGGCTTGATCAGCCAACGAGTCCGGCCGGGCGTATCCCAGCGCGCGACTTCCGCCTCAAACTGCCCCACCTGTTTCCAAGCGAGACCGTGTTTTTTGGCGAAGGCATCGAGTACCAGCCAGCCAAAATTGTGACGGGTAGCTTCGTATTCGCGGCCCGGATTGCCGAGACCGGCAACGAGGGAGATGGACATAACTCAAAGAACGTTGGCCATGACCCCGTTGCGATGAGGCAGCGGGGCGGCGCAGGAAAAAAACAAGAATTACTTCTTGGCGGGAGCGGCCGGCTTGGCGCCGGCGGCCGGTGCAGCAGCCTTTGCGCCAGCAGCCGTCGCAGCACCAGGCTTGGCCCCGGCAGCGGGCGCACCGACAGGCGTAGCACCATCGGCACCAGCGGCAGCACCAGCGGCGGGGGCAGCACCCTCGACTGGAGCGGCGGCTGCCACTTCTTGGACGATTTCGGCGACAGGCTCGACGCACGAGACGATCGGTTGGCCCTTGAGGTCGAGAAACTCGACGCCTTCAATGGGCTTCAGACCGGAAACTTTGATCGTCTCACCGACCTTGAGCTCGGTGACATCGACGGTGATCGCCTCTGGAAGATCCTTCGGGAAGCAGCGCACGCGGAGCTGCTGGGTGTTCATTTCAAGAACTCCACTCTGGTTCTTGACGCCAAAGGACTCTCCGCTGACGCGAACCGCCACGCGGATTTCGAATTTCTCGTTAGCCTTAACTTCTTGGAAGTCGATGTGGAGGTATTTGTCCGTGATCGGGTCCCGCTGAACTTCTTGGAGGAACGAGAGGGCCTTCTCCACCTTGTCCGTGCGCGCAAGTTCCACCAGGACGGAGCGACCGCCAACGGACTTCAGGAAGCGGATGAACTCCGGACCTTCGACCGAAAGCGACTCCGGACTGGTGTGCTTCCCGTAGAGAATCGCAGGAACGCGGTTGGCCTTGCGGAGGCGGCGTGATGCACTACGACCGGTTTGGGCGCGTGCGGTGACGTTAAGTTTGAACTGTTGGCTCATGGATTTCGTTCCCCCTGTCACCCCGGAATTGAGGGCAGGCGTAGTGGAAAGGAAGCTGAGGTCATACGGTCGACAGGGTCGAATGCAATCAAAACTTTGGCGAACGTCAAATATGTGGTGCAACGGGTGCAGCTCCAACTTGAAGCTAGCAGCCTGTCAGACTGAAAAAATGCGTGATCGTGAAAATTCGCTGTTTTTCCTACGCGCGGCGCGCAAAAAATTTCGCCGACGGGAAACACACAATGTGTTAGTGTTTTGGGGGCAAGCTGGTCGGTGTTTCGCCCGCAGGTGGCCGCTCTCCGTGCGGTTTTACGCCGCTGCGGCCTGGCTTTTCAGCGTGAAGAGCCGTTTGAAATTATCGCTCACGCTGATAAGGGTCCATTCAAGCGAAACTTTCGCGTGGCCACGTAAACTGAAGCGGTGGAAGCCCAGCACTTCGCCGAAGACCGGTTTGACCGTTTGCTTGCGCAATTTGTAGCCTTCTTTGCCGAGCTTGGATTTGAGACAATGACCATCTTCTCCTTGGGCGTCGCGGCCGGGACGGGGACCGGCGGCTCCAGCTGAGGCAACAGGTCTGAAAAACCGCCCGAACCACTCCTCGCGGCCCGCTTGGACGGGGGAGGAAGATCCGTCTGAGGCACAAAAAATGGGCGGACCGGGTGGTCTGCCCGGCGGCAGACCGACATGCAACCTTGCTGCGACGAGACGTTTACCGGCCGAATACGACAGGAGCGGGCGTCAGCGTCGCGAGCTTGCCGTTGGCGCGAATGAGGACGGTGGGGACCGCTTTCGCGGTCGTCGCACCGGCGGGATAACGCACGACGAGGTTAAACTCGGCGCGGCGCGCCGGGGCAGACGTGTAGGCGAACTCCAGCGTGCCCGTGGAGCCGGCATCGGGCGAGATCTCGGGAACGTTGGCGCCGGAGACACTGACGAAGGTCCAATCGGACGGCAGAGCGATCGCCCAGCCCACAGCGGAGGGCTGGCCATCGTAGTTGGCGGCGGCAGTGAACGTGATGCTGCCACCCGAGAGAACAAGGGCAGAGGCATCGGCCTTGAGCGTGGCAGTCTGAGCGGAGGCCAGGGAGGCGGCGCACAGGGCGAAGGTAACAGCGAAGCGCCGGAGGAGTGCGGTGGTTTTCATGGATGAATCGGAATTGAGAGCTGAGGGTTGAGCGTTGAGCCGGTGAAAGACAAATCGAGCGCGGGGAACGGCGGGAAGGGAACGCCCCATGCCCGCCGGGATACTGGGTTAAATTTGTTTCAGAAAATAATTTGGTGCGCGAGGAAAGATCAGGGGCCGGGGTTGTAGGCATCTTCGCCGAGGAGGTCGGGATGGTAGGCGCCGGTGCGGACAGTCGCGGCGTGGGTGTTGTAGAGCAGAATCACGCGGGTGAGTTCGGGGATGCTCAGCTTGCCGTCTCGGTTCACGTCGGCGGAGTGGTAGCTCGTGAGCGTCACCGTGGCGGCGTCGGGCGTGACGCCATCAGGAGTGAAGCCGTCTTCGGTGCCAGCCTGCACCAAGTAGCGGCCCGTGCGCACGGTGGTGATGCGGGTGTTGTAGAGTTCGATGACGCGGGTCAGCTCGATGAGGTTGAGGCGGAAATCGCGATTCGTATCGGCGGAGTGCGGACCGACGCGGGCGACGGACAGGGGGTTCGGATTGGCGATGAAGGTGACCGGGTTGCCGCCGGGGCGGGCGATGGCGATGGCCGTGAGCGCACGGGTGGCCGTCTCGCCGGCGGGGACGTTGACCGTGTAGGTGAACGTGACGGAGTTGAGGGGCACGACCGTCCACGCCCAGCTGACGGTGCCGGTCGATCCAACGAGGGGTCTGGTTTCACCGGCGTCACCGGCGGAGGAGACGTAGCTCCAACCCGTCGGCAGCGTGACCGACCAGCCGAGGCTGGCAGAGGCGGCCGCGTAGGAGAGGGTGTTGGTGATCGTGACCGTGCCGCCGGCAACGTAGCCGGGACCGAAAAGAGCGTGCGTGGCCGAGTAACCCACCGGCGGCGTGACGGCGATCGTGGCAGCCGCGCTAACGGTGGTGCCGGCGGCGTTGGTCATCTCGACCGTGTAGAGGCCTGAGTCGGAGGCTAGGGCGAAGGGCAAGTAGAGCGCGCCCGGCGAATCCGCGACCGGCACTCCACTGGTAACAATGGCGCCACCGAGCTTCCATACGTAGGAAACGGCGGTGGGTTTACCGACCACCGGGGCGTGGAGGTAGATCGGAGCGCCGCTCGAGAGGGCTTGGTTGTGCAACGGTGCGAGGAGCGCGGGGGCAAACGTGGCGGCGCGGAAGGAATCGATGATATGGATCTCGGTCAGGACGAACCCGGCGGCACCGCCGAAGCCCGAGGCCCGCACGGTGTAGTTGCCGGGAGCGAGAGTGAGGAGCACGGCAGCGTCGTTCCCAGCGAGCGGCATCGCACCGGCCGCGGCGGTGGCGGTGGCGAGATCGGCGAGGTTGGGATTGGTGCCCCAATCATCGTTGTTGGCGATCTCAGTGCTTCCGGCGAAGACCTTCAAAGTGGTGTTGGCAAGTGCGCCGAGGGCCGGGACGAGCGAGGAACCGAGGGTCCGAATCAGGACGGTCTTGGTGCCGGTGGCGCCACTGCCGCCGATCGCGAAACCCGTCGTCGCAGTGGCGCCGGCCGTGATGGTTGAGCGGACCGAGAGGTAGGCGAAACGCTGGGTGTCGTTGGCATCGTAGACCTCGACGAGTGCCATGCCGCTCGAGGCGACGGCACCGGTGACACGAGCCGTGTAAGTGCCGGGCGCGAGCGAGATCAGGAGGGCGGCGTCCTTGCTGTTCGCCGAAAGGGCGAAGGCGCCGACGGCGGAGAAGGCGGCGGTGAGCGGTGCTCCCCCACCCCAGTCGTTGTTGGTGGCGATCTGCGCGCCGGTCGCGTCATGCAGAGTGAGGATCGGATCGGCGAGGGTGCCGGAAACGCCGAAGGTGGCGAGGGTGGGACCGACCGCGCGGACGAGGACGGATTTAGCGGCGGTGCCTTCGATGGTGAAACTAGCAAGGAAGGAGTGCTCACCCAAGGCGACGGCACCAAGGCTGGACAGGTTGAGCAGCCGGGAGCCGGAGATGACAGCGGGCTCGACGTTCAGCAGCGAGCCGGCGCTGGCGACCGAGCCCGCACCGTTGGCGATGACAACATCATAGAGGCCGGCGGCGGTGACGGCGACGGGGTTGATCGAATAGGTGGCACCGTTGGCGCCGGGGATATCCGCGCCGTTCTTGCGCCACTGATACGTGAGGTTTGCGCCGGTCGCGGTCACGCTGAAGTTTGCGGTCACGCCAGCGAGGAGGCTCTGGCTGGCAACCGGCTGGGTCGAAATCACGGGCGTCTCGGAATTCACGAGAGCATGGAAAGCGGAGGGGAACGCATCACCTCCGCGGCTAAAGGTGCCGGAGACGTAGACGGTGCCGTTGGGGGCAAAGCCCACTTGAGTGATTCCGCCGAGGTAGGTCCGATAGAAAATGTCCGTGGCAAAGTTCGTGTCGACCGAACCATCGGCGTTGAGACGGACGATACCGGGGGCCTGGATACCGCCGAAGGTATCGAACGCGCCGGTGACCCAGATCTTGCCGTCGGCGGCAACGGTCACGCCCTCGACTTGCGCGGTGCGACTGGCTTGGTAGCGAAGCTGTGCGCCGGTGCCGATGTTGAAAGTGGTGTCGACCGCGCCGGTGTTGGTGAGGCGGGCCAGACCGGGGGCCGGTTGTCCACCGAGCGTGGTGAAGAGTCCGTAGACGAGGAGCTTGCCGCCGGAAACAGGTACGGCGCCGGCGAACGGCGTCCCACTGACGACAACCGCGCTGACCTGGCCGGCAGTGCCACCGTTGGTCTGCGAATCGGTGATGGTGGGGAACGATACGGTGGTCGGCCAACTCACCACCGGCGCAGTAAACGTAGAGTCGAGGAGACCATCGGGATTGGTGCGGTAGAACGTGAAGCCGAGCGAAGTCGCGTTGGCGGGGTAGCTGCCCGTCGTGCTGCTGGCGTAGAGGCGACCGAGCGAGTCGTGGGCCAGCACGCGGGCCGACCCCAGCGTAATCGAGGTGATCGCACCGGTGGCGCCGCGATAAACGCTGCCGAAGGTGCCACCAAAGCCCGTCAGATTGAAGGACGGATCGAGTGCGCCCCCCGCAGTCAGGCGCTGGAAGAAGTTATTGTCCGAGACAAGTCCTTGGAAGGAGAGCGACCAAACGGAGACCTTGTTGTCTGGCAGCAGCCGGAACTCCATGCCG
>CAMBVX010000181.1 GCA_945871085.1 Opitutus sp. GAS368 | reverse complement strand
AAGTTTCTGCCATGCGCAATTTATCTGCCACGGTCGCTTGGGTCTGCGGCCTGGTGACGTCCCTCTCGGCCGCCAGCTACGACTCCTGGCTCACCGGTAATCCCGCCGATACGAAGCCGACGCAGACTCGCGCCGGCCTCTTTCTCTCCGGCGGTGGCGGTGACGTGACCGCGGCCTGGAAGTGGTTCGTCGCCTGCTCGGGCGGGGGCGACATCGTCATCCTCCGCGCGTCCGGGGCCGATGGCTATAACGACTACGTTTTTTCCAAAATCGGCGGTGTCGATTCTGTCCAGAGCATCAAATTTAATGATGCCACCGCCGCGAGCGATCCACGCGTGCTCGAAATCATCGCCAAGGCCGACGGCATCTTTATAGCCGGCGGCGATCAGGCCCGCTACGTCAATTACTGGAACGGCACCCCTGTCGGCGCAGCCCTCAACACCCACCTCCGCGCCGGCAAACCCCTCGGCGGCACGAGCGCCGGCCTCGCCGTCCTCGGACAATATTATTTTTCCGCACTCGAAGATTCCGTGACCAGCGCGACCGCGCTCGCCAATCCCTACGACAAAAAAGTCACGGTCGGCCGCGACTTCATCGCCGCGCCGGCCCTCGTAGGTGTGATCACCGACTCACACTTCATGGCCCGCCAACGTCTCGGTCGGCTCGTCGCGTTTCTCGCCCGCATCGCCGCCGACGAAAAACCGCAACCGTCCCGCCTCCTCGGCCTCGGGATCGATGAAGCCACCGCCCTCTGCGTCGAGCCCGACTCCACGGCAAAAGTCTTCACCGAAAAAAACGGCCTCGCGTGGCTCGTGGTCCCGAAAAATCTCCCTGAAGTCATCACCCCCGGCAAGCCCCTCGTCACGCGCGGCATCCACGTGATCGGCCTCGGACCCGACAGTTCGCTCAATCTCAAAACCCTCCACGTCGACCGCCCCGCCGCCTTCCGTATCGTCTCGTCTGCCGACGGAAAACTCACCGACGATCCGGCGGCCGCCCTGACCGTTCCTGCAAAAAAATGAGCCGTCCGCTCTCTCTCCCTGCGCCCATTCTCGCGTTGCCCTCGCGCACGCCTGAACTCGCCGCGCTCCTCGAATCGTGGTCGCTGATCAACTCCGGCTCCGGCCATCTCACCGGACTCGAGCGCATGCGCCACGCGCTGCGCGCCGAATTTACCCGCGCGTTTCCCGCCGCGCTCCTGGAAGAGCCGGTGCTCATCGGCACCACGGCCCGCGCCCTCCGCCTGCGGCTCCGCCCTTCCGCGTCGCGCCAGATTCTCCTCAACGGCCACTACGACACCGTCTACGAAGCCACTGATCCGTTTCAGACCTGCTCCCGTCCTGACGCCGACACGTTGCGCGGTCCGGGCGTCGCCGACATGAAGGGCGGCCTCGTCGTTCTCCTCGCCGCCCTCCAGACGTTCGAGCAAGCCCCCGGCGCCTCCGCACTCGGTTGGGAAATCCTCCTCACGCCCGACGAGGAAACGGGTTCCCACGGCAGCGCCCCCCTCTTCATCGCAGCCGCCACCCGCCACACCTTCGCACTCGTATTCGAACCCGCGCGGCCGTCCGGCGATATTGTGCAATCCCGCAAAGGCACCGGTAGTTTTATCGCCACCTGCCGTGGTCGTGCCGCCCACGCCGCGCAGGTGCCGAGTTCCGGCCGCAACGCCATTCTCGCACTCGCCGAGTTCCTCCTCGCTGCGGCGAAAATTCCCTCCGAACTCCCTGGCGTCCTCGTCAACGTCGGGAATATTCGCGGCGGCGGCACCGCGACCAACGTCGTGCCCGACTTTGCCCAATCCGAGCTCGACGTCCGCATTACACGCGTGGCCGATCGCGAACCGCTCCTCGCACGCCTCCACGCCCTCGCCGCCATCATCGATGGTCGGGACGGCTTCCGCCTCGAACTCACCGGCTGTTTTAACCGCCCGCCGAAAGAGTGCAGTCCCGTCGAGGAAGCCGCTTTCGCCGCCTGGCAGCACGCCGCGCGCGATCTCGGTCAAATCCCGCCCAACTGGGTGCACAGCGGCGGCGGTTCCGATGGCAACCTCCTCTTCGCCGCCGGCCTCGCTAACCTCGACGCCGTCGGTCCGCTCGGCGACCACCTGCACAGTGATCGCGAGTGCGTCGTGATCTCTTCCCTCGCCACGCGTGCCCAAATCGTCGCGCTGTTCCTCACCCGCTACGCCGCCGGCGAAGTGACCCTTCCCCGGTAGCGGCGGAACCTCCGCGCCCGACGTTCCGCCGAGCGGCCCACCGGCCTTCTGACGTCCCCGTGCTTCTCCTCCGCCCCATCCGCGAGTCCGACCTGGCTGGTCTCGTCGCACTTGCCGCCTCGATCGATGGCGGCCTGACCGCGCTTCCGGCCAACGAGGATTTTCTGCGTGATCGAATCGACGAATCGCTTCGGTCATTTTCGGTCCGGGGCAAAAAACCCGCCGGAGAATACCTCTTCTTCGTCCTCGAAGATACCGTCATCAGCGCGATCGTCGGCACGAGCGATCTCGCGGCGCGCGGCGGTGGTTTCGAGCCGTTCAACAATTACGAATTCCGCCCGGAGCGTTACCCGCACGCGCCGCTCAGAATCGAAAAATAAATTTCCGTGCTGCATCTCAAGGAAGTTCACCGCGGCCCGTCCGAGATTTGTTCGCTGTTTCTTCATCCCGACGATCGCCGCGCCGGTGCCGGCCGCCTCCCCTCGCCCGCGCGCTTTTTTTCGTCGGCGCGTTTCCCGCCCGCTTCGACCACACCGTCATCGCCGAACTGCGCGGCTACATCGACCAGACCGGCCAGTCGCCCTTCTGGGAACGGCCGTCGGCCGGCATTTCTTTGAATTCGATTTCTACGCCGCAGATTTCCTCAGTGGGCACGGCGACAAGACCTTCAAGGCCGACCTCAGGCCGGATCACCCGATCTACGTGACCCTGCTCCCGCCGCGCGTCCAGGCCGCCATTGGCCGGGTGCACGCGAACAGCCAACCCGCGCTCGCGCTCCCCCGGACCGAAGGCTTCGAGCCCACCACGGAAGTTGATATTTTCGACGCGGGCCCGCAGCTCCGCGCGAAGACCTATAGTATCCGGACCATCCGCACAACCAGCACCGCCCGCGTCCGCGACATCACTACGCCGACCTCCGTCGAGAAGCCCTTTCACCTCACTCACGCCGCACTCGATTTTCACGCCACCATTGGCGCCCTCGAGGTGCACCCTGATAGCTCCGTCTCGCTTGACCGTGAAACCGCCGGTACGCGGGCGCTCGCACCCGGCAACACCGTCTCTTTCGCGCCTTTGAAACGAGCCCGTTTTACTCGATCAATCCCGCCACCGGCGAACCCGTGTGGACCGGTTCCGCCGCGAGCCCCGCCGACGTAACCGGAGCCGCCACCCGCGCCCGCGCCGCGTTTCGACCGTGGCCGCGCACGTCACTGGCTGGACGCGAAACTCGCCTCCGCGCCTTCGCCGCCACACTCGAATCTCGTCGCGCCTCGCTCACTGACGCGATCTCGCGTGAGGTCGGCAAGCCCACCTGGGAGGCACTCACCGAAGTCACTTCGATGATCAGCCAGATCGAACTCTCAATCACCGCTCACCCGCACCGCTGCGCGGACTTCGCCGGTGCCCCCGCCCTCACGCGTTTCCGCCCGCTTGGTGTCGTCACCGTTTTCGGTCCGTTTAATTTTCCCGGTCACCTCCCCAACGGCCGGATCGTACCCGCGCGCTTCGCCGGCAACACCGTCGTCTTCAAGCCCAGCGAACACGCCCGACTCATGGCCGAGGTCATGACCACCGCGTGACGCGACTCCGGCCTGCCTGCCAGTGTCCTCGAAGTTGTCCAAGCCGACCGGGAAGTCGGCGCCGCCCTCGTCGACTCGCCCAGCCTCGACAGACTCTGCTTCACTGGTTCCGCGCGCACGGGCCTCTGGCTGGCGGAGAAATTTTCCCGCACCCTGAGAAAATCCCCGCGCTCGAACTCGCCGGTAACAACCCCCTCGTCGTCTGGCACCCACGCGATCTGCGCGCCGCCGCGTTGCCCACGATGCCATCCGCCTTTCTCACCGCCAGCCAACGCTGCACGTGCGCCCGCCGCCTCATCGTTTCCGCCGGTCCCACCGGCGACGCCTTTGTTACGGTGCTTGTCCGCCTTAGCGCCACCATTCGCGTCCGTCCGTTTACGGATACACCGGAGCCTTTCATGGGTCCGGTGGTTTCTGTCGCCGCTGCGACGCAAGTCCTCGCTGCCCACGCTACGCTGCTCGCGCGCGGTGGCACCACCGTCGTTCCGACCGTTTCCTTGCGGCCCTACACGGGGCTGCTGGCGCCGGGTGTGATCGACGTCACCGCGGTCCGCGAACGCGCCGACGAAGAAATGTTCAGCCCCCTGCTACAACTAATCCGCGTGCCCGATTTTGCCGCGGCGCTCGGCGAGGCCGACGCCACCCGCTACGGCCTCGCCGGCGGTCTCATCGCCGATGCCCTCGCGCTTTACGCGCGCTTCCGCGATGAGGTCCGGGCCGGCCTCATCAATTGGAGCCAGCGACTTACCGGCGCGAGCGTCGGCGGCCAGAGCGGGAACCACCGCCCCGCCGCTTTTTTCGCGGCCGACTACGGCGCCTATCTCGTGGCGAGTATTGAGGTTCCCGAGCTCAAATTACCCGTCACCCTCCCATCCGGCCTCTCAGCTCTCGAGCCTCACGCAAAGATCGCCATGGTCGCGAAGTCCAACCCATTGCCCTTTGCGCTCTGCGCGACCTTTGCGTGAGGCCCTTGTTCTTATGTCCGCCCACGAATTAAATTTCGACGGTTTCGTCGGCCGCACACCCAACGACGCGGGCCTCTCCCCCGGTAACATCGCCTCGATGTCGCACCGTGGCGCCACCTCTAATCCCCGCGAGGCCGCGCGTTTCTCGAAGATCCGCTCGCCCGCGCAAAGACCCCGTTCGCGGCTGTGCCATACCTCGACCTCGAACAATTGAGGCGCAACGGCGGCGGCCCGGCCTGCCTTCGCCTCCGTGTCGTCCTTACGCCCGACGAAATCAGCGCGCTCCCGCCGCGCGCGCTCCTCACGCCCACCCCGCACCCCGCGCTCACGGCGTGGGTGAAGCAGCACTACCGCGACAAGCTCGCAACCGCCGACCTGGCCGATCCACTCCTGCTCGAAGAAACCCGCCGCGCCCTTGATTCACTGACGCAGCTGCTTGGACTCGGCTCCATTTATCCGTTCCAACTCACCGGTGCCTAACGCAGACATTTCACCATTCGGCGTAAAAGCGAAACGCTCCAGGAAGCTCACTTTCCGCGTTTGTCATTGCGAGTGACCGCGCGGTCACCTCGCCCGCGCGGTGCTCTCGCGAATGAGCAGCTCCGTCGGAAAAATCGTCTGCGAAGGCTTCGCCGCCGCTTTCCCTTCGATGCGCTGAATCAGGAGACTGGCCGTGCGTGCGACCATGTCCTTGATCGGTTGCGAGATCGTGGTCAGGGCGACGGGCAGATATTCGCCGAGCGGAATATTATCCACGCCGATGATCGAAAGATCCCGCGGCACGACGAGTTTTTCATCGGCGGCCGCCCGCATCGCCCCGATGGCCGAGAGATCGTTGAGTGCGATTAACGCCGTCGGACGTTTCCGTTTGGTCTCGCGCAACAGATCGCGAAACGCATCGCGCGCCGTCCCGATGTGGTGCTCGCAGCGCACGAAGGAAATATTCTCCGGCGCGATGCCCTTGGCCCCGAGAATGCTGCGGAACAGCTCGGGGCGTTTACCGTCGTCCTGCCCTTTCGCGAGCGCACACAGAAAGGCAAACCGCTGGTGACCGAGCCCGATTAAGTGCTCGATCGCTTGCGCGAATCCTTCCGAAAAATCACTCACCACGGAATCCACCGGCAGCGCCAGCACGGGCTTGGCCGCCAACGCCACGGCCGGTGGACCGCTCACCGCGAGCCCGGCGAGAAACGGCCGGTGAAGCTCCGTATCACTGACGATCAGCGCCACCCCGTCGACCTGGCGATCGAGGATGGATTGAAAGCTGTGCTGCTCGGCCGCCAGATCATTGCGGCTGTGCTCGAGGATGAGATCGTAGCCATGCGTCGCCACCGCTTGGTCCAAGTAATCCGCCAGCACCGGATAAAATGGATTGTGCAAATCGGGCACCACAAGGCCGATGGTTTTGTAGCGGCCGAGCCGCACGCCGAGCGCCGCCTTGCTGGGCCGGTAGTTGAGTTCCTTCGCCGCGAGCAACACCCGCTCCCGCGTTCCCTTCGACGCCCAGGAGTCAGGCCGATTATTGAGAATCGTGGACGCCGTATTGGGGGCGACTCCGGCTCGGGCGGCGACATCGATCAGGCGGGCTCTCATGGGTTGGTCAGAGGCAATGTTATCCGTCCGCCGACGGCGATGAAAACTTCACCGCTTGGCACGCCGCTCCGCCAAAGCGGCTTGGATCGCATCCACCCGGGCCCGCGACAAAGGATAAAATGCGATGGCCGCGGCTGCGAAGCCGAGCCCCACGAGCGGCGTCACAATCAACGTCGTGCGCAACTCCAGCAAGGTCGACGGCAGCGGAGCCGCACTCGTGACATAACCGCAGCGCGTGACCAGGTAACCGCCGAGTATGGCCGCCACGGCGAAAGCGATCTTTTGCTCCAAGGCGAACACCGCGCCATACATTCCTTCCCGACGCTGACCCGTCGCGAGTTCATCGCTGTCGCACACATCCGCGTTCATCGTTGCCGACATCAACCACACGCCCTGCATGCCCCACCCGATGAGGACATTGGACGCCACCGCCCAATAAGGATGCGACGGAACGAGTGTCCACGCCAGCGAGACGAAGCCTGCGGCGCCGATCACCAGCGCGACCAGCGCCGCACCGCGTTTCCCCAGGTGAACCGAGATCGCCGTGTTCACCGGCACGCCGGCCAACGAGCCGAGCATCTGCGCCATCCCGAGGTAGCCTGTGAGGTCGGCCGCAGCGTTTTGGTCGCCCTGAAACAGAAAATAGATACTCACCAAAACCGCCACCGTGACGGGCGAATACATGCCCACGGTCGCGAAGAAATTCATACTCAGCATGTGCAGAAAAGGACGATTGCGGCCCGTCGCCGCCAACGCCGAGCGCAAGGGAATTTTTGTCCCTCCGCCCGTCGTGATCCGTTCGCGACAAGCCAGCGCGGGCACGAGACACGTGAGTAAGATCAGCACGCCCACGCCCCCACCGACCCAACGTGCGCCGACCAGAATTGCGTCGGCCGAGACCGCGACCCCGCCGACTCCGGCACCACCGATGACGAGCGTCAATTTGTAGAGCCACGGCAATCCGAGGCCACCGACGAGACCGACCATCATGCCCCAGCCCTGAAGTCGCGTGCGTTCGTGATAGTCGCTCGTCAGCTCAAGTCCCAAGGCCCGATACGGCACCAAAAAAATACTGTAAGCCGCGTAGAACAGCATCGTCGTGCCAAGAAAATACGCCGCCAGCGCTTCGTGGCTCCACCGTCCGCCCGAAGGTGGCAACCACAGGAACGTCATCGTCAGCCCCAGCGCCACGGCACCGACAAAAATAAACGGCCGCCGCCGTCCCCACCGCCCGCGCCAATTGTCGGACCAATGGCCGACGATCGGATCGAAGAACGCATCCAGCAACCGCGGCAGCGAAAGCGCCCAGCCCACCAGCTCCGGCGGCACCCCGAGCGCCACGGTGTAAACCGGATCCTTCAGCTGCCCAATGGTATTCCCCGCGTAATTATCGCCGAGCGAACCAAGGGCCCACGTGAACTTCGTGCGGGACGGGAGGCGCCCGGATTTTTTAGAGGTTTGATCGGATGACACGGCCACAAGTGGGATACCCGTCATGCGACAGCCTCACCTCGTTGTTTCCAACCACCAAGTTACTTCGCCCAAGAGTGAAGCTCCCCGTATCCACCAAAAAAATCACCTCGCGGTCACGGAGCGCTAACTCCCTTCGGGCCTTTGCGGGGTTCGCCCACTACCGCGTCACCACACCATCCACCATCGGTAACGTCGCCGGATCCAGCGCCATTCCCGTTGTCAAGGCCCGCGCGACGCACGTAAAGAAATCTCCCGGTCCGCCTCCGCCTGCACGACCACCATTCCGGCCCGTTGATCGGAATCACCTGTTCTTCTCCTCGATCAAGTCCAGCAAATCCTCCCCTGCATCGTCGTCACTGGACGTGCCGGCGGTAACTGGGGTTGCAAAGGCGAATGGAGGCATCAGCGGATTGTGAGACGAAACTGAGGAAAAGCCTCAACTCTCAACCAGTAAGGCTCATCTCGCGGCGATAAGCCGCATTCGCATGACACCATCACAGTAGAAAATCCTTCCCACCCCTCGCCCGACCCGCCTCAATCGCGCCTCGTGGCCACCACTCAGACTATCGGCGCCCAGGAAATACACGCTGCCATCACGCGGCTCGCGACTGCCATTGCCGCCCGCCATCCTGCCCCGAAGAAGCTCCTCCTCCTCGGCATCGCCAACGGCGGTGTCACCCTCGCCCAGCGCCTCGCGGTTCAGCTCTCAGCCCTCAACCCCCAGCTCTCCACCTCCACCGGCACCGTCGATATCTCCTTCCACCGCGACGACATCCTGCGCCACCCAATCCCGAAAGAATTCGCCCCCACGCACATCCCTACCGACGTCCACGGCGCTACCGTCATTCTCGTCGACGATGTCCTTTTTTCCGGTCGCACCGTCAAAGCCGCCCTCGATGAACTCTTCGACCACGGCCGTCCCGCCAAAGTCGAACTCGCCGTCCTCGTCGACCGCGGCCGCCGCCTCATGCCCGTCGCCGCCGACTACACCGGCCTCACGCTCGCTCCGGCTCCCGAAGAAAAGGTCGTCGTCACCCTCGACCTGAAATCTCCGACGCGCGATTCCATCCGGGTCGAGCCGCCTGCGCCCACCCGTCCCGCCACGGCTGGGTCCGCCCATCGTAAATCATAAATCGAAAATTATAAATTCCGCCCATGCCTTGGACGCGCAAACACCTTATCACCCTTGAGGAACTCTCCCTCACCGAGATCGACCAGATCCACGCCACCGCGATCGCCTTCAAACGCACCCTCTCGCGCAGCGTCAAAAAAGTCCCCGCCCTCCGCGGTAAGACCATCGTCAATCTCTTCCTCGAGCCCAGCACGCGCACCCGCATGGCCTTCGACATGGCGGCTAAACGCCTCAGCGCCGACGTCATCTCCCTCGACGGTGCCAGCAGCAGCACGACCAAAGGCGAAACCCTCCGCGACACCGCCCAAAACATCCAGGCCCTCCAGGCCGACATGATCGTCCTCCGCCACGCCGCCGCCGGCTCCGCGCTCTACCTCTCGCGCATCCTCGACATCCCCGTCATCAACGCCGGTGACGGCGCACACGAGCACCCGACGCAAGGCCTCCTCGATACCTTTACGATGAAGGAGCACCTCGGCTCCCTCACAGGTCGCAAGGTCGTCATCCTCGGCGACATTCTTTTCAGCCGTGTCGCCCGCTCCAACATCCACGCCCTCGTGAAAATGGGGGCCGCCGTCACCCTCGTCGGCCCCAGCACGCTCGTGCCGCTCTGGTTCACCGACCTCGGTGTAAAGGTTTCTTACGATCTCCGCAGCGCCCTCGCCGACGCCGAAGTGGTCATGCTCCTGCGCATCCAACACGAGCGCCAGTCGAGCGGCCACTTCCCGTCGCTCGGTGAATACACCGGCATGTTCGGCCTCAACAAAACCCGCGCGAGCTGGCTCAATCCCAAAGCGATTATCATGCATCCCGGCCCGATCAACCGCGGCGTCGAAATCGACAGCGAGCTCGCCGACGGCGACCGCAGCGTGATCCTCGAACAAGTCACCAACGGCATCGCCGTCCGCATGGCCGTCCTCTACCTCTGCGCCGGCGGCCAACCCGAGCTCGTAATGCCGACGGAGTAACAATCTTTCTCTTTCCTCTTTATCTTTCGTCAGCCCGCAGCTCCGTCACCTCGACAAAGCAGAACGAGAAAGATTGAGAGAAAGACTCCCAAGCCATGCCTAACCTCTGGATCCAAAACGCCCGCGTCATCGACCCTGCCGCCCAACGCGATGCCCGCGGCGATCTCTTCGTCGTCGACGGTAAACTCGTCCCCTCGCTCTCCGCTGCGCAGAAAAAGCGCGCCAAGAAAATCGACGCCGCTGGCCTCGTCGCCTGCCCCGGCCTCGTCGATATCCACGTCCACTTCCGCGAGCCCGGCCAGACACACAAGGAAACCATCGGCACCGGCTCCCGCGCCGCCGCCGCCGGCGGTTTCACCACCGTCGTGTGCATGCCCAACACGTCCCCCGTCGCCGACACTGCGGGCACCATCCAATTCATCAACGACGCGGTCCGGCGCGACGCCGTCATTAAAGTTCTCCCGACCGGCTGCATCACTGTCGGGATGAAAGGTCAGGCGCTCGCCCCCATCGGTTCGCTCAAACGGATGGGCGTCGTCGCCATCACCGACGACGGCGATTGCGTGCAGTCCAACGAGCTCATGCGTCGCGCCTGCGAATACGCGAAGATGTTCGACCTCCCGATCATGGATCACTGTCAGGACGCCTCGCTCACCCAGGGCGCCGTCATGAACGAAGGCAAAGTCTCGACGCGCCTCGGCCTGCGCGGTTGGCCGCACGCCGCCGAAGACATCATCGTTGCCCGCAACGTGATCCTATCCGAATCCACCGGCGCGCACATCCACCTCCAGCACATTTCCTCCCGCCATTCCGTCGGCATCATTCGCCGCGCGAAAGAACGCGGTGCCCGCATTTCCGCCGAAGCGACGCCCCATCACATCGCGTTAACCGACGACCTGCTCTCCGGCTACGATACGAATTTCAAAATGAACCCACCGCTGCGCACCGAGGAAGACCGCCTTGAGCTCATCGCTGGCCTCCGCGATGGGACGCTCGACTGCGTCTGCACCGATCACGCCCCGCACACCGACTACGAAAAGGACAAAGAATTCGACTACGCACCCAACGGCATCCTCGGCCTGGAGACGTCTCTCCCCATCACGCTCGAAATTCTTTTCCGCCAAAATAAATTTAAGCTCCCCTTCGTCATCGACCTCCTCACCCGCCGTCCCGCAGATCTCATGAAGCTCCCGGCCGGCACGCTCGCCGCGGGTGCCGCCGCCGACATCTGCCTGTTCGACCTAAACGAAAAATGGCTCTACGACGCCAAGCGTGGCTTCAGTAAATCGAGCAATTCCCCGTGGTCTGGCCAGACCCTCACCGGTCGCGTGAAGACCACCCTCGTCGACGGCCGCATCGTCTTCGACGGCCAGAAAATCCGCTGAACGCAACGGAGCGGCGGTTTCCCAACCGCCGTATTTCCGTCCCTGCGTTACGCGCCCGGCCTCTCTCCTCCGCATTCGTCCGTCATGCCCGCGCCCACCACCGTTCTCGCGATCGCCCTCGAAATCGCCCTCGTGGTGTGTGGCGTCGTGCTCCTCTGGCGATACGTTTTTTCCGCGGCCGCCCGCGCGCCACCGCGCGCGACGTCACTCGCCGCGTGGGACACCCCGATGAATGATTTTTTGCTCTTTCTCTGGATCGTCATCTGCGGCGGCCTCGTTCTTCCCGTCGTTGCGCAGCAGACCGCCCGCGCCCTCGCTCTCGCCCCGCAGACCAAGCTCTTGCTCGTCAACGCCGGGTTCCAAGGCGGTATGCTCGCAGGCGTCGCCGTCTATGGCCTCTGCTTCAACCGCAGCCGTCCACGCGAGCCGTTCGGCTTCGCCGCGTCGCTGCTTCCCGGCATCGCCACATTCCTCGTCTCGCTACCCCTCGTCGTCGTCGTGGGGCTCGTTTGGACCGGCCTGTTAAAATTGTGCGGCCTTCCGATCGAGCCGCAAGACGCTGTGGCGTTCTTCAAAAAAGCCGAGTCCCCCGCGCTGCTCGCGACCATGATCGTGCTCGCTGCGCTGGTTGCACCCGTGACGGAAGAGCTGATTTTTCGTGCCGGAATTTTCCGTTACGCCCGCACTAGGCTGCCGCGGTGGGCCGCGCTGCTCCTCCCCGCAGTGCTCTTCGGTGCACTCCACGCGCACCTCGCCAGCTTCGCCCCGCTCGTCGTCCTCGGCATCGTTTTCTCCCTCGCCTACGAGCGCACCGGTCGCATCGGCACCGCCATCGTAGCCCACGCGCTGTTTAATTCCTACAGCGTCCTGCGCATCTTCATCGATCCGACCGCCACGTGAGCCATGCACCCGTTCGCGAAAAATTCCGCCGACTCGGTTTCCTCCCTCGGTGAAGAAAAACTCATCGTCGCCATCCGTCGCTGGCTCGGCACGGCGTCGCCCCGCGCGCCCTTCGGCATCGGTGACGATTGCGCCGTGCTCCCCGCCTCGCGTCGCCGCCAACTCATTACGGTCGACCCCGTCATCTACTCGCGCCATTTCGACGACGCCGTCCCCCCACGCGACGTCGGCGCCAAACTGCTCAAACGCAACCTCAGCGATCTCGCCGCCATGGGCGGACGCCCCACCGCCGCCGTCCTCGCCCTCACGCTCGACGCCCGCACCAGCCTCGCCTGGCTCGAACAATTCTACCGCGGCCTCGCCACCTGCGCCCGCCACTACCGCGTGCCCATCGTCGGCGGCGACCTCGCGCAGGCCGACGGCACCATCGCCGCCAGCCTCACGCTCCTCGGCGAAGCCGCCGGCCCCCGCGTCGTCACGCGCACCGGCGCGCGCGTGGGCGATTGGATTTACGTCACCGGCGAACTCGGCGCCAGTCTGCCCACGCGCCATCACGTGACGTTTACGCCGCGTCTCGCCGAGGGCGCTTGGCTCGCACGTCATCCCTCGGTCCGTGCCTTGATGGATCTCAGCGACGGCCTCGCGAAAGACCTCCGCGCCCTCACGCCACGCGACGCCACGCCAGCGCTCGAAGCCACCGCGCTCCCGCTCCGCCGCGGCGCCGATGTCCGCGCCGCCCTCACCGACGGCGAAGACTACGAACTTGTCTTCGCACTCGCCGCCCGCACTGACCGCGAAAAATTCTCCTCCGCGTGGCACCGCGCCTTTCCGAAAACCCGTCTGACCTGCCTCGGCCGCTTCGTCTCCACCGGCGCGCTTCCGACCGAC
>CAMBVX010000180.1 GCA_945871085.1 Opitutus sp. GAS368 | reverse complement strand
TCATTCGACATCGCGAGCACGACGCGCCGGCCGGTGCGGCAGAGCAACGGCACGACGGCGGCCACGGGCCTTTTTCCCACGCTGGAGGAATCGGTTTTCCTCCCGGGCTTCGACGCCTACGAGGACGGGCAGTCGGTCAACTGGGGCCTCGTGGGCCGGCCGCTGCCCTGGCTGAATTTGCGCTACGCGAGCTCCAAGAATTTCGCGATCCAGCCCAACGTGTGGTTCGACCCGTTCGGCGTGCCGCTGAAAGGCGCCTTCGGCACCGGCAAAGACTATGGCTTCGGCCTCACGCTGTGGGGCGGGAAGGTGGAGCTGCGCGTCAACCAATACGAGAACACCCAGCAAAACGCGCGGCCCGACAACATCATCAGCGCGCTGACGACCCTGCCGAAGAACATCGAGGCGCGGATCCTCGACGTCGCGCCCGGCACGCCGAAGCAGGGCATGGACCTGCAGCGCTATACCAACGCCAACTACCAGACCACGAACACCGCCATCGCCCGCGGCCTCGACATCGAGTTGATCGCCAATCCCTCGGAGAACTGGCGTGGCTTCATGAGCATCGGTCGCCAGCGCACCGCGACCACGGTGTCTGACACTTGGTGGCGCTGGGTCGACCAACGCCTGCCAGTGTGGCGGACTTTCGGCCGTGGTTGGGATGCCGAGACGCTCACCGTGGCCGGTCCGGAGACCGTTCACCAGGCCTACGACCGCTGGGTCGCCACGCAGCGCGATCCACTCATCGCCACCAGCGGACGGCTCGTGGACAACCAGCGCGAATGGCGCGTGAACGGCACGCTTACCTACAAGTTCACCGCGGAAAAACTGCGGGGCCTGAGCGTCGGCGGCGGTGGACGCTGGCGGAGTCCGCCGAGCCTGGGCTACAAACTAACGACGTTGGCGAGCGGCCAGGAGGTGCTCGACCTCGAGCGGAAATACCGTGGACCGGAGGAACTCAACCTCGACGGATTCGCGAGCTACCGTCTGCGCAGCGCGCGCCGCCTCGGCCTCAAGACTGACTGGCGCCTGCAGCTCAACATCCGCAACCTGCTCGGCGAGGACGGCTACGTTCCGACTCAAGCCAAGACCGACGGGACCACGATGGTGTATACCTACAAGGCGCCGCGACAGTTCATCTTCTCGGTCGAAACAGAATTCTGATCTATGCCTCGGTTGTTTCACCGCACCGCCCTCTGCGCGCTCGTTTTGTGCGCCGGGGGACATGTTGGCCGAATTTCTGCGGCCGAGCGACCCGCCGCACTGGTTCGGCCGAATATCCTGCTCATCGTCGTCGACGACCTGGGCTGGGGCGACGTCTCGTATCACGGCAGCCGCATTCCGACGCCGAATCTCGACCGCCTCGCGCGTGAAGGCGTGGAGCTCGATCGGCACTACGTCATGCCACAATGCACCCCGACGCGTTCGTCGCTGCTCAGCGGCATCTGGGCGAGCCGCTACGACCTCACGCACAGTCAGGGCAAGGCTGACACCGGCTTTCCCGCCGGGCTAAGGCTCCTGCCCGAAGTGATGCGCGACGCTGGCTACACCACGTTGCACGCCGGCAAGTGGCATGTCGGGCCCGCACCCGGACAACGGCCGTGGGAACGCGGATTCGAGCAGACCTACGGCTCGCTCCACGGCACGAGCCCGGTGTGGCGCCATAGCGGCACGCCCGGGCCGGACGGCGATTTCTGGCAACGCAACGGCCAGCCATTGACCGAGGTCGGTGTGCATACCACGGATCTCCTCACCGCGCAGGCCATCGCGTGGCTGCACGAACAAGCGGCCCGGCCCGCGCCCAAGCCGTGGTTTCTCTACCTCGCGCATTTCGCGCCGCACACGCCGCTCGATCCGCCGAAGGATTGGCTCGCGAAGTTCGCCCGCGCGGACTTCGCCGGCGACGACGCGGAAGCCGCGCGCGCCATGCGCTACGCCGCCACGGTCGCCCACCTCGACGATGCGATCGGCCGCGTCATCGCCGTGCTGGAGGCGAACCGGCAGCGGGAAAACACGCTCGTGGTTTTCACCTCCGACAACGGCCCGCAGATCGTGCCGCGGGATCCGACGCAGAACGGCGGCACCGCGGGCGAACTCCGCGGCTTCAAGGGGACCACGTATGAGGGCGGCATCCGCGTGCCGGCGTTGGTCTCGTGGCCGGCCCGGCTCAAGCCCCGCAAGCTCGAGACGCCGGTGCTGGTCGTGGATTGGCTGCCGACGTTTGCCGCGCTCGCCGGCATCACGGTGAAGACCGGCCGGACGCTGGACGGCGTGGACGTCTGGCCACTGCTGACGGGGTCCGTCGCGACGCTCGCGCCCCGGCCGCTCTACCTCAAATACCTCGGTGGCATGGCCGCACTGCGCGAGGGCGATTGGAAACTCGTCACGCGCGGCGAGAGCCGGTTCGCCCGGTCGCTGATGGTCGGCGACGATCGGGCGGATCAGTTGTTCAACCTTACCGCGCATCCCCTCGAGCGGGACGAGCTCGCCGCCACGCGTCCGGAAATTTTGGCCCGGATGCAGGCGCGTTTGATCGAGCACATGGAAGGCGCCGCGCCGGCCTTCGCCGACGGCACCATGCAATACTGGTGGTCGCGCGTGCCCGAACAGCAGGCATTGATCGCGCGGCGCACCGCCGAAGTTACCGCCGAAAGGGCGAAGCAGAAATCCGCCGCACCCCGATGAGCGCGTCGCCTGAACCCATCTCGAACCGAACGACCCCACTATGAAACACCACCGTTTGCTCCTCGCGTTTCTGCTTTCGACCCTCGGCTTGGGACAGCCATCGTTCGCCGCGGAGCGCCGACCCAACGTCCTCTTCATCATCGTCGACGATCTCACGACGACGCTCAGTTGCTACGGCGACCGCGACGCCCGCACACCGCACATGGATGCGCTCGCGGCGCGCGGGGTCAGGTTCGAGCGCGCCTACACGCAGTTCGCGCTGTGCAATCCCTCGCGCGCCTCGTTTCTCACGGGTTGCTACCCCGAGCGCACGAAGGTTTTCAATCTGGAACAAAATTTCCGCGGGGCGTTGCCGGACATCGTGACCATGCCCCAGCTGTTCAAGAATGCGGGCTACGCGACGGGCCGCGTCGGCAAGGTCTTTCACGTGCCGGACCCGAAGTCGCAGTTCGACGTCGTGTCCGCCTCCGCCCTCGCGAAGGACAACGCCGTGCTGGAGGAGGCGAAGCTCGCGCGTTCGCGCGAGAGCGCCATGTCCGATCCGCCGATCGCCAAGGGCAAGGGCAACCGGAGCTACAACCAAAACTACGCCGCCTCGGCGCGCCCACCGCAGGATTTCACGGACTACGACATCGCCACCCGCGCGATCGGCGCGCTGGAGACGTTCAGGGATCAGGCCTTCTTCCTCGCCGTGGGTTTCATCCGGCCGCACACGCCCTACGTCGCGCCACAGTCCTACTTCGATCTCATCGACCCGCGGAAAATCGCGATGCCGCCCTTCTACCGCGCGGGCGGCGAGGACACCGCGCTGATCCCGGACGCCGCGCTGCGTCCAAACAACAATGTCTTCAGCTTCAAGGCGCCCGATGTGCCCACGGCCCGCGAGGCGCGCCGCGCCTATCTCGCCTCGACCGCGTGGGTCGATTCGCAGGTGGGCCGGGTGCTCGCCAAACTCAAGGAACTGCGCCTCGACGGGAACACGATCATCGTGCTCACCGGCGACCACGGCTACCATCTCGGCGAGCACGGCCTGTGGGCCAAGCAGACTCTGTTTGAGAACGGCACCCGCGTGCCGCTCATGGTGGTCGCGCCGGGCGTGAAGCCGGGCGTCAGCGCCGGGCTCGTCGAGCAGGTGGACATCTATCCCACGCTGGCCGAGCTCGCGGGTTTCGAAGTCCCCCGGCACATCCAGGGCGTCTCGCTGCAACCGCTGCTCGCCGCTCCTCGCGGCCAGGGCAAGCCGGCCGTGTTCAGCACGATGGTCTCCACCCACACCCGGCTGACGGGCCACAGCATTCGCACGGACCGGTTTCGCTACATCGAATGGGACGACGGTCGCGCCGGCCGCCAGCTCTACGACTATGAGACCGACCCCGATGAGCTCCGCAATCTGGCCGCCGATCCCCGGCACGCCGATCGGGCTGCCCGACTGAAGGAACAACTCACAGCGCACTTGTGGGCGGTGGCGGCGAATGGCAAGTGATCGCGATGAAAGCCTTTTTTCTCCCGCTGCTCCTTTCGTCGTTCGCACTGCCGCTTTCGTCCGCCGTCGCGCCACCCGCGGCGATCAAGCCCAACATTCTTTTCATCCTCGCCGACGACCTCGGTTGGACGGGACTGAGTTGCTACGGGAACAAAGATGTCGCCACGCCGAATCTCGACCGACTCGCCGCGCAGGGCATGCGCTTCACGCAGGCGTATGCCGATGCGCAGTGCTCGCCGACGCGCGCCGCGTTTTTCTCCGGACAATACGGCGCGCGCAGCGGCGTGTTCAAGGTCATCCACGAAAAGGAGCCGCCCAAGGCGTTTATGCGTCCGCCCGAGGCGAATCTCGCGATGCAGCCCGAGGTCGCGACGCTCGCCCGCACGTTGCGCGGCGCGGGCTACACCACGGGCCTGAGCGGCAAGTGGCACATCGCCGACAATTATCTTGCCGCCAAACTGCGGGAAAAAGACGGTGGAAAATACTTCGACCGCTACGGCTTCGATTTCTGCGGCGCGGCGAGCGAAATAAATTTTCCGGAGGACAAGGCCGTGACCGCGATCACGGACGACATCCTCGGTTTCATCGAGCGCAGCAAGGATCGGCCGTGGTTTGCCTATGCGGCGCACTTCACGACGCACACGAAACTCACCGCACCGAAAGCCCTCGTCGAGAAGCACGCGGCGCGCGGCTACAAACGCACGAGTTCCCCTGCGGGACGCTACGCCGAGCGCCCCACCGCCGAATATCTCGCCATGCTGGAGCACTTCGACAACGAGGTCGGCCGGCTGCTGGCGCGGCTCGACGCCATGAAACTCGCGGACAACACCGTGGTCGTGTTTGCCGGCGACAACGGCGGGATGTCGCGCATGACCAGCTGCGCTCCGCTGCGCGAGGGCAAGGGCTCCCCCTACGAGGGCGGCATCCGCGTGCCGTTTTTCGTGCGGTGGCCGGCGGAAGTTAAGTCCGGCAGCCTCAGTGATGTGCCGGCGCATGTGGTCGATCTTTATCCGACCTTCGCCGCGCTGGCCGGTGCCACGCCGCCCGCAAATCACAAACTCGACGGCGAAAATCTGCTCCCGCTCTGGCGGCAAACCGGCGCGCTCAAACGCACCGCCCTCTACTGGCACATGCCAACCTACACCGTGATGTACGCCCGCACGCCCTGCGCGGTCATCCGCGACGGCGACTGGAAACTCATCCACTGGTTCGGCGACTATCTCGACACGAAGGGCTTCACGCCCGACGACATGCCCTTTGGCAAACTCCTCACCGGTCCGCGCACCGAACTCTACAACCTCCGCGACGATCTGAGCGAAACCAAGGATCTCGCCGCCGCCCAGCCGCAGAAGGCGAAGGAACTCAAGGCTGCCCTCGAGGCCTGGTGGCGCGACACCGGCGCGAAGTTCCCCGATAAAAACCCGACCTACGATCCCGCGGCGTGGTGGGTGTCGAAGGCCGGTCAGGCGGAAGGGAACGCGAAGGCGAAAAAGAAGATATGAACCTGCTTCCCCGAATTCTCCCCCCGGTAGCGCTTGGAGCAGTGCTCTCGTCAGCGGTTTTCGCCGCCGCGCCCCGCCCCAACATTCTGATCATCCTCGCCGACGATCTCGGTTACGGTGACGTCCAGTGTTACAATCCCGAGCGCGGAAAAATCAAGACGCCACACATTGACCGGCTGGCGTCGCAGGGCATGCGGTTCACCGATGCGCACACCTCGTCCGGCGTGTGCTCACCAACCCGATACGCGTTGCTCACGGGCCGCTACCATTGGCGGACGCGCCTGCAGAGCGGCATCGTGGAGCATCTCGGGCCGCCACTGATCGCGCCGGATCGGCTCACCATCGCGGGCCTGGCGAAACAGCAGGGCTACCAGACCGCCTGCATCGGCAAGTGGCATCTCGGCTGGGACTGGAACATTCCCGCCGATCAGCGGGATCTCTTCGTGCCGGGCCGGACGGTTTCTCCGCCGGTGACAGAGGCACACCGCGCGGCGTGGAACGTCTTCTATGCGCGGCCCATCGCCGGCGGGCCGACGACGCGCGGCTTCGATGAATATTTCGGCACCGACGTTCCCAACCAGTCGCCGTATTGTTTCATCGCCAATGATCGCACGATCGGCATCCCGGCGGTTTTCCTGCCGCTGCCGCTCCTTAAAGGGCAGCTCGCGGGCATCGCGGGGCCGGCGCTGCCGGACTGGAAACTGGAGGGCATCCTGCCCGCGCTCGGCGACCGCGCGGCGGACTTCATCACGCGTCAGACGAAAGCCCGGCAGCCATTCCTGCTCTATCTGCCGCTGACTTCGCCGCACACACCGATCGCACCGAACGCCGAGTGGCAGGGCAAGAGCGGCCTCGGCCCCTACGCGGACTTCGTGATGGAAACCGACGCCCTCGTCGGCCGCGTGCTGGCCGCGCTCGAGCAGAGCGGCGTGGCGGACAACACCCTGGTGCTCTTCACGAGCGACAACGGCTGCGCGCCGCACGCCTACGCGGAAATGAAGGCGAAAGGCCACCCCTCGAGCGGCCCGCTGCGCGAGTTCAAGACCTCGGTGTACGAGGGCGGACACCGCGTGCCGTTTGTCTTGCGCTGGCCCGGCGTCGTGAAGCCCGGCACCATCAGCCGCCAACTCGTGCATCAGGCCGACATGATCGCCACCCTCGCGAACCTCTTCGGGACCACATTGCCGGCCAACGCCGGGGAGGACAGTTTCAACCTCCTACCGTTGCTCCGGGGAGACGACCGGATGGTGCGCGAGCATGCGGTGAGCTGCGCCGCCAGCGGCATTCCGAGTTTGCGGCACGGACCGTGGAAACTGGTGATGGCCGCCGACGCGCAGGCTGGCACCGCGGTGCAGCTTTACCACCTCGACGACGACATCGGAGAAGCGCGCAACGTGGCCGCCGACAAACCCGAGCTCGTTGCGACCATGCGGGCGACACTGGAAAGATTCATCCGTGACGGCCGCAGCACCCCCGGCCCCGCCCAGAAGAACGACGTCGAGGTGGTGCGCCACCCGCGGCCCACCAGCCCCGCCGGCACGGCAAAAGCGAAGGCCAAATGAACAGCGTCGCCGCGTTGGCACTCCCGGCGGTTTTGACCTGATCCCGATCGCAATTCCGTCCTGCGGATCTTCCTCCTTGGTCGCCCTTGACAATGGTCTGACCACCTGACGACCTGTCCGAATGATCGTCGACGCCATCGCCCGGTCCCCTTCCCTGGTTGAAAAGGTCTGCCAGCAGCTCGCGGGCATCGCGCGACGGGACCAGCAGGAGGACGACGGCTGGCTGCCGACGGAGCGCGAGCTGTCGCTTCGGATGGGCGTCAGCCGCAGTGTCGTGCGCGAGGCCACGAAGCGCCTGGAGATGCAGGGGCTGCTCGAGATCCGCCAGGGCATCGGGACCAAGACGGTCGACAAGCTGCACAAGCCGCTGACCAGCGCGATGGAGCTGCTCGTGCCGGACGAGGAGGAACGGCTGCGCCAGCTGGTGCAGATTCGCCTGATTCTGGAGCCGCAAAGCGCGCACCTCGTGGCGGAGCGGGCCACGGATGCGCAGCTCGAACGCCTGCAGGAAATCCACCAGCGGCTGATTGAGGCGAAGGACTCCGAGTCGGCGGTCGCCGCCGACATCCAGTTTCATTGCGGCATCGCGACCGCCTCGGGCAACCAGATCGCGGCGCTGCTGATGGTTTCACTCTGCGATCTGCTCCGGGCGAGCCTCATGCGCGGCTACAGCCTTGTCACGACGGAGTCGGCGATTCGGGAACACGGCCTGATTTTGCGCGCCATCACGCAACCTGATCCGGCCGCCGCAGCCCGCGCGATGTCCCGGCACATCGAGACGACGCGGACCGAGCTGAGCCTGAAGCCGCGACAGGGGAAGACCGCCGTCGGGTCGGCGCCTTCCGACGGTTCTGGCCCCAAGCGCACCGCGGGTGGCAAACCTGCGGGCAAAGATCGGCGCGCCCGTTAAATCGGACGCCCCCCTCTCATGATTATGCCCCCAAGCCGTCTGTGCGTCCTAGCGTTCCTCCTGATTTGCGTCATCATCCCGGGCCGACTGGCCGTCGCCGCCGATGCCGCCTTCCGCGCCGGCGCGGCGCAGGTGGACATCACCCCGCCCGTCGGCCTGCCGCGCGGCGGAGCGTATGCACTGGTGCGCAGTGTTGGCCTCATCGATCCGCTGCACGCCAAGGCCATCGTGATTGAGCAGGGAGGGGAAAAGGCGGCGTTTGTCGCGCTCGACGTCGCCTACCTGCCGCGGACCCTGGTCGTGGCGGCGCGCAAACTCATCGCGGAACAGTCGGGCATTGCCGGTGAGCGGGTGATGATCTCGGCCACGCACACGCACAGCGGGCCGGTGCTGACGCGTGGAAACATGATGGACGAGGTCACGGGCGCGAACACGCCGCAGGTCACGGAGTACATGGGCCGGCTGGCCACGCTCATCGCCCGCGCCGTGGCGGAGGCAAACGGGAAGCTCGTCCCGGCGCAGGCCTCGGTCGCAAAGGGGCGGGAGGAAAATCTCAGCTTCAACCGCCGTTTCGTCATGAAGGACGGGAGCTTCTCCTGGCAGGGTCCGCGCTTGAGCAAGAACATCGCGCGTCCCGCCGGTCCCATCGACCCCGAAGTGGGCATCTGGCATCTCACGACCGCGGGCAAGACCGCCGCGCCGCTGGCAACGTATGTCAACTTCGCGATGCACCCGACGGTGATCGGGGGCAACAAATGGTCGCCGGATTACCCCGGCTATCTGGCCAGGCGGCTCGCCGAATATTTCGGCCCCGAGATGCTGACGTTCTTTGCCAACGGCTGTTGCGGAAACGTGAACCAAATCAACGTCAGCTGGGCTGGAAACCAGAACGGACCGAACGCGGGCGAGCGGGTCGGCACCATGCTCGCCGCCGCCGTGTTTCGCGCGTTGCCGGAGTTGGTGCCGCAGCGAACCTTCGCTCCGCGGGTGCGATCAAAGCTGGTGACCTTGCAACGCCGCACGTTCACGGAGGCGGAAATTGCCGAGGCCCGCGCGATGGCGCCGAACATCGTCAGCCCCTCCCATAGCATTCCCGCCAAGGCGAAGACCGTGTGCATCCTCGATACGGTGGCCAACCAGAACGTTCCGCTCCAAGTCGAGGTGCAGGTCGTCGCCGTCAGCGACCAGCTCGCGATTGTCTCCTTTCCGGGAGAGATGTTTGTCGAGCTGGGTCTGGCGCTGAAGCAGGCGTCGCCGTTTCCGCATACATTGATTGCCGAACTCGCCAATGGCACCATCGGCTACATCCCCAACCGCAGCGCGTATCCCGAAGGGCTTTACGAGGTCGTCAGCGCTCGCGGCGCCGCCGGGTCCGGGGAACAGCTGGTCGCGGTGGCGCTCGAATTGCTGGAGCAGGTGAAAAAGCCTTAGCCGCCGCAGCGAAAATCGCGCCGTCGATTTCCATGAGTACCCTCGCACCCCGCCCCGCATCTCACCCCTGCAGAACTCCGTCAGAATCACCGCCCTGCTGGCGGCGCGCGGCGGCGGTCCTTTTGCTGCCGTGGTTGTTGCCGGTCCCGGTCCCGGCGCAGGATTCCGGCGCGACGGTGGCAGGCCGGATCGTCAACCCCGCCACCGGCGAGTATGTGGTCGATGCCGAGGTGCGGATCGAAGGCCGGGAGACGGCCGTGTTGTCGCAGCCGGGCGGTTCGTACCGAATCAGCGGGCTTCCGGCCGGCCGCGTCCGGTTGACCGTAAGCTACACGGGCTACGAAACGGGCTATGCCGCGGTCGAACTGCGCCGGGGCGAAACGGTCACGCAGAACATCGAACTCCGGAGCCTCCTCGCCGCCGACCCGGCGGGGCGCCCGTTGAAGCTGGATGCGTTTGTCGTCTCCAGCGAACCCGAGGGCAGCGCCAAGGCGTTGATGAGCCAGCGCGCCGCCGTCGAGGCGAAGAACGTGGTGGCGATCGACGCCTACGGCGATTTGCCGTCGCGCAATGTCGCCGAACTTCTGAAATATACGCCCGGGATCGAAGTCGACTTCAGCGAGGACAACGCGCAGTCGGTCCGCATGGGCGGCATGGCGCCCAAGTACGGCGGCGTGATGGTCGACGGCATGGCGGTGACCAACAGCATCGACAGCCGGCAGCCACAGGCCGGACAATTGGGCACCGCCGGGGTCAGCAGCATCGAGGTGAACAAGGTGGGCCGGCCCGATCTCCCCGGCAACGCGCCGGCCGGCAGCATTAATCTCGTCTCCCGCTCGGCCTTTGATCGCCGGGGTCGGCTGCTGACGTGGCAGCTCATGGCCAATGCCAACCAGTACAACCTCTCGCTCGGCAAACGCCCCGGGCTGGGGGCGGATCTCAAGCATATGATCGGACCGGGTGGCTCGCTGGAATACGCCGAAAGTTTCCTCGGCCAGCGGCTCGGAATCGCGGCCTCGGCCACGCGCTCGCGCCGCATGAACGAGCAGAAGAGCACCACCCTGACCTACAACTATGCGCCGACGGCCGCGAGCCCCGAGCCGGCCGTGGTGACGACGATCAGCTCCACCGACGGACCGTTTGAGGCCATCCGCTCAGTCGGCACGCTGAAAGTCGATTTCAAGGTCGTCGAGGGCGTGGCGCTCTCGCTGGCGGGGCAGTACAGCACCACGGACATCGATTTCTTCAACCGCACGCTGAACCTCGTCACCACCCGGCCGAATCTCGGCACCGGCTCCAATCTGACGACCGTGATCGCCCGGCAGACGGCGAACGAGACGACGCGAATCGGCATGGTGAACGGCCTCGCCGAACGGAACCTGACCAACGGGCGCCTGGCTCCCCGACTGACGATCAAGAAAGGGAATTGGGATGCCAATCTCGCCGGCACGTACTCGTCGGGGAAAACAGATTGGGGTTACGGCAGCGACGGCCAGGGCAACATGAACCTGACCGCGAGCGCCTCAGCATATCCGCTCGGATGGACCGCGGTGCGCAGCAACGAAGGCTCCACTGCCTGGACCTTTACGCAGACGTCGGGCGGCAGCGTCTATGATCCCAAGACCTGGCAGACGATTTTTCCATCGCCCAACGTTTCCAAAACCCTGAACGCGATCGTGAAGGAGGAGTACAACGTCCGGGCGGACGTCACCTGGACGCCCGACCTCAAGGTCCCCGGATTTCTGAAAGGCGGCGCCAATTTCGACCAGCAGGATTATCGCAACAGCCAGGTCACCTACACCTACGAATATGTGGGATCGAGCGGCAACCGGGTGCAATCGCCGCGTCCGCTCTCGCCGGTGCGCTACAATCCGCAGGTGGGCGGCAACCTGTTCGGCGACGGAACGCTGCCGGTGTCGGATGCCCGGTTGATCGCCTTGTCGCCAGCGTCGTCGCTGATCCCCAGCGCGACCAACCTGACCGACCTGAATAATCTGTTTCCCGATCAGATTGCGAAGGAAACGATCCGGGCCGCGTACCTCATGGGCGGCATCCGGCCGGGCAAACTGGCCTTGGAGGGGGGAGTTCGCTTCGAGTCCACGCACAACGAGGGGAAGCTCTTCGAGCGCCAGGTGGCGGTGGTGCGGTCGGGACGTGCGGATGACCGCTTTCGTTTTTTGTCGGGAAAATACCGGATGAAAAGAAACCTGTGGTTCACGTCGGGCTACGGTGAGTCGACGTTGCGGCCGGATCTGACGAACTTGACCGGCCGGGCGACGATCAACGATTCGACGATGACAGGGAACATTCCGAACCCGAGCCTTCAGCCGGAGCATGCAAACAAGCGGGTGGCCCGCGTGGAGTACTACTTCGAGCCGGCCGGCACGCTCTCGGTCGGCTACTTCGCCAACAATCTCAAGGACCGGCAGGTGCAGACCACCCAGGTGCCGGCCGAGAATATCGGACTGGGCGGGACCTATCCCGGCTACCTCTTCACCACCACGGTGAATCGCGGCGATCTGAAGATCGATGGCTTCGAGGTGGAGTACCGCCAGCGCTTCACGTTTCTGCCCGGCCTGTGGAAGGGGCTGGGGGCGGTCGCGAGTTACACCAGGAACCGATTCAGCGACGAGGCGCTCGCGGCGAGCACCTCCCCGGCCCTGGCCAACGGCGGGCTGATGTTCACGAACCGGAGAATCATCGCTTCGCTGCTCTCGACCTGGACCGACGACACCCTGGTGACGAGCGGCGCGGTCGTGCGCTATCGCAAGGCGCGGACGCTGTTCGACGCGAGCGTGAGCGTCCGGTTGTTCCGCGAGGTCCGTGCCTTCGTCAACGCGCGCAATCTGACGAACGCACCGATCGAGACCTACGAGAATGTCCGCACGCGGATCTGGAAATACCAGCACTTCGGCACCGGCTACACCTGCGGTCTCAGCGGATCGTTTTGAGCCGCGGACGCTGCGCTCCGCCAACTTCTCTCATGCTCCGATCGTTTCTTTCGTTCACGCTCACCGTCCTGTGGTGCCAAGGGCTCCTCGCGGCGTCGTCAAGACCGAACGTGCTTTTTATCGCGCTGGACGATCTCCGCCCGGAACTCGGCTGCTACGGGCAAACGCAGATCATCAGCCCCAACATCGACCGGCTCGCCGCGCGCGGCGTCGTCTTCACGCGGGCGTACTGTCAGTATCCGGTCTGCAACGCCTCGCGCTCCAGCATCATGACCGGACTGCGGCCGGACTCGACCGGCGTTTCGGACAATCGCACGAAATTCCGCGCGGTCGTGCCGGACGTCGTCACTTTGCCGCAGCAATTCAAGCGGCACGGTTATCACACGCAGGCGTTCGGCAAAATTTACCATGGGTTGTTCGAGACCGCGAATGTTGGCCGGACGTTCGACGATCCGGTGTCATGGAGTGCCCCGCACTGGTACGGGTCGCCGCAATACTACTTCTCCCCGCGCGGCATCGAGGTCGCGCGCCGGGTGTACGCGGAGAAATTGAAGAAAGGGGACGCGCCGCCGGACGCGTGGAAGGAACATTTTGTCCAGGGCCTGGCCACCGAGGCTCCGGAGGTCCCGGACACCGCGCTCTACGACGGCGAGCTGACCGACCG
>CAMBVX010000179.1 GCA_945871085.1 Opitutus sp. GAS368 | reverse complement strand
CCGCTCTTCCCCTATCAACGCGAGGGCATGCTCCACCTCGCGTTCACCGAGCGCGCCCTCCTCGCCGACGAAATGGGCCTCGGCAAAACCATCCAAGCCATCGCCGCCTGCGCGCTCCTCCACCGCCTCGGGCGCGCCCGCCGCGTCCTCATCGTCACGCCCGCCTCTCTCAAGACCGAATGGGAAGAGCAAATCCGCCGCTTCACCGCGCTCTCCCTCCAGATCGTCTACGGCAACCGCCTCGCGCGTCTCGCGCACTACGCTCGGGCCGAAGCCCCGTTCTTCACGCTCGTCAACTACGAGCAAGTCGTCCCCGACACCCTCGAACTCAACGCCCGCCTCCGTCCCGACATCGTCGTCCTCGACGAAGCCCAGCGCATCAAAAACTGGACCACCAAGACCGCCCAGGCCGTCAAACGCCTCGGCAGCCGCTACGCTTTCGTCCTGACCGGCACCCCCCTCGAAAATCGCATCGACGAGCTGTATTCGATCGTCGATTACCTCAACCCCGCCGTCTTCGGCCCCCTCTTCCGCTTCAACCGCGATTTCTACACCTTCGACGAACGCGGTCGTCCCGCCGGCTACCAAAATCTCGACCAGCTCCACGCGCGCCTCCGGCCGCTCATGCTCCGCCGCCGCAAGGCCGACGTCGAGACCGAGCTCCCCGCCCGCACCGACCACGTCCGCCTCGTCCCCCTCAACGACGCGCAACGCGAAACCTACGCCGGCCACGAGCAAATCGTCTCACGCCTCGCCCAAGTCGCCAAACGCCGCCCGCTGCTCCCCGTCGAACTCGACAAACTCATGCGCGAACTCGCGATGATGCGCATGATCTGCGACACGAATTTTATCCTCGGCGACGAAGACCGCACCTGCCCCAAACTCGGCGAACTCGAACCCATCCTTGCCGAAATCCGCGACAACCCGGAAGTCAAAGTCATTATCTTCTCCGAGTGGACCCGCATGCTCGAGCTCGTGCGCGAACTCTGCACCCGCCTCCGCCTCGGCAGCGCTTGGCACACCGGCTCCGTCCCCCAGCAAAAACGCCGCGCCGAGATCAACCGCTTCAAAACCGATCCCGCCTGCCGTGTCTTCCTCAGCACCGATTCCGGCGGCGTCGGTCTCAACCTCCAAACCGCCTCCGTCGTAATCAACTGCGACCTCCCCTGGAATCCCGCCAAACTCGAACAACGCATCGCCCGCGCCTGGCGCAAACACCAGACCCGCGCCGTCACCGTCATCAATCTCGTCTCCACCGACACCATCGAGCACCGCATGCTCGCCACCCTCGCCGATAAACGCGGCCTCGCCGACGGCGTGCTCGACCGCCTCGGCGATTTTTCCGCGATCAAACTCCGCAGTGGCCGCACCGCACTCCTCGCCCGCCTCGATCAAGTGATGCTCGCCGGTGTCACACCCGCGGCGACCCCGAAGCCCGCGCTCCCCACCGATCCCGCCGCCGACTTCGCGCGCGTCGCTGCCGCCCTCGTCGGCGCCCACCTTCTCTCCTGTGAAGAACGCTACCCCGTCACGCCCGACGGCGCGCCCACCCTCGTCGCCCTCGTGGACCGCGACGCCGAACTCTGGCAACCGCGCCTTGCCGCCGCGCACGCCGACACCTGGAAACACGCCCCCGCCGCCGCCCCGCGTCTCCTCGTGCTCGACCGTGCCACGCAAGCCGGGCTCGCCGCCCTTGCCGCCGCCGGCCTCATCACCCTTAGCACCGCTGCCACCCGCGCGCTGCACCCGCTCCCCACCGCCGCCGAAACTCCCGCGCCGCTCTCGCCTGAAACGCAGCAACGCCTCGCGACGCTGCGCGACCAAGCCACCCGCCGCCTCAAAGCCGCCCGCGCCCTCTTCGCCGCCGACCTCGCCGACGAAGCCGCCGCCCCCGCGCGCGAAGCCCTGCACGCGCTCGTATCCGCGCGAGCCCTCCAGCGTCGTTGGGCCGAACCCGCCGACCTCCCCGCCTGCACCCGCGCCCCGTGGAGCACGCTCGTCCCCCCCGCCGCGCACGCGTTCGCCGCTGGCACCGCCGCGCTCGACTCCGCCGCACTCACCGCCCTCACCGAAGCCCTCGCGTCAAACTGATCTCCGCGGCGGCCACGCCTCGTTTTCGCGGAATCAGTTGTTCGCGTTTCAACTCTGTGTGCTCACCTTCTGGGTGAGACCACTTTGCGCCGCTTCACAGTTCCCCCTCTGTGCCTCCGCTGCTCTGTGGTTCAAAGGCGTCGTTGAGTTTAATCCCGCACCGGCAGTCGGTGATCCCGTCGAAACGGAGCGCGCTTCCGCGGCGGCAAGACGACGCCGACAAAATCCAGCTCATGCTGGCGGCGCTCTTTCTCCGAAGCGTGATACCTCAGCCAAACCTGCTCGTCCTTTTCATCTCCGGTGCTCCAGTCCGCCAAATCCCAGTGGCACGCATCGTCCGGCATGCGGGCGAAGTCCGGCCCACCGCCGTCGAGCACCTCGTTCCACAGCTGCGCGTAGAGTTCGGCGTCGCTGAGATGGTTGGTGTGATAGAGAAACACGCGCGCCACTGCCAGCGACTCGATCAGCCGCCAGAGTTCCTTCTTCAACCGCCGTCCCCGCAAATCCTCCGGCGCATCGAATACCAGTCCGCGCCGCGCGAGCCATTCGCCGTGACTGGAAAACGGCCCGGTTTCCCACGCCATCACATAGCGGAGAAACGAAGATTCGGTTTCATCCGCCTCGTCACTCTCGCCGATCGGACGCCCGATCAGTCCGCCCAATTCGCGAATCTTTTCCTCCACTTTCGCCCGTTGGATCGCGCGGTCGGCCTTCGCCAATCGTTCTTCAATCGAATCTGCCTCCTCGTCGTTTTTCATCGCTTGCCCCGCCTTCAATCGCACCCGCGCTCCAATTTTGCGCGCAGCACCGCGATCAGCCCGTCGCAGTCCCGCGCGATTTGCTCCAACTCCGCACGCACGGCTGCGAGCCACGCCGCCTCACCCAAACCTTCTTCCGTGCACGCCTCGGCGGCCCGGAGCGCATCGTCCAAAAATTCGCGTGCGCGCTTCAGCCGCACAATCACACCACCGCACAAATCGACGGTCGGCGGCCACTCGCGGCCATTGAGCCCGCCCGCCAACTTCGCCCCGGCCTTCGCGGCCGACGCCCCCAACTCGATCAGCGGATGCTCTTCGCCTGCATCGGGCGGCACCCAACCGCGCGCCTCGGGTTCCTTCATCAAACGCAGTGACAGTTCGAACAGCTGTTCAGCGAGCGGATGCTTCCGCCGAATCTCCACGTCGATTTCCGGATCGGGATTGGCCAGCGCCTCCGCCGCCGCCGCGTTCATCTCGTCGACCCACTCCGCGCGCTTCGCTGCCTCCTCCGGTGTGAGTGGTTTCTCACCGCGCTCCCGGGCGCGACGCTCAAGTTCCTCCTCCAGGATTTTTTCGTAGTCCGCGTCCGGACCCTCTCGCTGCAGCCGTGCGTTGATGCGATCCGCAAGCCGGTCGCTGTCCGCCTGCATTTTCTCCGCCTCCGCTTCGCTCTGCGGCGCGCCCTCGTTCCACGCCTTGTCCTCATACTGGGCACCCGCATCCTCGCTCGCCACCGCCTCGCCGAGCTGCTGCATGAATCCGCCCATCGCGCCGGCATTCTGGCGTTGCTGCGCCGCTTCCTCTTCGGCCGTCAGGTCCCACGCAATGTCCGGCGAGACCGTGAGCAAAAAACTCGCCGACTCGATCACCACCCGCCCGTTCGTCTCGCTGAACCACTCAAGATAAAGGCTGTTGCCCCAGTGCCAGGGAAACGGTTTCCGCTGCTTATACAGCTCCATCAACTCGTCCATCGTCACCTCCGGCACCTTCACTTTGCGCGACGCCGTGCAGTCGCCAATCGTGCCTGTCTGCCGCCTTGCGAACCCGGCAATGTCTTCCGCTGACAGCGGCTTCTTCACCGCCACCGGATTCACAAATTCCAACCGCCGTCCCGCGAGGTCGCGCCACGCATTGCCGGTTAACACAAGTTCCACCGGCTCCGTCAGCCCTTCGAACCAGATGCGCCCCGTCACGCGGTCGCGCGTGCGATTGTCGATTTCACCCCGGATAACGCTCTGGTCGATACGCCACGCCTTGGCGGGGAAACGTAGCCCGCCCGTCCTCTCTGGCGAGCGTGGAAAACGCCAGGGGAAATCACGCCGAATGTTTGTCACTTATTAAGTGACAAACTGGTTCTCCGAATATACCGCGTTTTGTTCAGCGAGCGCTTCCCCATTTGTCACTTATTAAGTGACAACTTGAGCCGGCCCCAAGCCTGCCCTGCGTCGGCCTGCCGACCGCGCCGGCCAACGCCATCACGCGGCGCTCCGGCCCTTCCGCCCGCGTCACGCCGACTTCGAACCTTTCAGCTCGAGCTCCGCTTCGCACTCCGGCGAGCCGCGGCCGAGGTCGCGGCAGATTTCCGGTCGGCGCTCGTAGATCGTGCAAAAAAACTCCTTCGCTCCGTCTGCCGTGACCCGCACATCGAGCGCCGCGCAATGTCCGTCCCGCATCCGCATAAACGCGCGGTGGCCGATGAAGTGCGCGAGGTGGTCCGCGTCGTCGCCCAGGCGCGACCAATCGTCACCGCGGACCCAGACATACTCCGCCGATTCGGAAAAACAGCACACTCCGCAACGCAGGCAGTTGGCGGGAATCGTCGGATTCATTCAGTGCGACGGCGCGGGGTTCCGCTCAAAAATCCAACGTGGTCGTCAGACGGAAGCTGCGCGGCTCGTTCAGATACACGCGGCGGACGCCCGTGTAGTTGTCGTTGTAGCGGCCGACGTTCGCGAGGTAGTGATTGCCGACGTTCTTCACGTTGAGCTGCACGGTCGCGGGGACCTTCACCCACGGCAGACGGAAACGATAGCCGGCGAACGCATCGCCGAGCAGCGACTCGTTCCCCCAGTAGATCTGGCCGGTCGCCTTGTCCCAGCTCATAAAATTTTTCCCGTTGAAGCGCACGGAACCGCCGATGAACGCGCCGCGCAGCGCGCCTTCGCGGAAGGCATAGCGGGCGGTGCCGTTAAGCTTGTGCGGGCGCGATCCGAAGGGGGAATTCTGCCGGTCCACTTGAAAATCCAGTTCGCTGTACAGTTCGCTCACCGCAGTTTCAAACACGGCGAGTTCCGTGGGATTATCCTTCAACAGCGCGCGCCACTGCGGCACGCGCGTGCCGAAAAAGTCGAAGACCTCGGTAAAAAAATTCTCCCGGCGGCGCTCCGAGTGCGAGTAACTGGTGCGGAGCGTGAGGCTCTTCGTGGGGTTGGCCACCACCTCGACTTCGAGGCCCTTGGTGAAAATGTCGATGGAGGCGGAGGTCCACGTCACGGCCTGGCGGTCGTAGTCGGCCTGCGAGATTTTTCCGACATTGCGCAGCTGCGTGAGCATCGTCGTGAGGTTGTCCACGCCGAGCGCGTTGCTCCCGGGGAGAATCGGCGAGTCGTTGAGCTGCTGCGTCTCGAACCACGTGGTGCGGATGAAGAGGCGGTCGTCGCCGAGCACATCGAACATCACGCCGAAGTCGCGACCGCGGCCTTCGGTGGGCTTGGGCACCTCACCGTTCGGGAGCACCGTGCGGTCGAAGCGTGGCTGGCCGTTGTTGCGCGACATATTGTAGAAGAGAGAGAGGCGCTTGGTCGCGTGGAGCACGCCGCCGGCTGTAAACGTCGTGGGCTCGTAGCGGTGGCGCACGTGGTTCCCGTCAAAATACCACTCGCCGGCGGCGATGAGCTTCGAGGTCACGCGCGGGTCATTGGGATCGGTGACGCGCTCCTCCTGCGCGTTCTTGAACTTGATGGTGTCGCGGCGGGCGCCGACCGTCGTGACGAGGCGGTCTTTCAGAAAGAAACTCTGCGCGGCGAACATGAAGCTCGTAATGTCCTTCACCGTTTGCGTGTTCGCCCGCGCGCGGGAGGCATAGGCGCTCGTGTAGGTGCGGCCGTTATAAACGAAGGGCGCGACAGGCAACGTGGGGTCGGCACCGTAGTAGGTGGTATAGTCGCCGTCGGTGATGTAATTGCGGCGCGTGAGTTGATTCTGCGCGTTCTCGGCTGTTGTGGCATTGACGATCGGGATGTTCCGCTCGTCCACGAGGATCTCGTCGCGCCAACGGCGGAGGCGATCCTGCGTCGAGGCCTCGGCGAGCACGGCGACGCGGTGGCGGCCAAACCAGCGGCGGGACTGGCCGAAATCGCCAGCGACGCTGAGGCGAAAGATTTCGTTGGTGGTCTTGATGCGGTCCTTGAACCACACGGATTCGAAGTAGAGGCGGCCGACGAAAGGATTCGGGATCGTGCCGGTGGCGCCGTCGGGGCGCGGCAGCGTGGGATTGGGATCGGCGCGGAGGTTGGCGCCGGCGATCGCCATGCCGTGGGCCTCGACGTCGGTGGTATTGCGGAAATAGGCGAGCTCGGCGACGAGGCTCAACGGGAGGCGCTGTTGCACGGTCATCTGCCGGGTATCGAAGGTCTGATGACGCGTGCCGCCCGGGCCCGTGAGATCGTAGCCATAAGGCGAGACGGACGGCGGCAGCAGCGTCTCGACCCCATAACGGTTCACCGACTGGAACTCCCCGCGGTAGTTGTAGACCGTGCGGTTCTGGTCGGCGAAGGTGAAGCGCTGGTTGGTGGCGCTGAAGCGGTTGAGGCCGGGGAGCGCCACGGTGCCGTCGGTGAGCGGCTGGCCGGCGTCCTGCCACGCGGTGATTTGGTCTTGGCCGTTCCAGCCGACGGTGAGGTTGTTGTCCATGCGCCCCTTCTCGTAGGAGACGTGGACAGTGGTGGACTTGAACGGCTGATACGCCGCCGCGACGGTCCAGCGCGCCTGGTCGTTAAAGTCCCAGTGGCGCCAGCCCTGGGAATTCTGATAGAGGCCGAGCAGGCGCACCGAAAGTTTCTTCGGGATGAGCACGCGATTGTAGTCGGCCTCGTAACGCGTGTAGCTCCACGAGCCAAACAGAGACTTGAGCGTGGTGCGGTTGCGCGAGAGGTTGGCCTTCTTGCCGCTGAGGGAGACGAGGCCGCCAGCCTGGCCGAGGCCGAAAAGGATGGAGTTGGGTCCACTCGCAACCTCAGCGCGCTCGACGTTGTAGAGATCGACGGGGACGCTCGACTCGACGAAATCGCGCGAGGCACCGGCGGGCGAGCCGCGCATCCGGAAATTGAAATCGTTGCCGTCGGCCCCGCGGCCGGAGGGATTGTTGAAGCCCGCGTTGGAGTCCTCGACGTCGACCTCGATGTTGGTCGCGTGCGCGAGCATCTCCTCGAGATTGGTCGCGGCGATGTCGGCGAGAAACTCGGGCGTGAACGCGGAGACGGCGGCGGGCGTGTCCTTGAGCCGGGAGTTGAGGCGCGAACCGCTCGTGGTGTTGCCGGCTTGGTAACCGGAGTCGTCCTCGGCGCGGACTTCAAACGGCGAAAGCTCGACCACCGGCGCGGTGGGCGACGGCGCGACGGCGGGTTCGGCTGTCTTGGCGGATCTCGCCGCCGGAGCGGTTTGCGCCTGAGCCGTGGCGGCGAAGACCGCGAATAAGCTCGTGGCCACAACGGAAGAGGCGCGCAACGTGGTGAAGAGAATCGACGGGTTCATGGGCGAGGGTGATGTGCAGGGAGCAGGATTTGGTCGGATGGCGAGCAAGCACTGCGCCAAAAAACTAGAGGTGCGACCGCCCACGCGCGCAAGACCGCAGTCATTCGCTACGAACGCACCGTTTCTCGCCACCCATGGGATCACCGCCACCGCCGGCCGGACCTAGACCCGCTGGCTCGCCAGCTTCGGCGCGACCTGGGTTTGGTGATACGCTATCCGTCCGCCCCGCGCTCCGCGAAAATCGGCCGGCACTCACCCGCCCGCCGCCCGGTAGAAAAGAAAGACGATCAGCTGGCCGGAAAAAACGCGGAGCAGCATGACCAAAGGATAGACCGTCGCATACGCCACCGCCGGCGCGTCACTCGCCGTGGTTTGTTGCGCAAACGCCAGCGCGGGCGGATCGGTCATGCTCCCAGCCAACAACCCGCACAATTCCGCGTAGTTTAATTTCCGCCACGCCCGCGCCACCAACCCGACGAGCAGCAACGGAATCGCCGTGATCGCCGCCCCGAACCACAGCCAGCGCCAGCCTTCGCCTGACGTCAGCACACTCACAAATTTTTCCCCCGACTTGATGCCCACCGCCGCGAGAAACAGCGTGATGCCCACCTCGCGCAACATCAGGTTCGCCGTCGGCGGCATGTGCCACACCAACGGTCCCGTGTTGGCCAGCCGCGAGAGCAAAATCGCGACGACCAACGGCCCGCCCGCGAGCCCGAGCTTCACGGCCGCCGGCAGACCCGGCAACGCCAGCGGGATCGAGCCCACGATCACTCCGAGCGCAATGCCGATGAAGAACGGAATCGGCTGCGGCGACTCCAACGCTTTCGGCGAATTCCCCACGACCGCCGCCACCGCATCGATCTGCGGAGCTTCGCCCACCACCATTAAAATGTCGCCAAATTGGAGTCGGAAATTGGGCGTCGGCGTAAACTCGAGCCCGTTGCGCGTGACCCGCGTCACGACCACGTGATGCTGGGCAAACGCCACCATTTCCGCGATCGGCTGACCCAACAGGCCGCTCTTCGTCACGATCAATCGCCGGTTCGTAACGTTCCCGGGCACTGACGTGAGGTCCACGACGGCCTCCGCGCCGACCACTACGCGCAATTCATCGAGGCCTTCTTCCGGCCCCACCGCGTACAAAATATCGCCGAGCTGCAAAGCCGTATCCGGCTGCGCCACCGCCACCACACCGCCGCGCGAAAAACGTGAGACCACGACACCCGAGGCGGCCAACCCGGGCACTCGACCGAGCATGCGCCCGACCAGATTCGGATTGCGCACCTCGAAATTCCGCGTCGCCGGTTTTCGCACAACCGGGGTATGCGCCGTTTCAGCCGCAGCGACCTCGGCCTTCACATCCACCCGAAAAACTTTCTTCACCAACAGCATCGTCAAAATGATGCCCAAAATCCCGAAAGGATACGCGACCGCATAGGCCAGGCCCTGCACCACCGCGGCGTCGTTTGGCGCCCCCACCTGCTTCAACGCCTGCTGCGCCGCCGCCAGGCTCGGCGTGTTCGTCGTCGCCCCGGAAAGCAGACCAACCCCGGCCGGGAGACTCACCCAGCCCAACCCGATGAAGGCTGCCGCCACCAGCGCACCCAAGCCCACAACGGCCGCCGCGAACGCGTTCAGACTCAGGCCGCGCGCGCGCAACGACGCGAAGAAACCCGGCCCAATCTGCAACCCCAGCGTGTAGACGAACAGGATCAACCCAAACTCCCGCACAAATTCCAGCACGTCCTGATGAAACGTCAGCTTCAGGTGCCCCAAGAGCAGCCCCACAAATAAAACGCCCGCGATCCCCAGGCTCACGCCATAGATCCGCACCTTGCCCAACGCGATGCCCGCCGCGCCCGCCACGCCCAGCAGCACGACCGTGCGCGCCACCGACTCGTGTGAAAAGAGAACTATCAGCCAGTCCATGCGCCAGACTATCACAGGCCCCGCCAAGGCGGATACGCAGATATTGTGAATTTTCGCGTATGACACGTTCCGCGCCCACTCATCGGGCGCAGCCACCGAGTCGCGGTCGCCGCCAATGTTGCGCGGCCGTTGGACCGGCGACATTCCTGTCGCCGCGCTTGGGCGGCACCGACACGCCGCTTGCCGCCCATCGTGCAACCGTTTCGACTGCGCCTCTCGTATGGACGCCTACGCTCGAGCCCGCCAACTCATCGATACCGCACACGCCGCCGATCCCGCCCGCACCCCCGACGGCCGCGCCGCTGAGCTCGTCTACGGCGAACGCGTCGAAGCGTGGGTCGCCCGCCTCGTGCCCGACGCCGCCCCCGCCCTCCGCCTCGCCGCGCGCAGCCAACATCTCGAACGTTGGCTCACCCCGCGCGCCACGTTTCCCGAGGGCAAAGTGGGTTACCTCACCTGGCGCCGCTCGCTCTATGTCAAACAGGCCGACCGCGCCCGCGCCCTCCTGCTCGAAGCCGGCGTGCCCACCGACGAAGCCGACGATGTCGCCACCTGGGTTTCGAAAACCGGCCTAAAAACCAACCCCGGCACGCAAGCCCTCGAAGACGCCGCCGTGCTCGTGTTTTTGGAAAACGAGATCAGCGCCTTCGCCGCCCAACACGCCGACTACCCGCGCGAAAAGTTCGTCGATATTCTCCGCAAGACCTGGCGGAAACTCAGCCCCGCCGCGCAACAAGCCGCCCTCGCCCTCGACCTCCCGCCCCCGATCGCCGCCCTCGTGCGCGACGCACTCGCGAGTGGATAAACTCCCTTTGGGTTCATCCCTCGCCACCCCGCGCCCAACGCACGTGACCATGCCATCCCCGCGCACAAGCGTGCGCGCGGTTTTCGATTGTAACGGTTCCCTTACTATTTCGTCATGACCCGCAGCAGCCGACTCCGGCTATTTTTTTACCCGCATGGCCTCCCACGATTGTCCCCACTGCCCACCGCCCACGCCTCCCGACGACCGGCGGAGTTTCCTCACCAAAGCCGCCGCCATCGTCATCGGTGGCGCGCTCGCCATCACGGCCCCCATCGCCGGCTTGTTTGTTTTCCTCGATCCGTTGCGCCGCAAATCTGACAGCGGCGGCGCCGTCCTCGTCGCCTCCCTCAACGCCCTCCCGGAAAACGGCGAGCCGCGAAAATTTTCTGTCCTCGCCACCCGCATCGACGCATGGAACCGCTCGCCCAACGTTCCCATCGGCGCCGTCTATCTCCAGCGCGTCGGCGACAAGGTCCGCGCCCTCAACGTCGTCTGCCCTCATGCCGGCTGCTTCGTCGACTATCGCGGCGCGAAAAATCATTTCTTCTGCCCCTGCCACAACAGCAGTTTCGCCCTCGATGGCCAAGTGCAGGACCCCAAAAGCCCCAGCCCGCGCGGCTTGGACGATCTGGTCGTGGAAATCCGCAACGGCACCGAAGTCTGGGTGAAGTTCCAAAATTTCCGCGCCGGTACCCACGATAAGATCCCCGTCTGACCCTCCGCCCATGAAAGCCTTCTTCGACTGGGCGGACCAACGCACCGGCTACAAAAAACTCATCCACGAGACCCTCTACGAAAACGTCCCCGGCGGCGCGCGGTGGCGTTACGTCTGGGGGAGCACCCTCGCGTTTTGTTTTAGCATCCAAGTCATCACCGGCCTCGCCCTCTGGGTCGCCTACAGCGCCGGTTCGCAGACGGCGTGGGAGAGCGTTTACTATATCCAACACGAGATGTGGGGCGGCTGGTTCCTCCGCGGCCTCCACCACTACACCGCGCAGGCGATGACCGTGCTCCTCGTGTTTCACCTCATGCAGGTGGTGATCGACGGCGCCTACAAAGCCCCGCGCGAAATCAATTTCTGGAGCGGCGTCATCTTGCTGCTCCTCGTGCTCGCGCTCTCGCTCACTGGCTATCTGCTCCCGTGGGATCAAAAGGGATTCTGGGCCACCAAGGTCGCGACGAGCATCGCCGCCATCACGCCGTTCATCGGGCCCGAACTCCAAAAACTGGTCGTCGGCGGCAGCGACTACGGCCACCACACCCTCACGCGCTTCTTCGCCCTGCACGCGGGCATCATCCCCGGTGCGATCATCGCCTTCATCGTCGCGCATATTTATCTGTTTCGTCGCCACGGGCTCACGCCCAAGGAGCCCCGCCGCCGGCCCGACGCCGCCTTCTGGCCCGACCAAGTGCTGCGCGACGCCGTCGCCTGCCTCGCCGTGCTCCTCGTCGTCGTCTTCTTCATCATCCGCTACCGCGGCGCCGAGCTCGGCGCACCGGCCGATGCCTCCGAACAATTCTCCGCCGCGCGGCCCGAGTGGTATTTTCTCTTCCTCTTCCAGCTGCTGAAATATTTTCCCGGCGGCACGGAAATCTGGGGCGCGATCGTCATCCCTGCGCTGCTCATGGGCGTGCTCGTCGCCATGCCTTTCGTCGGCAATTGGAAACTCGGCCACCGCTTCAACCTTGGTTTCCTTTGGGCCATGCTCGCCGGCGTCGGCCTCCTGACCTACCTCGCCCGGACCGAAGACGCCGCCAGCCCCGAGTTTATTCTCGCCGTCCAATCCGCCGAGCGCGACGCCGCGCGCGTGATCGTGCTCGCCCAATCGCCCGACGGCATCCCCACCGCCGGCGCCGTCACCCTCCTGCGCAACGACGCACTCACGCAGGGCCCCAAGCTCTTCGCCAAAAACTGCGCAAGCTGTCACCGCTACGACGGCCACGACGGACTCGGCAGCCAGCCCAAGGACAAGATCTCCGCTTCCGACCTGAAGGGTTTTGCGAGCCGCGAATGGATCGCCGGCCTGCTCGATCCGGCCCGCGTCGACAGCCTACATTATTTCGGTGGCTCCAAACAGAAGACCGGAAAAATGGTGAAGTTCGTGAAGGAAGATATCGCCGAATTCGACGCCGCGCAGAAAGCGCAGCTCCAAAAACTCATCATCGGCCTCTCCGCCGAAGCCGGCCTCAAGGCGCAGTCTGCCGCCGACACCCGCGATGCCGTCGTGATCACCGAGGGCCGCAAGCTCGTCTCGAGCACCGCGATGAATTGCACCGATTGCCACAAATTCCATGCGGCGGGCACCGACGATCCCAGCGCCCCGGACCTCACCGGCTACGGCTCGCGCGAGTGGCTGCTCGCGTTTATCTCGGACCCCTCGCACGCGCGTTTCTACGGCGAGCGCAACGACCGCATGCCCGCCTATGGCCCTGACAAAATTCTCACGGCCGCAGAAATCGGTCTCGTCACCGATTGGCTGCGTGGAGAATGGTATGTGCCCAAGGCCGACAAGACCCCGAACTGATCGCGCCGCGGCGGCGGGCCTCGCCAGACTAGAGCGAGCCAAAGGAGCGAGCTCACCGGCCTGCGCAACAGCGGCGCCAATACCACGCTCAACTCCTACCGCTACGGCGCGACCTACAAGTTCCGGCCCGATTATGAGCCGGCACGTTTCTTCCGTTTCATCACGAACTGCACCGAGGCGAATCGCTACACCGGCGTTTTTGTGAGCGAATGCGCGGCGTTCATGGAAGGCCGGCTCGTGATGACCGCCGGGTTGAGGCGCGATTTTGTGACGATCGACGTGACCGACCGTAAACCGGGCGCTCTGCTGCCGCGCGTGAGCGACCGGGTCGGCGAATACACGGGGCACCTCGGGGCCAACTACGTGGCGGTGCCGGGCAAGATCTTGGTCTTCGCCAACACGAGCACGGCGTTTGAGCCCTCGTCGCGCGTCGATGCGCGCACCGGCCGCGTGCAGGGCAACGAGACGACCCTCGGCTACGAGGTGGGCGGCAAAGGG
>CAMBVX010000178.1 GCA_945871085.1 Opitutus sp. GAS368 | reverse complement strand
CGCTCTTCGCCACCCTCCAACACCGCGCCTTCCGCGGGGAGTTGTAGTTTTCCGCAGACCTGTCTCCGTTTCCGCAATGTTCACGCGAATCCAGACCAGCGGTTATCGCAGCCTGAAAGCGGTCGATCAGGAACTTAGTGCCTTCCAAGCCTTGGTCGGACCGAATGCCAGTGGCAAAACCACCTTCCTCGATGTGGTCGGTTTCTTGAGCGATCTCATGCGTCGGCGGGGCGAGATTATTCCGGTCGTGCAGGGACGGAGCGCGAATTTTGAGCAACTGACCTGGATGGGGACGGGCGCCGCTTTTCAACTCGCAGTGGAGGCGGAAATTCCGGCGGCGGTGCGTGCAGCGATGTCCGAGACGCTCACCCGGTTTGACCGGGTGCGCTACGAACTGGAGGTCGGTGTCGTCAATGGGGAGGTCGGCATTAACCATGAAATCCTTTGGTTGGCCAAGCACACGCCTCCCGCCAAAAATCGTCAGGTGGAGCTGTTTCCGTCCCCGCAACCCTCCATCCCCGATCTGATCAGCCATGCGGGGCGTGCGCGTAAAGTTGCCGTGAAGAAAGCTCCGGGCGGCAACGACAATTATTACAACGAGGGCAAGCGGAAGACCTACAATCCTTCGTTCAAACTGGGACGGGCGCGCTCAGCCCTGGCCAATTTACCGGCAGACTCCGACAGCTTTCCGGTCAGTTCATGGTTTCGGACGTATCTTGAAGAAGGGGTCCAGCCCTTTGTCCTCAACAGCCAGATCATCCAAAAGCCCAGTCCGCCGGGGTTGCATCGACGCTTCCGCACCGACGGTTCCAATCTCCCTTGGGTCGTGGCGGAACTGCGAAAGGACAAAGGGCGTTTCGCCGCATGGCTGAATCATGTGCGCACGGCATTGCCCGATATCAAGGATGTCGTGACGGTGGAGCGGCCAGAAGACCGGCACAGTTACCTCGTCATCCACTATGCGAATGGCGCGGCGGTGCCATCGTGGTTGGCTTCCGACGGCACCTTGCGACTGCTGGCCCTGACCATTCCCGCCTACTTGCCGGGCATCGACGGCACCTTCCTGATCGAGGAGCCCGAAAACGGAGTGCATCCCCGGGCGCTGGAAACAGTCCTTCAGTCGCTCTCTTCGATCTACGGCGGCCAAGTGTTGATCGCGACCCATAGTCCCGTCGCCCTGAATCTTTTGGAGCCCGCGCAAATCCTGTGTTTCGCCAAGGATGGGGAAGGCGCCACGGACATCGTGGCGGGGGACAAGCACCCCGCTTTGCGCGATTGGCGGGAGGGCGAGCCCGATCTCGGAGTGTTGTTCGCCTCGGGTATCTTGAGCTGAGGGAGCCATGAAAGACCTGATCCTCGTCGTGGCGGACAAGAATATGCACTTCGCCCTGCGCGGGGCGCTGAACCGGCCCGAGGCCCTCGGCATTCGTCCGATCATCGTGGAATTTTTCGTGCATCCGGGACGGGACGGCGGCGTGCGCAAGAGCGGGGCAGAACTGCTCGCATTGAAACGCAGCGCCGCCAACCACGGAATGATCGTCTTGGACTACGAGGGCTGCGGTGCAGCCAGCCCCGCCGGGAACGTAGAGGCGGAACTCACCCAACGCTTGGTTCCCAAATGGGGGGCCAACGGCCAAGCCTTGGTCATCGAACCGGAGCTGGACGTTTGGCTGTGGGGCGCGGAGAACGCCTTGAAAACCGCACTCTCGTGGAACCACCCCGCCTCCATCCGCGATTGGCTGCGAGGGCGAGGCTACGCTCTCGGCGAACACGAAAAGCCTGATCGGCCAAAGGAAGCGCTCGAAGCCGTCTTGCGTGAACTGCGCCTGCCTCGATCATCCGCCTTGTATGAAGAGCTGGCCGGTAAGTTGAGCCTCCGCCGATGTAGCGACCCTGCCTTCGGCCGATTGCGCGCCACCCTGCAGCGATGGTTTCCTGCTGTCTGAACCGGGCATGAGCAACTTCGCCTTCCTCCCCGCCGAGTGGCCCGCCTTACACGCGGCCGCGACCAAGGCCGAGACCTACGCGCTGATCGACGCACGCACCGCCTGCTTCTACGCGCGGCGGGCGCTGGAGCTCGCGGTGAGCTGGCTCTACCAAAACGACGCCACCCTCAAGCTCCCGTATCAGGACAATCTCAGCGCACTCATCCACGAGCCCACGTTCAAGACGTCCGCCGGCCCGGCGGTGTTCAACAAGGCCGTGATCATCACGCGGCTCGGCAATCAGGCCGTGCACAGCCACCGACCGATCACGCAATTCGACGCGCTCACCGCCGTGCGCGAGCTGTTCCACGTCTCGTTCTGGCTCGCGCGCACCTACGCGCGCGGCGCAAAGCCGGCGGACGGGTTGGCGTTTCAACCCGACTTTTTGCCCAAGGTCGCGCCGGTCGCGCCGCAGACGCCGGCGCAGTTACTCAAGCTCGCCGCGCAGCTCGCGGAGCAAGACACGAAGCTCTCCGCGCTGTTTGCCGACAAGGCGGAACTCAGCGCGCAACTCGCGCAGGCGCGGCAGGAAATCGCCGCGATCAAAAAACAGAACGCCGCCACGCCGGACGCGCACGACTACTCGGAAGCGGAGACGCGCGACGCGTTTATCGACCTCTTGCTGAAGGAAGCCGGCTGGCCACTCGCGGAAAAACGCGACCGCGAGTATGAAGTCACCGGCATGCCCAACGTGCCGGGCAAGGGATACGTGGACTACGTGCTCTGGGGCGACGACGGCCTGCCCCTCGCCATCGTCGAGGCGAAGCGCACGCGGAAGAGCGCCCAGATCGGCCAGCAGCAGGCGAAACTTTACGCCGATTGCCTCGAAAAACAGTTCGGCCGGCGACCGGTGATTTTCTACTCCAACGGCTACGAGCACTGGCTGTGGGACGATGCGAACTACCCGCCGCGCCCGGTGCAGGGCTTCTACAAAAAGGACGAACTGGAGCTGATGATCCAACGCCGCCAGAGCCGGACCTCGCTGGCCCAAGCGGCCATCGACGAAAAAATTGTCGAGCGCTACTTCCAGCTCCGCAGCCTCCGGCGCATCGGCGAGGCGTTTGAAATCGATCACGACCGGAAAGTGCTGCTCGTGATGGCCACCGGTGCCGGCAAGACCCGCACCGTGATCGCGCTCTGCGACCTCCTCATGCGCTGCAACTGGGTGAAGCGCGCCCTCTTCCTCGCCGACCGCAAGGCGCTGGTGAACCAAGCCGTCAACGCCTTCAAAAAATATCTGCCCGGCTCCTCGCCCGTGAATCTCGTCACGGAAAAGACCACCGAGGGCCGCGTGATGGTCTCCACCTATCCGACGATGATGGGCCTGATCGAAGAGACGGCCGACGGCCAACGCCGCTTCGGCCCCGGGCACTTCGACCTCATCATCATCGATGAGGCGCACCGCTCGGTTTACCAAAAATACGGCGCGATCTTCCGCTACTTCGATTCGCTCCTCGTCGGTCTCACGGCGACGCCCCGCGACGAGATTGATCGAGACACCTACGGCCTCTTCGACCTGGAAAAAGGCGTGCCCACCGATGCCTACGAGCTGAAGGACGCCGTGGCCGACAAGTTTCTCGTGCCCGCGAAGGCCGTGTCGGTGCCGCTGAAATTCCAACGCGAAGGCATCGCCTACGACGATCTCCCCGCGGAAGAAAAAGAAAAGTGGGACGAGCTCGAGTGGGACGAGGAGGGCGACACCCCGCAGCGCGTCGAATCGGAGGCGGTGAACAAGTGGTTCTTCAACCAAGACACCGTGGACAAGGTCCTCGCCCACCTCATGACGCGCGGCCAGAAAGTCGCGGGCGGCGACCGCCTCGGAAAAACCATCGTCTTCGCAAAAAACCAAAAACACGCGGAGTTCATCGCGGAGCGTTTCGACGTAAACTACCCACACCTGAAGGGCGCGTTCGCGCGCGTGGTGCATTGCGACCTGCCCTACGCGCAGTCGCTGATCGACGAGTTCTCGGTGGCCGCCAAGGCGCCCCATATCGCCATCTCCGTGGACATGCTCGACACCGGCATCGACGTGCCCGAGGTCGTGAACCTCGTTTTCTTCAAACTCGTGCGCTCGAAGACGAAATTTTGGCAGATGGTCGGCCGCGGCACGCGCCTCAGCCGGGATCTGTTTGGGCCGGGCAAGGACAAGGAATTTTTCACCCTCTTCGACTACTGCCAGAACTTGGAATTCTTCAGCCAGAACCCCGAGACGACCGAGGGCGCCCTGGGCGAATCGCTCGGCAAGCGCCTCTTCAAAGCGCGGCTGGAAATCATCGGTGAACTGGACCAGACCGAGCCCGGCCGGGTCGAGCAGAGCGCTCCCGACGTGATCGAACTGGGCCGCGAACTGCGTGCGCTCCTCCACACGGAAGTCGCCGCGATGAACGTGCACAACTTTGTCGTCCGCCCCCAGCGCCGGGTCGTGGAGCACTACGCGCAAGCTGCCGCGTGGACCACCCTCGACGCCGAAGCGAGGAGCACGCTCGCGCGCGACGTCGCCGGCCTGCCCCACGAGCTGGACACCGAAGACGAAGAGGCGAAGCGTTTCGATCTCCTGCTCCTGAATCTCCAGCTCGCGGTGCTGCGCTCCGAGCCGAGCTTCGAACGGCTCAGTCGCCAGGTCATCGCCATCGCCGGCCTCCTGGAAGAGAAAGCCAGCATCCCCATGGTGCAGCTCCAGCTCCGGCACCTTCAGGAAATCCAGACCGACGAATGGTGGCGCGACATCACCGTCCCCATGCTGGAGCGGACGCGCCAACGCCTCCGCTCGCTCGTAAAGCTGATCGACCGCCAGCAGCGCAAACCGATCTACACCGATTTCGAAGACGTGCTGGGCGGCGAGACGGCGGTCGAACTCGCGGAGTTCACGACGGCGGACAGCTTCGAGAAATTTCGCGACAAGGCGCGCGCCTTTCTCCGCGAACACCTGGACCAGCTCGCGATCCAAAAGCTGCGCCTCAATCAACCGCTCACGGCGCTCGATTTACAGGAGTTGGAGCGCGTGCTCGCCGCCAGCGGCGTCGCCCAACCCGAGCATCTCGAACGGGCGATAGCGGAAAACGAAAGCCTCGGGCTCTTCGTGCGCTCGCTCATCGGCCTCGACCGCGAGGTGGCCAAGCAGGCCTTTGGCGCGTTCACGGCGGGAAAAACATTGAGCGCGAACCAAATCGAGTTCGTGAATCTCATCGTCGATCACCTCACCGCCCATGGCGCGATGGCACCGGCGTTGCTCTACGAATCGCCCTTCACCGATTTGAATCCACAGGGCCCCGAGGGCATTTTCGACGCCGCTCAGGTCGATGAATTGGTGGCGCTGATCGCCCAAGTCCGCGGACACGCCGTGGCCTGAAGCGCCGGCGCGCGTGCCGCCGTAGCTGCGAGCGCCGCCGCCAGGCTCAGGAAAAACAGGAAACAATACCGCGCCATCGAGGGAGCCCGGACGCCATCGGGACCGACCGCTGCGGTCGCTCAGCAAGTGCGCCGGACACACCTCCGCGCACCTTTCGTGCGGACCTGTCTCGCGGCGTTTCCGCTGGCGCATTGCCGCCCCGCGCCGCGCGCACTGCGCTCCTCGCGCATGAAACTTACCTACTACCTCGAAGTCCTCTCCTCTTGGTGCACTTGGGCCGAGCCCACTTGGTCCGAACTACGCCGCCGCTACGCCGCGCTCGGCGTGACCTGCGAATGGCGGATCGCGCTGATGAATCCGGCCGATTTCCCGACGTCCCGCGCCCAGACCGATTGGTTCTACCAACGCAGCGGCGGTACCGTCATGCGCTCCCCGTTCATGCTCAACTCCGGCTGGTTCGAGGCCCAACGCGGTGGTCACTACGAAGCCCCCAACCTCGTCGCCGAGGCCGCCCGCGATTTCGGTTTCGACGGCGACGAAATCCGTCTCGCCCTCGCCCACGCCGGCGTGCGTGAAGGTCAAAAAATCGGCGATCTTGCCACAGCCGTCGCCGTCGCTTCCTCCGCCGGCGGTAAAAAACTCCCCGCCAAAAAACTCCGCGCCGCCGCCGCGTCCGCCTCCGTCCGCGCCCGCGTCGACGCCAGCACCGCCGAATTTTTCGCGCACCAAATCAGCCAGCGACCCGCCTTTGTCCTCACCAGCGCCATCGGTGACAAAGCCGTCTTCTCCGGCCTCGTACGCCTCGATCCCCTCGTCGCGACGATCGACGCCATGCTCGCCGACACCGCTGCCTACGCCGCGCACCAGGCCCACCACGGAGGCCCGCCGGTCGGCTGAAATCGCACGCCACTCACTTCGCCGCCCGCCACTCACTTCGCCGACCGCTCACTTCACCGCTCTCACCGACTCCCGCGCGCGTAGCCGCTTCGTCATCGCCGCTGTCAACGCGAGCAACCGCGCCCGCACCTGGGCCAATTGCACCCGCGTCGTGCGCGAGATCGGTGCACTGCATCCGATCGCCAGCAGCAGCCGCCCACTCGCGTCGAACACCGGCGCGCCGAGCGCGATCACGCCGCTGTTCGCCACATTCTCCGTGAGCGCGTAACCCTCGGTCACGATTTTTCCGAGCATCGCCAACAGCTCCGCTGCCGTGCGCGGCGCACCGGCCCCGAGGCCCGCCAGCTCCTTCGCCTTCGCGTGCCGCAGCTGCTCCTCGCGACTCTGGTGGGCCAACAACACCCGGCCCGAAGCAAACACGAGCGGTCGGTCAAGCACGCCGTGGTTATGCGTCACCGCAAGCGGATGCCCCGCCTGAATCCAATCCACCACCACCGCTTGCCCTCCCTGCCAGGTGGCGACGACGATGGTTTCGTCAAACTCCGCGGAAAATTCCTCGATGAACGGCCGCGCAAACTGCCGCAGCGTCGTGAGCGGATCGGAGCCGCCGCCCAGCCGGATCGCCGCGAGCCCGAGCCGGTATTGGCGCGTCGCGGGATTAGTCTCCGCGAACCCCGCCGCCACGAGCGTCTTGAGCAGGTTGTGCGTCGTGGGCGGCGACAGTTTGAGCTGCCGCGCAAGATCGCGGACCCCACTCCACTCGCCGTGCAGATCGAGCGCTTGCAGCAGACGGAGAGCTTTTTCAACAGACTGGATCATGGATGGTTTATTTAAGACGGAGAGGCCAACCGGCCGCGACACTCAGCGTCAGCCGAGGCGCTCCGACAAGCCCACAGTGTTCGGCAGTGCCGAACATTGTTCGCCGCGAGCGGTGATTCGGATGTTCGGCTAATCGGAACAGCATTCGGCTAATCGGAATCAAAGCTTGCACCCGTGCGCCCGCCGAAGCTGAATTTTGGTGTTCCGTTTTCCCCCCGGACGGCTGGGTTTCATTCCAGTCCGTTTTCGTTAACTCGCTCTCCCTCGCGTTCCCTCGCTCTCTCTCAGTTTGTCGCCCCACCCCACCCCCCAGTTCTCACCCTCAATCCACCCCGTCATGACCTACCCCGCTATTCCCGTCGCCCGCCCCCGTCCCGCTTCCGCGCGCCTTTCATCGGCCCGCCGTTCGTCCGCCACGACACCCGGCACGGTTCCCTCTTGGCGCGCCATGCTCCTCGGGCTCCTGTCCTGCGGCCTCGCCGCGGCCTCGGCGCAAACCGTCCCGGTCGCAGCCGCCTCGTCCTCCGCTTCTACCTCCCCTTCCGCATCGGCTCCGGCCAACGAAACCGGCGCCATCGTCCTCAGCCCATTTTCGGTCACCTCGGCCAGCGATGTCGGCTACGCCGCCGGCGATTCCCTCGCCGCCAGCCGGTTCAAGACCCGCCTGATGGATTCCGCCGCGACCGTCGCCGTCTTCACCGAGGCGTTTCTCAAAGACCTCGGCGCCAGCTCCCTCGCCGAGGTGCTCGAATACGGCGTCAACTCGAACATCGACTACGACCAAAACCGGCCCGACCCCACGATGTTCTACGTCGACGCCGGCCTGCAAAACACCCGCATCAACAACCGCGGCCTCTCCGGCTCAAGCCTCACCGATTTCTTCCGCTCGCGCATGCCCGTCGATGCCTACAACACCGGCCGCTTTGATTTCGCCTCGGGGCCAAACAGCGTCCTCTTCGGCGTCGCGAATTCCGCCGGCTCGATCAACACCTCGACACTTCAGGCCGAGCTCCGCAAAAATCACTACAAATTCTCCGCCCAAGCCGGCCGCTGGGCGGACTACCGCGCCTCGGTCGACGCCAATTTTGTGCTCGTGCCCCAGCGCGTCGCGTTCCGCCTGCTCGGCGTGCATGCGCGCAAAGACAGCTGGCGCGAATGGGACAACCGCGAGGACAACCGCGTCACCGGCTCCCTCCGCGTCGTGCCTTTCAAGAAAGCCGGCACCCAAATCGTCGGCTCCTTCGAAAAGGCCAACCTCGCCGGCATGTGGTCCGTCCCGCAGAACATGGCCGACAACGTCTCCTTCTGGGAAACGCTCCCCGATTCCCAGCGCCTCGTCGACAACCGCGGCACCGCCGCCCTCAACGTCAATGCCGCCGCCGCCCGCGGCCTCGAGCGCATCGCCGGCAACCGCCACTATATTGTGACCAATTCCGGCGACACCTTTGCCAACACGATCAACGCCACCCTCGGCGGCATGAATCTCTACACCAGCACCAGCTTCTACGAAACCGCCGCGCAGTTTAACACCCTCGTCGGCGTCGTGCCCGGCTGGCAGCCGGCAATCTACCGCGATACATTTCAGACGCTCCTGCCCACCTCGCCCGACCAAGCCGCGCGCAACGGCCCGTATCAATCGAACCTCGTCGCCCCCTACCACGTCGGCTACGGCCCCGACACCACCAACGCCAGCGACGTCGCCCGGCTCTTCCTGCGCATCGAGCAGCCCATCGGCAAAAACCTCTTCCTCGATCTTAGCTACCAAAAAGAGACCGCGACCGGCTCGGCGTTCCGCCTCGATACGCAGCTCTCCGCCGATCCAAACCTCTACATTCCCGACGCCACCGGCGGTGTGAAACCCAATCCCTACGTCGGCCGCTACTACATTGATGGCGCCCCACTCCGCACGATCAACACCGACCACAACGAGGCCCTGCGCGCCTCCGCCCTTTACAACCTCGACCTGAAAAAATTCGGCGACCACAAGATCCTCGCGCTGTGGGAGCGCAGCGAAAACACCAACTCCCAGCTTCAGGGCAACCAGGTGCTGATCAACACGCGCACGAACGCCCCCATCGCCAACCCCGATATCCGCAACGCCAACAACCGCGTCGACCTCCGCACCTATATCACCCCCGGCACCGACTATCGCTCGTGGTTTGCCGGCTCCTTCGCCGACGACCGCCTCGTCCGCCTCAACGGTATCGACTACAAAAAGGACTTCACCGATCGCAGTGTCTCCGGCAACAAATCCGAGGCGAAGACCTACGTCCTCGCGACCCAAAGCGCCTTCTTCGACAAGAAGGTTTTCGCTTCTCTCGGCTTCCGCCGCGACGACTACACCACGCTCACCCGCGTCGCCGCCCTCCTCGCCACCACCGATCCGCGCGTCACCTCCGGCACGCGCTACGCCGGCGACGGCGTCCTCACCGACCAGTATCTGCCGATCAATGACGAGTCCTTCGACACCTACACCGCCGGTGTCGTGTGGCACGCTCTCCCGGCGCTTTCCTTCTTCGCCAATCAGGCGACGAACGTCGCTCCCGCCATGACCAACCGCCGCGTCATCGCGAACAACTTCGACGTGCCGAGTCCCGTGCAGGGCAAGGGCTACGACACCGGTGTGATGATCCGTCTCTTCGACAACCGCTTCAACGCCCGCCTCGCCACCTTCAAGGGCGAGAATCCCGGCAACCCCGTGAACCGCGTGAGCTCCGTCGTCGTCGATCACGACCGCATCATCAGCGCGCAGATGACTTCGCTCAATCCCTCCACCGGTCGTCCCTACATCACGCCGGCCGAGGCCAACGAAAAATTCATCTATCAAAAATCCCGCGGCGGCACCGTCGGCACCTACGGCGGCGCACTCCTCGACGGCCTCTCCGATGATATCACCACCGGCTACGAGGCCGACCTGAAGTTCAACCCGACGCGCGCGTGGACGTTCACCGGCGCGTTTTCCTACACCAAGCTCACACGCGGCAATATTTTCTCCGAGTTCGACCCGTGGTTCGCCGCGGTGCGCCCCTACCTCGAGCGCTTCGGCAGTCCCGCCGGTCTCGTCGATCAAAATAACAGCCCCGTCAACGTCGCCGAACACGTCGAGCGCATGCAGCTCGCCATCGACGACGTCCGCAACGCCGGCGCCTTCGGCTTCAACAACCGCCCGTACAAGGCGAACATGTTCACGCGCTATACGCTCGGTGCCGGCAAACTGCGCGGCGTCTTCGTCGGCGGCGGCGTCCGCTGGCAAAGCCAGAATCGCGTGCAACGCGTGGTCACCGGTCTTTCCGCGCTGGGCCGCCCCCAGTATGGCGCGATTCTCTCCGGCCCCGAAATCCTCGAGGTGGATACGCTGCTCGGCTACTCAGGCAAAACGGATTTCTTCGGCCAGCGCACCACGTGGCGCGTCCAACTCAACGGTTACAACGTCCTGAACAACCGCGAAATTCAGGTGCTCCGCTACTCCGCCGACGGCACCCGCCTCTGGCGCGTGACCCCGCGCGCCCCCGGCAGCTGGCGCGCCTCGTTCTCCGTCGATCTGTAGTCTCACCACGTGATCACCGCCGACACCGGCCGCCCGCTGCGGTCACGGGACTCGGCACGTTCGCAGCCCATGCTTGAGCGTTAAGCGTTGAACGTTGAGCGTTCATTCCCCCCTCCCGCCCCATGCTCTCCCCCGCCCGATCTTGGGTCCTCTGCACGCTGCTCTTCTTCTCGGCGGCGCTCTGCTTCCTCGACCGCCAAGTGCTCAGCGTCCTCGCCCCGCAGATCATCGCGGAGTTCGGCATGTCCAACACCGGCTACTCGCGCGTCGTGTTCGCCTTCGTGCTCAGCTACACGCTCATGCTCGTGTTCGGCGGCCGCGTGCTCGACGCCCTCGGCACGCGCCGCGGCCTCACCCTCGCCGTCGGCTTCTGGTCGCTCGCGAGCGCGGCGCACGCGTTCGTCACCGGCCCGCTCACCCTCGGCGTCGCCCGTTTTTTCCTCGGCGCCGGCGAGGGCCCCGCGATTCCCGGCGCCATCAAAGGTGCCGTCGAGTGGATCGACCCGAAGCGCCGCGGCCTCGCCATCGGCCTCGTCACCAGCGGGGCCTCGCTCGGCTCGCTCATCGCGCCGCCGCTCACGGTCTGGACCGCCTCGCACCTCGGCTGGCGCGGTGCCTTCGCCGCCACCGCCGCCCTCGGCGCGATTTGGCTCATCGCCTGGGTGCTCGCCTTTCGCGGCCTCCCGACCGCCGCGACCGCGCCGTCCGCCGACCGCGCCGCGTCCTCGTGGCGCACCCTCCTCGGCCGACCCGAAGTCCGCCGCCTCCTCGCCGCCCGCTTCTGTTTCGATCCGGTCTTCTACTTCTACATGTTTTGGATTCCGCAATATCTCTCCCGCGAGCGCGGCCTGTCTCTTCCCCAGATTGGCGCGCTCATTTGGATTCCCTTCGTGGCCCTCGAAATTGCCAACCTCGTCGCCGGCCAGGCCTCCGACCTGTGTGTCGCCCGCGGCTGGTCGCGCCCCCGTGCGCGCCTGACGCTCATGCTCATCGCCGCGCTGCTCACGCCGGCCTCGTTCTTCGTTGCGCTCACCGGCACCACCGCCGTCGCCATCGCGCTCATGGCGGTACTCATGTTCGCGCACGGCATTTGGATCACAAATTTCATGACACTGATCGGCGACACCGTGGAATCCCGCGACGTCGCCACCACCGTCGGCCTCACCGGTTTCTGCGGCGGCGTCGCCGGCATGCTCTCGAACCTCGTGATCGGCCCCGTCGTGGATAACTTTTCCTTCACCCCCATCTTCCTCGCCTCCGCCGTCGTGTATCCACTCGCCTGGCTCATCCTCCGCGGCCGCTCCCCGCTCCGCTAATTCTCCCATGCCCGCTCCCTCCGCTTCCTCCACCGCCCCCGTCGTCCGCATCCCGCGCCGCAAACCGCGCACCGCGCGCATCGGCCTCTTCGGCGTCGGCTACCACGTTTACTGGGGCCAGTTTCCCGGCCTCCTCGACGAACTCCTCGCGAAGCTCGCCATTCTCGAGACCCGCGTCGCCGCCACCGGCGCGACCGTCACCAACTTCGGTATGATCGACAAGGCCCAGGACGCCTACGCGCTCCTCCCGAAACTCAAAGCCGCCGACCTCGACCTCGTCTTCTGCGACATGGTCACCTACGCGACCTCGGCCACCTTTGGCGCAATCATCCGCGGACTCGATGTGCCCATCGTCCTCGTCGCCCTCCAGCCGCTCGCCGCGCTCGACTACGCCAAGGCCACGACGCACATGCAGCTCGCCAACGACGATTTCTGCTCCGTCCCCGAGTTCACCGGCGTCGCCATCCGCATGGGCAAACGCCCGCCCGAAGTCATCCTCGGCACCCTCCACGACGACCCCGCCGCCGACGCCGAACTCACCGAGTGGTGCGAGATCGCGATGGCGCTCCACGATTTGAAACGCGCCCGCCTCGGCCACTTCGGCCACCCCATCGAGCACATGCTCGACATGCAAACCGATCAGACCGCGCTCACCGCCGCCTTCGGCCTCCACGTCGTCCAAACCGAGGCCGACGATCTGCTCCGCGTCAGCCGCGACATCACGCCCGCAGAAATCGCCGCGAAGAGCGCCGAGATCCTCAGCCTCTTCGACACCCCCGACCCGAAGGCCGACCCACTCACGCGCAAACTCACCGACGAAGACCTCCACATCGCCGCGCGCACCGCCGTCGCCCTCGACAAATTCATCGCGCTCCACGAGCTCGACGGCCTCGCCTACTACTACGAGGGCGAGCCCGGCAGCCCCCTCCGCGAACTCGTCACAAATCTCATCGTCGGCAACTCCCTCCTCACCGCCGCAGGTTTCCCGATGTGCGGCGAGTCCGACCTCAAAACCTGCGTCGCCATGCTCATCATGGACCGCCTCGGCATCGGCGGCAGTTTCGCCGAGTTCCACCCGATCGATTTCCGCGAAGGCTTCGTGCTCGTCGGCCACGACGGCCCGCACCACATTAACATCGCCGCCGCCAAACCCGTCCTCCGCAGCCTTGTGAAATACCACGGCAAACCCGGCAAGGGCGCCGGCGTGGAATTCAAAATCAAAGAAGGCCCGATCACGATGCTCAGCATCGGCGTCACCGCTGCAGGCAAATTCAAATTTATCATCGCCGAGGGCGAAAGCGTCCACGGCCCGATCCCCGCCACCGGCAACACCAACACCCGCGGTTTCTTCCGCCCCGATGTCCGCACGTTCTTAAAGCGCTGGGTCGCCGAAGGCCCCACGCACCACTTCGCCCTCGGCCTCGGCCACCGCGCCCACTCCCTCCGCCGCATCGGCGAGGCCCTCGGCCTCGAAACGGTCATCATCGACCT
>CAMBVX010000177.1 GCA_945871085.1 Opitutus sp. GAS368 | reverse complement strand
GGTCAGGCTTTGGGGTTTGGGGTCAATCCGAGTTTTCGGCTCAGGCTCTTATCAGGCGCCCGCGTCCACGCCGTCACTTTCCGGCTAACTTCGTGCAGGTTGCCCAAGTGCAGCACCGTGCCCAGCCAGCGGTTCGTCACAGTTGATCGCGCCTTCAGCATCGCAGCCAGCGCCAGCTTCCACTCAGCCGACTTCCCTTCGCTCGCCAGCTCTTCTGCTTTCCGGCCGAGCTTCCGCAGTAATTTTTCCAACATGTCCTGCCACAGCGCCTCCCGCGCGACGCGCGTTTCGACTGCCATTCGCCGCCCCTGCCCGATGGTCTCGGCGTGCGCCCCGACCACCGCCTTGGCGAACTCCGCCGTGCCGATCACCCACCCCCGGGACATTTCGGCAAACCGCTGCTCCTTGCGCGCCGGCTCGTCCTCGGCCAACCACGCCAAGTAATCCAGATACTTCGTCCGACCCGCCGGCGTGTCGCTCAACCCGCCGGCGTGATCCAGCGCGGCTCCCGGGGCATACCACGCCGGACGTAACTTCGGCGACATCAGCCACTGCATGCTCGACCACGGCCAGTCCAGCAATTGCGCGACCGGCCGGACTCTCGCGCGAACCGGATTGAGGTGGAGGTAATGACACAACGGTCCCAACCCGCCCGCCGGGTCTACCAGCAGGCTCTTGTAACGGCCTTGAAATAGGTGCCCCCGCTCGCCGCGCAAGCGGTTGAACCGCGTCGAAAACGTGCCCTGGAGCCACCGCATGCCCTCGACCAGATTTCCCCGCGGGGTTTCCACTGCCAGATGAAAGTGGTTCGCCATGATGCACCACGCATGGACCCGCCAGCCGGTCTTCCCGCACGCCTCGCCCAAGCACTGCAAAAACGCCGCCTTGGTCTTGTCCGACCGAAAGATGTCCGCCCGGTAGTTGCCCCGGTTCAGCACATGGTAAATCCCGTCCTCCGCTTCGAGCCTGAGTTTGCGCGCCATCGTGGCCGCAGCCGAACCCACCCTTCACCGCTCGTCAACCCCAAACCCCAAAGCCTGACCCCGTTTGGCTGTTCCGAGGGCAAGGGCGCGGGCGGCGACGCCACAGTCGTGAGCGTCCGGACGACGGGCTGCGAGGTCGCAAACGCGGCCCGTTGCACGGAGCGGGCGGTATTTTTCGCTGCCACGGGCGCGACCCCCGAGGCCGCTGGCGTGGTAATTCGGAGCGGCACCGAACGAAATACCGTTCCGGCGTAATCAATCGCCTGCACTTCGACGGCATAAGTCGTCGCTGGCGCGAGACCCACAAACCAGAATACGGGGTCAGGCTTTGGGGTTTGAAACCAGAATACGGGGTCAGGCTTTGGGGTTTGGGGTTCAAACGAGTTCATTGCCCAACGGTCGGCTCTTAAATAGGGGGACCCCAAACCCCAAAGCCTGACCCCGTTTGGCTTTCTCCCCAAACCCCAAAGCCTGACCCCGTTTGGCTTTCTCCCTAAAAAACCCAAAATTTAAGCTCGCCTGAAAGACCGTTGCTGACCCCGTTAGGCGGCATCGGCTCCTCAGCTTCCGACTAAAAACTGCAATAACTTACCGGTCTTCCTGTCAAATTTCAGCTTCGCATGATACTCCGCCCGCGATAACGGAGGATTAGTGCCGTCCGGAAGGACTTTAGGAGGCGGAAAAATCACAGTTACAGTGGTCTCTTGAATCTCCGCGACCGCATCCGACGGATTCGGGACACGCACTCCGTTCTTGGTCAGAGTTAGGGCATGACTAATGAAATATTTAGCCTCTTCATCGTTGGATAAAAACATCGGCGGGAAATTCTTGCGCGCTTGCATTGGCTCTCGCTCCACACTCCCGGGAAGAGATCTGGACGGATCAGTGGAATCTGGACGCGCGCGCGCTCGATCTCCTAGTGAAAGATCACCACTCGTCCGAATACTATCTCTCGCGGCGGCTAACCCATCGGCAGCCCTTTCGTTGCAGAACACTATTCTTATCGCGATGGAAATCACGAATATGGAAGCGGCCACCACCAACAAGAGAACGAGTTTTTTTTTCATGGTAGGTCGCGCAGATCCGGGGGTGTTATGAGATAGACCCTCGCTGGACTATTCAGCGGCCATCCGCTTGGTATTGTCCCTAGTCCCGGAGCCGATTCGACGTAATCATATGCGTAGCCCGGCAACCTCACGCTAGGATCTTCAGAAAACGCGTGGTCAAAGGTTGGGACAATTGCAGGGACGCTTGTCAAGCCTGGGCGTCCGCTCGGCCCGACTATTCTTGTTGATCCAGCTGGGCCACGATAAGTCATCGGCGTGTGTGTATGAAACCAAGCGACAACATACGTTGGACTGTCTACGGGAGATGGACTCGCGATGCTATCAGGAGGACGAGGTGTAGACAGTCCAACCGATCCGATCACATCGTTGGCCACACTAGGCGAAACGACTCGCCCAGTGATTCCATACGCCCCTGTTGCTGTGTTGAGAGTGACGTAGTAGCCCTCCTCTCTTCGCGATGTCATGGTCGTGGCATTGAGTGTATCGCTCCACGCCTGATCCATCCGCGCCTTGGCGTCGGGTGCGGCCAAAACAGTATTAGCTGTGGGGAAAGCAACAACTATGGTTTTCTCGCCTGATATTCCAGTCGCTCCACGTGCCGTAACCGCGACTCTCAGTCGCCACGTCCCAGCTACTCGAACAGTCCAGTTCAAAGTCGGCTCCCCGCCTGATCCGATGTTATGCCAAACTGGGGACCCAGTGCCCCGACTCATCTGGAAGACATATCGTGCATTTTCTGAAGCGTTTAGGGTGCCTGCGACTGCCTCTAAAGTGAGTGTGTCCATAAGAGTCAGCCTATCTTGATTTCGATTCAAGCTGACCGCAGGTTTTATGGAGACACTCAAAATTCTCGGTGTCGCTGCCCCGAGAAAGACACCGATTCGGATAGCAGCCACGGACAGGTCACGGAGGTCCACATCGGTGCCGGTGCCGGCACGGATTATGTTGCCGAGCAGGTCGTAAATCTTCCACGCGACCGGATTGCCGCCAGAAGAAGCCGGCCCGGATGACGTCATGATCCAATTGTTTGCCAAATCACGCAGACTAATTGTTACGTGACCGTCGGCGGGCAACCAGAGGTCGGGAGCGGCGGTGTTGTCGACAGATACGTTATCGACAAGCACGCTGCCTGCGGCGTCGCTGAACCTGACACTGCCGATGGGTGTGCTATACTTCACGAGCCGATACCATTTTTTGGTGGGCGGTTGGATGTCGGACATTTCGAGCCTGCCACGCGTTGTGCCCGAAATCGGCGTCGGCGAGCCCTCAAAGCCCCACTTGCTCGGATCGTTGGCATCGTTGCCGTTGGTCATCGAATACACGCCGTAGTCGTAGCCCGGCTCCAGCTCGAATTCCGCATCGCCGGTGTAGTTGGTTTCAACGGGCACGAAATACACCGAACTCGCCGACTGCTCGTCCAAACCAACGGGTCCATCGTAGTTCCCGTCGGGGTCTGATATGTCGCTGAAGGAGCTCGTCCCAAAATAGGCTGCCGGATCAAGCGCCCAGAACAGCGTAAACGGACTGAAGCCCGAAGTCCCCAGCGCGGTATAGGTGTAGGTGTGGGTGACACCCGTGACCCGAACCACCGAATTCCGCCCAGGATCATCAAGACTCATCACTTCATCAAGGATTCCATCCGGCGTCTTGATCCATGTGCGGTCGGGTTTCTGCCACACCCAGACGTCCATCCATTGCGAGGGCAAGGGCGCGGGCGGCGACGCTGCGGTCGTGACTGTCCGGGTGGTGGGTTGCGAGGTCGCGAACGCGGCCCGTTGCACGGAGCGGGCCGCGTTTTTCGCTGCCATCAAGGCAACCCCCGACGCCGCCGGGATCCTGATTCTGAGCGGCGCCGAACGAAAGACCGCCCCGGTAGCGTCGCTCGCCTGCACGGCGACCGAATAGGTGGTCGCGGGCGCAAGGCCGACCACGTCAAAGGGCTGCGTCGCGTTGGCGGTATCGAGCAAATCGGGAATCACCACCCGATAAGAGACGACATTGCCGCCGGAGGTTTCGGTCGTCCACGTGAGCCGGAACGAATTCGGCACCAGCTGACTGACCGACAGCACCGGGCCGGTGACCAACAACACCGCCGCCGCACTCGTCACCGAGCCCGCTGAATTTGAAACCACCACGGAGTAGAGATGGCCGTTGCTCGCGTAGGTGGTCGCGGGAATCGTCCATGCATTCGCCGTCGCGCCGTCGATGATTACGCCGTTGCGCAGCCACTGGTAGGCGAGCGGCGTCGCGCTGGCTGCGGCCACGGTAAAGGACACGGCCTGCCCGGCGGGGACAGCTACGTCTTGCGGTTGAGTCGTGATAACGGGGAGCGCGCCGGGCGGCGGTGTCGTGGGCGGCGGCAGGCCTTCGACCATAAGCGTCGCCGGATTGCTCGTGACCGATCCGGCGCCGTTGCTCACCACTACGGTGTAATAGCCGACGTGGGCAGCGGACGCACCGTTGATGTAAAGCACGGGAAACTGTTCGGTCGGGAGCGGGTGTCCGTCCTTATGCCACTGGTAGGCGGAGGCAACGCTCGCGCCCAACGTGAATGAGAGGTTTGCGCCGGCCGCGACGGTTTGGCTGAGCGGATGCAAAAAGATCGTCGGCACGCTCAGGCCGTTGCTCGCCTTGACGTCGATCACGAAACTAAACGGAGCGCTGGTTCCGCTCGGACCAGATGCTGTGACCGTGTAGGAATAGATTCCGGGCGTTGTCGGAATCCCCGTGATCCTGGCCCAAACGTTGGACGGGGTCTGAGCCATTTGCAGACCGGGCGGCACGGAAATCCCCGACAACTGTACGTAGGCCACCGGCCGTGAAAACGTAAATTCGTAGTTGAACGGCATGCCCACAGTCGCCTCCACGGCGCTCGCACTCGTGATCTCGGGCGGCGGGACCGGGCTCACCGGGAAGGAGCGCGACACCTTGAGCGCGGGCCCGTAGACGCCGCCGCCGTTCTGCGCGGCAGTGATTACCACGGTGCCGGCCCCGGTCAGGCTGACCACGTTGCCCGAGATGATCGCCGGCCCGGCGGTTACAGAAAAAGTCACCTGGAGACCGGAACTCGCGGTCGCGGTGAGCGCGAACGGCGGATCTGTCTGGGTGCGCCCGGGGAGGGCGTCAAAGGTGATGGTCTGGGCGATGCCGATCACCGAAAAGGTGCGGTCAACCGGCGGTGCCGCATTCCAAAAGGTGCCCGAAACCATGCCGCCCGGTTGCGCCGCCCGCACCGTCACGGCGCCGTTGCCCGTCAGCGTAATCATGTTCCCGGAGAGTGTCGCCGGTCCTGAGATGACCGAGAGCACCACCGGCAGCCCCGACTCAGCCGTCGCGGGCAGCGCAAACGGGGCATCGCCGAACGCGTGGGTGGGGATCGGGTCAAAGGTGATCGTCTGCGTGAGCGCCGGCCCCACCGTAAGATAATAGGACACCGTGCCCGCTTCGGGTGAAACGCCGGTCGCGTTGTGATAGCGGACGTCGATCCGCCACACTCCGTTTTGGCTGGCGAAAAACGAACCATCCATCACGGCGCTGCCCACGGGGAAAGACCAACCAACGCCGCTGTTACCGGTTTCGAGCGAACCGTCGGGACGATAGACCCCGTAAGAGTAAAAATTGCAATTGTTAGCCGGAGCCAGACCCCAGGCTCGAAACGTGATGATATCGTAGTATCCGTAAGGGAACATCACATTGCCCCGGCCGCCGCTTACTAATTCCCAGGTGCTCGACGCCGAGTTAATGTTAAACGTCCCCGCGTCGGTCTCCCACGAGGAGCCAAACGCGCCGTCCGGCAGGGGGTCGCCCTCCACCCATTGTGGCTGATAGCTCCCGTCGACCCAGTAGGCGTCGGACACCCACGTCTCCTCTTCTCCGTCTCCGTCCTGATCCGCCCAGTGCCCTTGGCCCGAGTTTTCCTCGTGCCCGTCGACCCATACCCATTCGTCGTGCCCGCCGGGTCGGTCGGGATAGTCGCCCGCCCGCCAATATTGCAGAGCGAGCCGGGGAGAATTTCCGGTCTGACCAAAGCCGACTGCGCCGAGGCATACGGCCGCGATCAGACAGAGAAGGAGCGGGCGAAAAAAGTGTCGGTTCATGGTTGGAATGACTAGAGGGTTGGTCCGCCGCTTCAGTGCATCGCCAACGCCAGCAGGCTCGTGAGTTCGCCCACCGGACCGTAGCCCGCCAGTTTACCGTCGCGGTTCAGCACATAGACATACGGCAGACCGGTCAGCTTCAGCGCGCGGAGGGTCGGCGCCACGGCGGCGCCCTGCTGATGGCAAAAACGTCCCTTGATGGGCGCCGCACTTTGCAGCGTCGCGATTTCCTCGGCCGTGCCGCCCAACGCCAGGTAGACCAGCTGCACGCCCGGACGCAGCGAACTGCGCCACGGCGTGAGCGACTGGAGCATCTCCCGCCCACCGTCCGGCGCCCAGGCAAACAGCACGGTGACCACCCCCGTCTTCCGGGCGAGATCCACCGGACCGCCCGGTATCGACGGCAGCGTGACGGCGAGGGATTTACCCAGCAGCGCATGACGGTCGACGATGGACTGAGCCTCCCGCCTGATTTTCGCGTCGACCGGCCATTGGAGCAGGTTCGTCGCGATCCTTTGGGCCGTAAACATATCGGCCCCGCGCGCGACTTCCTGGTAGTAGTCGTGCAACGCCGCCGTGTGGCCGAACTCGGCCCGCACCGCATCGGCCACGTTTTCTCTTTCCTCCGGCCGGTCCGCGACCGTCCTGGCTTTGATCTTTTGACTCAGGGCCAGACGGTCCATCGCCAAAGCCACCTCGACGCGGGCGTTGAGCGGGTTGGCCGCGTTTTCCCGGAAAGCCTTGGCCGTGGCCACCGCCTTGGTGAGGTGGGCCGTATTGCCGTCGTTCACACCGCGCATTTCGGCGATGGCTTCGAGCTTGCGCGCCTCCGGGGCGTTCGGGTGGTTCGGATTCTTCGTATAAAAATCTTTCGCGCTCGCCGCCGTCGCGCGGGACTTCTCCGCCTGGGCCGCGATTTGGACCTTCTGCTCGTTGCTGCCCTTGGCCGCGTTGACCGAATTGCCGGGCGACGGCTTGGCGGCCAGCAGCAAGTTCGCCCACTGCACGTCCGGCGAGTCGTCGGTTTTCTTGCCGGCATTGGCGGAATTGCCCTGCGCCAACAAAAGCGACGGCAGGAGGAAAAGCCCGCAGGCGGCGAGGGGGAGACGGAGCCGGGAGGTCATAGGTGAGGGAGGGGCGAGGTGCGGTTGATCCGGAGGAGCGAAGGCGTGTGCCTCGGTTGGGGTTGGGCGTATTCGGCCCGAAATAGCAGAGCGAAAAACGGAGGACCGGCGCCACGGCGGGCACGGGTCGAATCCAATTCCCGAATGCACCCGGCAGACAGTTTGCCGGGCTCCGCAACCTCTCGAACGGAACGCTTTGTCCCGATCAGTCCGAGCGCGTCGTCCCGACGAAATCGCGCTTGATTTTCTGCGTATCCACCACTGTTCCGCGAGACCGCGAGACCGCGAGACCGCGAGACCGCGAAAAACCGCCGGAGAAGGTGGGGAGACCTTGCATGATTTTCGAGGGCCGCATCCGCGGCGCGTGCTGTCGGCTCGAAGCAAGGCCCATTTGCAGAATCAGGATAATTTCCCGACCGGCGCGAAAAAATCATTCGGTCGGAGGCACTACGCGGGCCGCATCCTTCAGCGTTCCTCCGCCTCGGAGTTCAGAGCGTGAACCAAGCCCTCACGGGCACCCCCGCATCGTTCCGCAAAAACGACGAACAGCGCACGCACCACGACTCCGGCTCCCCGTGTCGTCAGCCCTGTCGCGCCAGCTTCCGCAACCACATCTGCCCGCCGCCACCGCGCGCGCATAGCGGCATGTGCTCGCGAAACCATGCGTGCCGCGTGTTGAACAGCCAGCCGGTGAACAGCTCGATCCGGTAGCTCGGATTATTCATCAAAAACGCCCGCAGCAAATATTGCTCGTTCCACGCCCGTCCCTCGTCGAGCCACTCCCGCGGATACTCCAAGTTTCCCGCCACATCGTGAATATGGATGATCACACCCGGAGCCAACGTCGGCAGCACGTCGAAAAAAAGTCGGTTCACGTCACTCCCAATTTTGCTCACATGCGACGAGTCGATGAACAACACGTCATTTTCCCCAAGCGCCGCGAACGTCGTCAGCGGCACCTCTTGCACGATTTTCTCGATGAGCGTCACCCGCCCTTCGTCACCGGCCCGCAACAGCGGCCGCAACCGCGCCATATCCGGATCGATGAACGTGAACTCCGGCGCACCAATGCCGCCATGATCGCGCGCATCCAGCATTGCCGCCGAGCTGAAGCCTGACCCCACCTCGATGATGCGTTTCGGCTGCGCCTCCCGCAGCATCGCCCACAGCATGATCGCGTCGAAGTGCCCGTAGGACGGATTATCCAAAAAGAACCGCCGCCCCTCAATCGCCTTTTCCGGATACGGTTGCTCGCTGTAAAACCGCGCGAAACGCTCCAACCGCGCCACCTGCCCGGCCTCGTTCAATTCGACTCCGGGAAACGGTGGGCCAAAACCGCCCCGCGCGAAGACGGTGGCGACTTCTTCCCGCGATGGCAGCGGCGAATAAAAATGCCCCGGCGGGAAAAACCGCGCCCATTCCGCCTGCTGCTCGCGCAGCCGTGCATGGTCCCGCTCCAACCGGCGGAACTCCGGAAACCACCGCAAAACAGCTCGCACGCCAAATCCCATGGTGCCCTAGCGTGGCCCGTCGGACGGGGTCACGACGAACTCCAAATTAAAAATACTGAACGACAGCTGGCGCGGATCGCCGCCGACCTTGCGCCCCACCTTATCGCTCACGAACCGCAGCCCCAGCCCGCTCTCCGGCAGTATGCAGCCAAACTTGAACGACGCCTTTTTTTCACCGACTTCCCCCGACCACACCATCGCCTCACCCGCGAAGATCCGCACCGTGCGCGCATCGAGGGCCGAGATATTTCCGCGCACCACCACCGCCAACGGCCCGCCCGCTTCGTTGCGCAGCCGCAGCCAAGAGTCGCCCGCGCTCCAGCGCCAGTGATGACCGTTGAAATTTTCCGGGCCGGACCACCCGCCTTTCAACTCCACGTGCACCGCGTCGACCACCGCACTCTCGCCGGCCAGCTGATAAAACTCCCGCGCCGGCGGCGTGAATTCCCGGTAGGAGGCGACCACCGTCAGATTGCCCACGATCAACACCGCCAGCCATTTTCTCCCGCGCGGCACGAGAATGTTAAACGCGAGCGTCATCGGCAGCAGCACGCGGGTCGACGCCCCGGGAAATCCCTCCCACACGGGGGTCGAGAGAAACACCATCATTCCCGCAAACGCCGCGCCGATCCGCCACCACGCGTCCGCCGGCCGCCAGCGTAGCGCGAAAAACAGCCACTGTATCGTCAAGGCCGCCGTCACCGCGACCGTCGCCCACTTCAGCGGCGAGTCGCCCCGCGACGCGAGTTGGCCCAAGGCGTCGCCCCATTTTTCGGCGAGACCGGCGAGCGGGAGCGTAAAGTTGCCCAGCCCCGGATCGTCCGCCGGACCAAATTTCCACCGCACATAGTTCATCCACGCGAACAGCGGCAGCGCCACCGCGACCGCCGTCAGCGCCGGCCGCCACCACGTCCGCGGCGCGCGCCAGTCGAAATCCGCCACCCCCGCCACCGCGAGCAAACTCGTTTCCTTGCCCAATCCCGCCAAAGCCAACACCGCCCCTCCCCGGGTCCGCTGGCCGTCTTCCACCCAGCGCATCGCCAGCGCCACGAGCAGCAGGCTCGGCCCATCCACCAACGAATGTCGCACGCTCATACACACCCCGTGCGAAAACATCACCGCCGCCCACCGCAGAAAATTCTCCCCATTCGTCGGCGGAAACCACCGCAGCAACACCCAGCCGAGCGCCAGCCAACACAGCACATTGAGCAACGCATGCGCCTGCACGATCCACGCCGGTTGTCCGAGCCCGAGCACCCACGCCGTCCAGCAAAATAAAATACGCTTCGCCCGATACGGCAGATTGTCGATCGACGTTTTCAGCTCCGGATTATCGAGCGTCGGGTTCAGCGCCAACTGGACATAATAAGCCCCGTCGTAACCCGAAGAATCCTCATAAACATAGTGCCGCACCTCTTTCAGCTGCGTCACCTTGTTCTCTCCCACCCGGTCACCGATCGAGATCAAACTCGAAAACCCCGTGTTCGGATCGTAGAATTTCTCCACTTCCGACAGAAAAAATACTGCGCTCACCACGCACATCACCCGCCAGGGCGACGCCAGCATCGTCCGCAACCAACCAAGATCTTGGGGTGCTCGCCGTGTGTTCATTCCTCGCTCCGCCCTCCTCGTGGCCGGGGGTGCGGACGAGACCGATACGGGCGCTTGTCATCCAAATTTATCACGTGCAGTTTGCCGCATCACAGAACGCGAGCGCGCCATGTCAAATCCGAATCCCCCCGCCTTCATTTCCCCTGCCGCCGTCGAGTCCCTCGCCGCCCCCCTGCCCGCCCCGCGTCTGCTCCGCGCCTTTTTCTTCCTCGCACTCGCCGCCTACGCCGTCCTCCTCGCCGTCAACGCCACCTCGGCCTCCGGGGGCTCCGATTCCTCCGGCTATCTCAACAGCGCCCACCTCATCGCCTCCGGTCGGCTCCAAACCGACTTGCGCGTGCCCGCCGAATTCGGTCCGCAGTCCGGATACGAGCGCATCCTGTTCACTCCCTTCGGGTTTTATCCCTTTCTCAACCACGCCCCGCTCCCGCCCACTTATCCCGTCGGCCTGCCCTTGCACCTCGCCGCCGCCGGCAAACTCTTCGGCTGGCACGTCGGACCCATCGTCGTCCAACTCGCCGGTGCCCTCGGCGCCCTCTGTCTCCTCTACCTCACGGCCCGCGAACTCCGCCTCAGTCCCGCCCTCGCCGCTGCCGGCGCTACCGCCCTCGCGGCCTGCCCGATTTTCCTCTTCACGTCGATCCAGCCGCTCAGCGACACGCTCGCGACCACGTGGACGCTCGCCGCCGTGCTTCCCGCACTCCGCGCGCGCCGCCACCCCGGTTGGGCCGCCGTCTGCGGTGCCGCCTTCGCCGTCGCCGTGCTCGTGCGCTCCACCAACGCCGTGCTCCTTCCAGCCCTCGTCGTCTTCCTAGGTTGCGACTGGCGCCGTCTCGCACTCTTCGTCGCCGGCGGCATCCCCGGTGCCGCGTGGCTCGCCTTCTACAACCATCGACTCTACGGCGGCGCCCTGCGCTCCGGTTACGTCTCCATCCATGAAGCCTTCGCCGTCGCCTACCTGCCCGCCGCACTCGTGGATTTCGCTCTCTGGCTCGCCCTGTTGTTGCCCGCCGGCCTCCTCGTTCTTCCGCTTGCAGTGCCACTCGCTCGCGAGTTTCTCAACCGCACCCTCGTCGCGCTCGTGCTCTGGTTTGCCGCCATGATCGTGCTCTTCGCGTGTTTCATTTTCTCGCATGAAACGTGGTCGAGCCTCCGTTATATTCTGCCGGCGACCGCTGCACTCATTCTCATTGCCCTGCTCGGCCTAGAGGCCATCGCCCGTCGCTTCCCTACGTCGCGACGCCCCACCGTGCGCGCGGCCGCCGCGGCGATCGTCATCCTCTGGGCCATCACGGGGTCCATCCACTGGACCAAAAAACTCGGAGTCTTTTACACCAAGGGCTACGAAGACGCCTATACCGATTCTGCCCGCGCTGCCCGCGCCACCTTTCCTAAGGACAGTCTCGTCGTGAGTGGTGCCACGTGCGGAGCCCTCTATACCTATACTGATTTTCCGATTTTGCGCGCAGACCATATCGACCCCGCCCGTTTCGCTCGGTTCGCAGCCCTCGCCCACGCCGCGGGCCGCCCCGTTTGCGCCCTCCTCTTCGACTCCGAGGAAAAAGAAGCCCTTCACGAGCGCTGCCCCGGCGCATGGCAACGCATCGGCACCGTGAAAAATCTCGGCCTCTGGCGTCTGTCCGCGGCCACCCTCGCGCTCCCACCCACCCCGGCCCCCGCAAGATGACTGCGTCGCCCCCGGTCCCGCGTAACCATAGGCTCGTGCGCGTGGCTGCCCTCGCCGCCGTCGCCCTCTTCGTCGCACTCATCGCCCGCTTCTGGCACCCCGTCTACGGCTTCACGTCGCTCATCCAACTCGACGCGCCCAACGACGAACTGAAGATCACCGCCTTCCGCGAACTGCCCGTTTTCGTGCACCGCGACAACGGCGGCTACGACGGACTCTACTACGCGCAAATCGCCCACGACCCCACGCTGCGCGACCCCGAACTCCCGCGTGCGATGGACAACCTCGGCTACCGCGCCCGCCGCATCCTCCCGCCAACCTTCGCGTGGCTCCTCGGTGCCGGCCAGCCCGGCTGGATCATCCACACGTATCCACTCCTCAACCTCATCGCGTGGTTCACCCTCGCCGCCCTCCTCTGGAAACTCCTCGCCGTCTCCGACCCCCGCGGCCTCCTCGCGTGGACCGGGGTGCTCTTTTCCGCCGGGGCCCTCGCCAGCGTGCGCCTCGCCCTCACCGACCTCATCGCCCTCACGATTCTCGCGGCCGCCCTCCTCGCCGCCGAACGGTCGCGTCAACACCCCGCCACCGCCCTCCTCGCCGCTGCCGCCCTCGCCCGCGAGACCGCACTCCTCGCCTTCGCCGGCCTCGCCCAACACCCGTTCTTTTCCCTCCGCAATGTCGTGCGTGCCTTCCTCGTGACTCTTCCGCTCGCCGCCTGGCTCGTTTACCTCCGCTGGCGCATCGGCCCCGCCGATGCCGGCTGGGCCAACTTCACTTTCCCCGGCTCCGGTCTCGTCGAAAAATGGGCCGCCGCCACGTCCGCCTTGTTCACCGTCCTTGACCACAGCCTCGCCTTCACCACGTGGCTCGCGACCCTCGGCCTCACCACGCAGGCGGCATTTTTCGCCACCCGCTGGCGTCTCGACGACCGGTGGTGGCGTATCGGCATCGCTTACACGCTCCTCCTCCTCTTTCTCGGCACCGCCGTCTGGGAGGATTTTCCCGGTGCCGCGCTGCGTGTGCTCTTGCCCCTCACGCTCGCCTTTAACGTCCTCGTCCACCGCACCCGCGCGCCGCTCGCCTGGTTGCTCATCGGCAACCTCACCGTGTTCGCCGGCCTTGTGGGTCTCCGTGATGTGCCGGCCGATCCCCGCGAACTCGCCGCCTTCAGCTCCTCCGGGACGGCGGGTATCGCGCGCACCGGCGAGGGCTGGTCCGGCCGCGAGGAACACGGTCGCCACCGCTGGTCTTGGTGCAGCGGACAGGGCACCGTGACCCTTGAGACGTGGCCCCGCCAGAGCGCCAGCGTGCAGCTCGATTTCTCCCTCCGCGCCGT
>CAMBVX010000176.1 GCA_945871085.1 Opitutus sp. GAS368 | reverse complement strand
GCTTTTCGCCGACCCACGCTCAATGAACTGTATCGTCCGTTTCGTCAGGGGGCGAATGTCACCGAGGCAAACGCGGCGCTGCGCACGGAAAAAGTGACGAGCGGAGAAGTGGGCGCGGAGTTTACCCGGCAGTCCCTCACCCTCGCCGCCACCGCATTTTGGAACGACCTCCATGACGCCGTGGCCAACGTCACCATCGCGCGCGGGCCGGGCACGTTTCCCATCGTCGGCACGCTCGTCGCTGGCGGGCTTGGACGGCAGCGCCTCAACCTCGACCGCACGCGCACGCAGGGCGTCGAACTCGCCGCCACGTGGAACGCCGCGACCACGTTTTCATTCAATGCCGCCGCACTCTTCAACGACGCGACCGTACGCCGCGCAACCGTCGCACCCGCACTCGTCGGCAAACACGTCGCGCAGGTCCCGCGCCGCAGCGCCACGCTCGGCGCCACCTGGCGTGCGCCGGGCAAGCTCACGTTTACGCCGCGCGGGCGTTGGATCGGCCGCCAATTCGAGGACGATGAAAATCTCCTCCGTCTCGGCGAGGTGGTCGTCGTCGATCTCGGTGTCACGCGCCCGCTCACGAAACAGCTCACGCTCTTCCTCACGCTCGAAAACCTCACCGCCGCGCGCGTCGAGACCGGCCGCAGCGCCGACGGCGTGGTGAACCTCGGCACACCGCGCCTGTGGCTCGGCGGCGTGCGGGGTTCGTGGTAAAACTGCCGCTCGTCGCAATCCGTCGCGGCGATCACGTTCAATCCGTGACGGCCCGACGACCTACGCCGGCCTCTACCGCGCCGGCCGACTCGCGCTCGCAATTTCCGCCGAGTCGCGCACCATTTTGCCGTCGCCGGGAATAAACTCCCGCCGCCCTCCTCCCACCCGCAACGCCTTCGCCCACATCCACACCCATGCTCATCCGCACCCCCAAAGACTGGGAACTTCCCGAATCCGCCGCGACGCCCGAGTCGCTTTACCATCTCTCCAAGCGCCGCGATTTCTTGAAAGCCCTCGGCGTGGCCGGTGCCGCGCTCGCGACCCGGGAGCTGCTCGCCGCGACCGCCGGCTTCCCCTCAAAGGTCAACGCCGCCTACCGCGATCCCGCCCTCAAACCCACGGCTTACGAACACATCACGAGTTACAATAATTTCTATGAGTTCGGCACCGACAAGGCGGAGCCGAAGGTGCTCGCGAACCGCGGCTGGAAGACCGAGCCGTGGACCGTCGAGGTCACCGGGATGGTGAACAATCCGCTCAAGCTCGACGTCAACGAGGTCGTGGAAAAAATGGGCGGCGCCGAACAACGCGTGTATCGCCTCCGCTGCGTTGAGGCGTGGTCGATGGTGGTGCCGTGGGACGGATTTCAACTTTCGAAACTCATCGCGCTCGCCGATCCAAAGTCCGAGGCGAAGTTCGTCAAGTTCACCACCTTCCTCGACAAGAAGAGCGCCCCTGGCCAGCGCCAGGGCAACCTCGACTATCCTTACGTCGAAGGCCTGCGCGTGGACGAGGCGATGAACGAACTGTCTTTCATCGCGACCGGCATCTACGGCAAACCGATCCCGAACCAAAACGGCGCGCCGCTGCGGCTCGTCGTGCCGTGGAAGTATGGTTTTAAGTGCATCAAATCCATCGTGAAGATTGAGCTCACCGACAAACAGCCGCGGAACACGTGGCAGGTGCTGCAAGCGAGTGAGTATGGGTTCTACGCCAACGTGAATCCGACGGTCGACCACCCGCGCTGGACGCAAGCGAGCGAGCGCGTGATCGGCGGTGGCCTCGGTCGCCAAAAGACACTCATGTTTAATGGCTACGAAGCGCAGGTCGCGTCGCTCTACAAGGGCATGGACCTGAAGAAAAATTATTGAACGCCTCTGCATAGCCGCGAGCGTGAGCGCGTGGTTTTCGCGCTCGTTCCGCCACTCGGCGCCGGTCCAGATTGCATTTCCACGTGGCCATTCTCGAAAAACTTCTCCGCTCGAAGCGCGTCGTCTGGACGCTCTTGGTCTCGCCCGGACTTTGGCCGCTGTGGCCGATTTTTGTCTCGAAGAACCCGAGTGTGACGGCCGATCCCTTCAAACATGTGCTGCACCATTTGGGTTTCGTCGCGTGCATCGTGCTGGCCATCGTCCTTTCGTTTTCGCCGTTGCGCGCACTGTGGCCGAAGTGGGGAGTCGCCCAAGCGCTCAATCGCCACCGCCGTCTCGTCGGCGTCGCCGCCTTCGTCTACGCGGCGCTGCACCTGACCACGCATCTGCTCTACGAAGGTGGCTTCGCACTGGCCGCGATTCCCGTCACACTGAAGACCGCGCTCGACAAACCGTTTCAACTCACGGGCCTGATCGCTTTCACAATTTTACTGGTGCTCGCGGTCACGAGCATGAATTCGGTAATCAAGTGGCTTGGTGGTAAGCTGTGGAAAAACATCCACCGCCTCGCCTACGTCGCCGCCGGGCTCGCGGCGTATCACCAGGCGGCGGCGCGAAAATTGTTCCCGATGCAGGTCGTGTGGATTTTTGGCCCGCTGGTGATTCTAGAAATCGCGCGGATCTGGCAACAGCGCCAGCCGAAGCCAGGTGTTTGACGTCGGGCAGGGTCTCTGACCCGCCCTGGGCGCAGCGCGTGCGAGAGAGGGCGGGTCCGAGACCGCGCCCTACGCCATCCGGTGCGGCACGAAGCGGCTGAGGTTGCCGGTAATCCGGCAAGTGTCTTCGCGGATACCGAGGCCGCAGGCTTCGTGATTCACCATCCACACGCCACATACCGGACGGTGGCCGGAAAAATTGGGGATCGAGGCGAGCGCTTGGTAGACGAATCCCTCGGCACCGTAATCGCCGCCGTTTTCTTCGATCTTCGCGCCGTGCTCCACCACGGTAATGTTGGCGCCTTCGCGGCTCAGCACCGGTTTGCGGACGTAGTTGCCGCCCAGTGACGCGTCCAGGGATGTGAATGCGGGCAGAAGATTCGGGTGGCCGGGATTGAGTTCCCAGAGAATGGGAAGCAGTCCCTTATTGCTGAGGAGAAGTTTCCACGGCGGCTCAATGAAGAGGTTTTTCGCCGTCGGCAAAAATTCGGCGAACGGCTCATTCCACAGCCATTCCCATGGGTAGAGTTTGAAGAGCGCGTTCACCTCGGCGTCTTCATGGTCGACGAAGCGCGCGTTGGCCTGATCCCACCCAAGTTGGTCGATGGCGGTCCACCGCGTCTGGAAACCGGCCTGCTGGCAGGTGTCCATGAGGTAAGTAATCGTCTGCGTGTCTTCGGGCAGCTCGTTGACGGCGGTGAAGTGCACGCGTTCAGCGCCAACGTTGCGCCACGCTTCGATCAGTTTTTCGTGAATCGAGTTAAACTGATCGGCATCAGGAAAGCGCTCCTGGAGCCAAGCCCACTGCACGACCGCGGCCTCGATCAAGGCGGTGGGGGTGTCGGCGTTGTATTCAAGGAGCTTGGGCGGTGACGCGCCGTCGTAGGCCAGATCAAAGCGTCCGTAGAGACTGGGGTCGTCGCGATTCCACGAGGCGAGGATCGTGGGCACCGCTTTTTCCGGAATGCCGAGGCGCGACCACCAGCCGCGATCGAGCACGACTTGGGCGGCTTCGATGCAGAGCTGATTGAGCGCATTGGCGGCGGCCTCGAGTTCGTCGACCTCGTGCGACGAAATTTCGTAGCAGGCGCTTTCGTCCCAATACGGGCCTTGCTCGTGCGTGTGGTAAGTGAAGCCGAGGGCTTCGGCTTTCGCGCGCCAATCGGGGCGGGGCGTGAGCGTGACGCGTTGCATCAAGGAACCGGAGCCGAGTGGTTCACGAACCGGAACTGCCGCCGGAGCTCTTGCCCGAGGAGCCGAAGCCGCCGCGCTGGATCGAGGGCTTGGACGGCGATGGCGCCGGTGACGACGCGGGGCGGGTGGACGGCGTCGCGGCAGGTCCCTTGGTCGGCGTGGCAGCAGGGCGGTTGGTCGTCGCCGGTGAAGGGCGCGCTTGCGAGGAGAACGACGAGCCGCCGAATGAAGAGCTAGCATTACGCGCGCCGCCGAAACCGGAAGTGCCGGCGCGAGCGCTTTGCTCCGGCGGGCGGCGTTGTTGCGCGGCGAGCGCGCTGGAGACGGCATCGCCCGTGGGTCGCGAACTCAACAGGCCGGCGGCAAACGGGGCGGCTTGCCAGAGCCCGCCGCCGAAGAAGCCGCGCGAGGGATCGTGATGGTTAAAGGGAAACGGAAACCACGAGCGATACGGGGCGTGATAGTAGCCCACCCCGGGAGTGAAGTCGTTATTCTGGTAGTCGCGGTCAGCGGCCACGGGCGGCGACGGCACCCCGGGTTGTTCGGTCGCGGCGGGGGTGTCGGGTTGGGCGCGGCGCCACGCATCCCATACGACCGCGCCACCGACGACACCCATGGTGCCGAGCAGCACGAGCGCGATTGGTTTACTGCGCCGCCCGCTCTCGGCGGGAGGCTGAGACTGGGAGGATGCGCTCATCCCATGATGGCGGCGGCGACGACAATGCAGACGCCCAAGATGATCGAAGCGCCCAATACGGCGGCGGCGAGGTTGCGATTTTTGATGATCTCCTCGTGCAGGTTGCCGGGTGTGCAGATGTCAAAAATTTTATACCCGACGATGGCGAGGGCCGTGCCGGCGAGAGAAAAGACGGCGGTGTAGAGGAGTGCTTGACCGAGAGTGGTGGGGTGCCAATCAGCAGCGACGGAGGCTTGGGCGAGCAACGGAGCGAGGAGGTGCATGAGGTTTGGGTTGAAGAACACCGCGAGTGTGCGCGCGGGGCGGCGACCGTAAACCAAAACTTCCCTCAGTGGAAAAATCGTGAAGTGCTCCAAGGTCGCAGGGGACGAGAGGGCGCATTTTCACGCGCGAATGCCGGCACCGGGGCGCGCGGGCCCACCACGGGCGCGGCGAGTATTACTCTGTGATTTTCTGCCACAAATACGTGATTCCCATCGGGAGTGTCACGTCTTACGTGGCCCTTGATTTTGAGCGTTTTTGGAGAGACGTCACAGAGCAATACTAGCGCGTCGCGGCGGCCAAAAACCAAGCGACGGAAAACGTCGTGAGCTGGCCGCCCGGACCGTGGAGGTTGAATTCGAATGCGTGGGTCGCCCACGGCAGCGACACGAAGACATGCGACACGTGGTGTTCTGCGAGCCGCGCGGCGAGGCGCTCGCTCTGGCGGTGCCACACGAGCGTGTCGACTTCCCCGTGGATCAGCAGTGTCCGCGGGGTGAGCGGCGTGACGTGGAGGTAGCCGCTCGAACTGTCGTAGGCGACGCGGGCCGTCTCCGGTATGCCACCGAGGAATTGTTTCAAGAGCACCGGGGATTTCAGCACGTCATCCTCCCGCGCGTATTTCCAAGCGAAATGCAGGTCGGCGGGCGCGTAGAGTGCGATCACCCCGCGAATGGCGGGATCGTTGGCGGTGTAGCCCACGGCTTGCGCGATGTTGCCGCCGGCGGAACGGCCCAGCAGCACGAGGCGCGTGGGGTCGAGGCTGAGCTTCACGGCATTCGCTTTGAGGAACGCGATGGCGTTGAGGACATCGTCACGTTGCGCAGGCCAGACAGCTTTGGGCGCGAGGCGGTAGTCGATCGCGGCGACGGCATAGCCCTGCCGTGCGAGCCAATGGTTGAAGTGGGCGATCTCGGTGCGCGAACCACCGTCCCAACCGCCGCCATGGACCAAAATAACGCACGGGGCGTTTTTTCGTCCAACGGGCGCATAGTAGTCGAGCGCGAGTTCTCCTGCGTAAGGCAGCGTTTCAACCGGCACGGCGGCGGGGCCCCGGCCGAAAAGGCCGGCCAAGGAAAACGGTGCGCGCGCGAGGTCCACGGGACCAAACTGGCGCGTGAGTTTTTCGGGTAAGGCACCACCCAGTCTCCACGCCTCGAAGCATGGGCGCGTGAACAAACCCAGCGCGAGCGCACACAGCAACGCGGTCGCTGCCGGGACGCCGGGGGCCGCGCCGCGCAGGCTCCACGCAAGCACCCCAATCACGACAGGCAGCAAGGCGAGCCAATGGCCGTATTCCCCGGCGATGAGGGCCAGCTTCCACTCCGACCAGTCGGGGGATTTTACGACCGTCAGGAGCGCGAGCGTGAGGACTACGAGGGCGAGCAAAAGGAGGGACCAGCGGAGCATCGGGAGAATGACGGGCAACATGGACACAAAAAGGCGCAAAAATCGCGATGATTGTGGGTGGGCTTGGTTTGCCGACAGAGCGGGCTTTCCTTTTCTGGAAATATTGCGCCTCTTGGCGACCACTTTTCTCCGATGCGCCGTCTCGATCAACTCCTCGCCAACCTTGGGTATTGCAGCCGCAGCGAAGCGCGCGACTGGGTGAAATCCGGCGCGGTGACGGTCCGCGGCGAAGAGGCCGATGACTTTGGCGCCCGCGTGAACGAAGCCGAGGTGCGCGTGGACGGGGAACCTTTGGACCACCCCGATGGCTTGCTGCTCTTACTCAACAAACCGCTCGGGCTCGTGTGTTCGCACGAGGCGCGCGAGGGACCGAATGTTTACTCGCTCCTGCCGGAGCGCTGGCGGCGGCGGAATCCGCAGGTCACCAGCGTCGGTCGGCTCGACAAGGATACGAGCGGTTTGTTGTTGTTGACGGATCTCGCGCCGCTGGTGCACCGGTTGACCTCGCCGAAGCACAAGGTGCCCAAGGTCTATCGTGCGACCGTGGACAGCGACCTGAAGCAGGAGCTGGTCTCGCGCTTTGCGAGCGGAACGTTGCGGCTGGAAGGCGAGGAGGAGCCGTGCGCGCCGGCCGAGTTGAAAATTCTTTCGGCGCGCGAGGCCGAGCTGACCTTGACGGAGGGGCGCTTCCATCAGGTCCGACGGATGTTTGCCGAGAGCGGCGCGACGGTGTTGGCGCTGCACCGCGCGCGATTCGGAGAGCTGGAACTGGGTGAAGTGGCGCCGGGCACTTGGCGCGAGTTGCCCTTGGATTTTTTCGGAACCGTCGCGCGCTGACCGGCCAAATGGTGGGAAGGAGGCACCTGCGAGTGCGGGCGCTACGCCGGACGCTAACGTTTCCGAGGTTTGTGCCGATAAAGCGAAAACAATGGTCGCATCTACTTTTTCGGATTCAGCGCTGATCGAGGTCGCGCAAGAGCTGCCGGCCGCGCCACGTCTGCTGGTGGAGTTAGGGCAGATGATTCGCAACGCACGCACCGATTCCCGCGATGTCGTGGCTTTGTTGCGCCAGGACCCGGGCTTGGTGGCGCGCATCATCCGCATGGCCAACAGTCCGGCCTACGCGCGAGCGGAACCGGCCGCTTCTTTGGAAGACGCGGTGGCGAGCATCGGGTTCCGCGAGGTGCACCGCCTGGTGGGAGCGGTGGCGGCCACGCAGCTGGTGGAGCAAAAACTGCCTCTCTACGGTTTCGACGGCGCGCGCCTGCGCGAGAATGCGCTCTTCGTGGCGGTCAACATGGAGGAACTGGCCGAGGAATGTGGTGAAGAGCCGCGCAGCTGCTACACGGTTGGACTGCTGCGTTCGATCGGCAAGATGGCCTTGGAGCTCAAGGCAAAACGTGAACCGGGCATCCCGCCGTTTGCCGCCAGCGGCGAAAACGATCTCGAGGCGTGGGAAAAGAAAATCTGGGGTATCAGCAATTGCGATGTGGCAGAGAAGATTCTTCTTCACTGGCGCCTGCCGCACGAAACCGTGATCGCGATCAAGCATCACTACCACCCGTCCGGCAAACATAACCCCATTATTCATCTGCTGACGCTGGCCGCCGGGTCCGCCGAGGATCGTTGTCACGGTCTTCCCGGAGAAGAGACTTTGCTCAAAATCACACCGGAGAATTTCACCCGGGCCGGACTCGACCAGCGCACCTTTCTCAAGGCGAGTGAACGGGCCCAGCGGACCTTCCAGCGGCTGCACGCCGCGTCTGGCGCGTAGGCGGAGGACGGGGCGCGCCGGTGGCGGTCACTCGCGCGGCCAAGAAGATCGCGGTGGCAATCACAGCGGGTGGCGCGGAAGGCTTCCTCAGGTGTGGCGCACACCGCTGTCGATCACGATTTCGTCTCCCACGATGAGCCGCGCTGAGGCGCGCCGCGAAGAGCCCTGCGAGGTCGCGGGCGGGCGCCAGGGCCATGGCGCGAATAGCCTCATCCTGCGGAGCCATCTCGACCATGGAGTTGACCATAAAGCAGCCCGGATTCCCCTTGGCGCACGGGCCCGAAATCACCCCTTCGAAGAGTTGCGCGAGCACGGGCCGGACGGGCCCGGGAGTATCCAGGAAGCGGCGGAGCTGGTCGAGCGAGCGCTCGCGATACCACTGGAGCGACGCGGGAAGCAGCAGCTGCTTGTCCCCGTCGGTGGCGTAGAGGCTTCGCCGGCTAATGCCCAGCTCGGCCGTGAGATCGCAGAACGCCGTGGAGCGGAATCCAGGGGCGCGGCAGAGCTCGACCGCTTGGTCGAACACCTCGGCTGCATCGAACTCTTCGTCGCGGGACATGCGAATAACGGAATAATTGCTCCATAATAACCAAGAGCATTTGTTAAAAACAGCTGCGCCAGCACTCGACCGGAGAGAGGCGGATACGGGATCAGGGCAGGAGTTCGATTCGGCCACTGGCGAGATCGTAGCGAGCGGCGAAGATCTTGATTTGACCGGTCTGCGCCGCGTGGGCAATCACCGGGCCGGTGACGGCAAGTGTCTTCGCGGCCAGCCGCGCGTTGCTCCGGATGGCATTGTCGGTCTTGTCGCCCGCCTGATTGCGCGATTCGCGCACAGCCGGACGGATCGCTTCGACAATCGTGCCGATGCGACCTTCGGCTCGCCCGCCGGCGATGGCCGCCGCGACCGCGCCGCATTTTTCGTGGCCGATGACGAGAATCACGGAAGCGTGCAAGTGTTCCACGGCGTATTCGATGCTGCCGATGACATGGTCGTTGAGGGTATTGCCGGCGTCGCGCACCACGAAGAGATCGCCGAGGCCTTGATCAAAATAGAATTCGGGTGCGACCCGGGAGTCGGAGCAGGTCAGGACCACCGCAAACGGGGCCTGGCCACCCGCGACTTCGACGCGGCGGGCGACGGATTGGTTGGGGTGCGCGGGGTGGCCGGCGACGAAGCGGGCATTGCCGTCGAGCAGGCGTTGCAGGGCCATCTCGGGGGTCGGACGTTCCTGACTGGCCGGTGCGGTGTGTCCATCCGCAGCTCTCACCGGAGGATGAGCCGGGTCGTTGGCGCGCAGCGGGAGGAATACGACGGCACCGAGTGCCAGTGCCGCGCGAAGACCCCAGGTTTTTAGAGTGGCGACGCCGTGGGCTTGGCCAGCGATGGATTGGGGCATGAAGTTCATTCGGGGAGAACCACTCATCGGCACAATTCGCGGAAGGTTGAGCGGGGGCGATCGAGGGGGGGGGGCCGATGCAGGACGACCAGGTCGAGCAACGATCGCGAGGCGCACGCAGGTGAGTTGAAGCACGTTCTATCGACGAAAAAATCTCAGCGAGCGCCGAGCGCACGTAACACGTAAATTGTAGGCTCGACTGGTCTCGCCCACTGGCCTCATTCCGTCGACCGGGCCAGCCCACCGAGGCTCGTTCACCCAAGCTATGAAACGAACTACGTCCCGCTCGCTCCTATCGTTCCTGTTTTTTCTTTTCGTCGGAAGTGTGGAGACCGCCCACGCAAAATCTGATCCCGCAACGCAGAAGAAAGAAATCCGCGCGATGCGCGACGCGGTCTTGATCGATCTCTACAAGCTACATCCCGACGCCAAGGCGAAGATCAAGAAGGCCGCTGGCTACGCGGTGTTTTCCAACATCGGGATCAACCTGATTTTCGCGAGCTTCGCGGGCGGGCACGGCATTGTCGTGAAGGAGGGCCTGCTGAGTGACACCGAGACTTTTATGAAGATGGGCTCGGCGGGCATCGGGATCGGTCTCGGGGTAAAAGATTTTCGCGCGGTATTTGTTTTCAGCGACAAGGAGAAACTCGCGGCCTTTATCGAGAAGGGCTGGGATTTTAGCGGCCAAGCCGACGCGGCGGCGAAGTCGGATGACAAGGGCGTCGCGCTCGCCGGCGCGAAAACCGTCGTGCCGGGGGTGGAGGTTTTTCAGATCACGAAGAACGGCCTCGCGCTCCAGGCGACGTTGCAGGGCACGAAGTATTGGAAAGATAAGGATCTGAATTGAACGACGCGACGAGCGACGGCCGTGCGTCGGAGCCAATGGTCGGGCCCACCGGGTGACCGGCGTCAGGTCAGCAAGTAGCGGCCCGTTTTGCGGGTGCCGATGCGTGTGACGAGTTTCGCTTTGAGCAGCGGGGCGAGGATGTGGGCGGCACCCTGTTTGGTGACGTCGAGGGCGTCCCAGATTTCCGCGGGAGCGAGTCCGTCGTGCCGGTCGCGCAGCAGGTGGAGCAGGCGCTCTTGGCTTGGACGCAGGACGGTTTTTTTCTTGGAGGATTTTGCGGCGAATTGCTGCACGCGCAGCCAGACGCGCTCGAGTGTCACGCGCACGCCCTCGGTGGTGTAGCCGAGCCAGGCGGTGAGGTCGCCACTCGCGGCGGGCACGGCGGAGAGGCGCGCGTAGTAGCGCGAGCGGTCTTCCCAAAAAAATTCGTCCACGGAGAAGATGTGGTGGGTGTCGAAGCCGCGGCGATAGAGTTCCCAGAGCGCGAGCATGCGGCCCGCGCGACCGTTGCCGTCGGCGAACGGGTGGATGTCCTCAAACTGGTAGTGCAAAATCGCGGAGGTGAGCACGGGCGACCACTCGGCACTCGGGCCGTTCCACCACGCAAGGAGTTCGCGCATGAGGCAGGACACCATGTCGGGCGGAGGCGGCAGGTGTTTGCCGACGCGCACGGCGATGGAGCGGTAGCGGCCGGCCTCGCCCTGATCCATCACGTCCGAGGCGAGCAAACCGTGCAGACGGAAGAGGTCCTCGTGCGTGACGGGCTTGGGCTGTTTGGCGCGCTTCTCGACCCAGCGGAGACCGGCGAAGTAATTGAGGACTTCGCGGCGGGCGCGCTCGGGATGGACGGGGAGCGTGGCCCCGCGTTCGAGCGCGCGGACTTCCTCAAGGGTGAGGGGATTGCCCTCGATGGCGGTGGAGGCGTGCGCGCCGCGCTGGCGGCTGTCCGCCGCGAGCCGGGGCGTCCACGTGACTTGGACGGTGGCCGCGGCGATGCGGGCCTTGAGGTCGGCGATGGTCTCCAGTTCCCGGAGCAGCGCGGCGGTGACGGTAAACTGGGGCGAGAAGCTCATGCTGAGTAAGGCCAGCGTGAGTCTAGTAATGAGTCAAGTGCGATGGGGAGTGAGTCCAGTGTGGGACAAGTGATGAGACCAGTGGGATGATCGGTGGATGCCCGCCGATTTGCCTTAAACAACTTCAAGCCCGACGACACGAACTTGCTTGGAGGCGTGGTCGGTATGCCACGTGATCAGGAATTGCTCATCGAGCAGGCGGACCTCCAAGTGATGTCCCCGTGCGTCGGAGTCCTGGTAGTCTCCGCAGGTGAACGGGTGGTCTGCGAGCTGCCGGAAAAAGCTCAACAGACGTTCGCGCTGCCGTCGCGGCAAGGGGTGAAATACTTCACAGCACGCGTCGTCGACAGCGTAGCCGTAACCCAAGCTCATAGATTTTTCTTACAAAGGTCTTCGTGGAGTTGCTCGAGCTGTGCCCGTGGGACACCACCGCCAGACTCCAGGTGTTGCAGGCGGCGCGTCAGTTCGGCCTTGTGCGCGGGATCGTTGACGCGGGTCAGGTGCAGGAGAAACGCTTTTACCCGAATACGGTCTTCGGGCGACATGCTTTCCAGCGCGGCTTGGACTTCCTGCACGGTGCTCATGCGGGAAAAACTGCGTGGTGGGCGGTCTTTGGCAAACGGGATTTTCTGCGAGGTGATGGTAAAAGCGGTTGGGTCAGGACGTGGATTTCCCGGTGGGTTTGATCGCGGTGTGGAAGCCCATTTCCTTGGGCGATGGTTCGGGCGCGGATGGCGACGGTTCGAGCAGGGCCATGATGCGCTGGAGCACATCGACGATGGCAGTCTCGTGGGTGTCGAGGCGGGCGGTGAGTTCCTTTTCGAGGGCGGCGAGTTTGCGCGCGAGGCTGCGGGTGTCGGTGAGCGCGGCGCGCATGGCGATGAAGGCGCGGACCACGAACACACTCATCTGCACGGCTTGCGGGCTGTTGAGGAGATTGGCGGCCATGATGGCGCCGTGCTCGGTGAAGGCGTAGGGGAGGTAGCGCCGACCGCCGCGGCCGGTGTTTGAGGTGCCAATTTGGCGCCTCAAAGCCTCGTGCTCTTTAGCGGTGAGCCGAAACATGAAGTCGGAAGGAAATTTCTCCGCGTTGCGCTTCAGGGCGCGGTTCAGGGCTTTGGTTTCAACCCCGTAGATTTTGGCGAGGTCGGCGTCGAGGATCACACGTTCGCCGCAGATCGTGTGGATGACCGAATCAATCGCGGGTGGGGTGGCCGGGCTCTTGGTTTTGCGGGGCATCGGTGGACTCCAGAAAGTGGGAACAGATTCAGGGAAACGGGACATCGGCGGTATGGATAAGGCACATGCGTCGAATTCCGTCCAAAGTTCACACATGGCCCAATTTTTCGGTCTCAATCATCGGAGCAATGGGTCCGCGTGCAGCGGGCATGAGTGTTGAACGAGAGACAAAGAACCCTTTAACTGGCTTCCCAAAGCGCACAGCGTGATTGACTGTCTCCTTCCATACACCGAGCGCGCGAGCAGCAGCAGCGCCTGATTCGAAAATCCGCCCATCGGATAACTGGACGGCTTTTCTCCGGCTCTTCCTGAAACACTCTTGGCATCCAAAATTTCCGCGAATCAGCCGAGGCGTTTTCTTCGTGATGTGACCTGCCGCACACCGCACCAAAATCGGTTTGTCGGCTCCCAAAAACGTGTCGGAAATAATCTCAAATCCATTCGTTTTTGCCGCGCTAACAACGTCTACCCAATATAGCTCGCTTTCGCTCAACCGTGGAAGATTGCTGAGGTCAACTTCGTCAAAACCGGGCGGGGGTGTCCGGTCAGCGGCGAGCAATGCTTGCCAAACTTGGGCGCGCATTTCTTCAACAGAGGTTATTTTGCCAAGTTCGCGGATTTCGATGAACACGATCCCGTTCGCGCTACAATACTGGCGACGGGTCTCGTCGTGTAGTTTTTGAATCTCTAGGCCGTCCTCGCCTGACCAATTGACCTGAGCTGAATAGTGGTGGGCACCGTTGTGCTCGATGGCAATTTTTAGCTCTGCATTGTAGAAAGAGCCTGTCCCAAAACCCGGCTTTTTTGAAATGGCCTGAAAAACGGGGTCGAAAAAATCGCTCGCGCGGCCTGATTTTCCGGTTTTGCGCGTGTGGTAGCGTCCGCGGCTGGTGGCCGGGCGTCCGGTGCGGCTTTTTTCTGTGGTCTGCGACAATACGATACCGTCCCGCGGCTGCGCGCGGGAGATTTTCCTCGAGCCCGCTCCGGGCCTTGGCGCTTCAGGCCGCTTTCGCTCGCGCCGCGGCGACCCGC
>CAMBVX010000175.1 GCA_945871085.1 Opitutus sp. GAS368 | reverse complement strand
GCCGTCCAGATATTCGTCCAACTTGTGTTGGTCGCCCTGCGGCAACGTGCGGCGCAAGTCACGGGCACCGCCGAGCACCAAATCCAGCATCTTGCGATCCAGCGCGCCCGCCTGCGTGGTTTGGCCGGGTGAGCGGCGCTGGCCGGAGGAGTCCGCCATGCCAAAGAGTCGGTTGAGGACGCTGCGGGGATTGGTCTCGGCGGGGACGGCCTGCGTAGCCGAGCGAAAACTACAGTGCGAATAATACCCCTCGTTCAGACCTTCTTGGTTTTCTTTGTGGGTCTGGGGCATGGTCGCCAATTCCAGCGACGGCAACGACGTGAGCGGGCCGACGTAGTTCGCCGCGATTTGATCCGCGGAAATCGAAATATGGATCTGATTCCGCCGGTTCGCATCGGGCAGTGATGCCGTGAGCCACGTCGACAATTCGAGTGCGTGGGGTGCGCCGTTGAAGGGCGAGATCGGCACGCCCGAGATGCCTTTCATGAGCAGACATTGGTCGAGCACGGGGCGCAGCGACTCCAACGCCGGTGGCGGTGTCGTCAGGAAACTCTCCGGGCTCGCGGGCCAAAATTGATCCATGATGACCCCATGCGGCATATACATGAAGCCGAGGCGGACCGGTGGCTTGACCGATTTTTTCTTTTCCGGCTCGGCCCACCCCATGGAGTCCAACAGCGGCAGCGCGAGGGCGACGCCCATTCCTTTCAAACATGTGCGACGATCGATCAAGTGGGGAGAGCTCATGGGGCGGGGAGGTGGTTAATTTTGGATACGGCGCTGCGTGAAGGGGTAGCTGGTGACGATGGCGGTGATAAGACTTTGCATGCGGTAGCCGTCTTTGGCGATAGTTTCCACCAGGCGGTCGACCACAATTTCGTCGTAGCCTTCGAGCTGGCGACAGAGGGCGTAGGCCAGAAGTTTCACGGTCAGGTTGCGGGCCAGTTCCTCCTGCCGGGCGGCGATGATCACTTTGAGTTCTTGGGGCGACGAAAAGCGTTTTCCGCCGGGGATCTCGCCGGCGGCGTCGATCGCACCGCCCGTATCGTCTTGGTCGCGCCAGCGTCCGATGGCATCAAAGTTCTCCAGGCCAAATCCAATCGGATCGAGGATTTTATGGCAATTGGTGCAGACGGAATCCGTGCGGTGCAGCTCGGTGCGCTGGCGCAGGGTGAGGTTGGCGACTTGCGCGTTGTCCTGTTTCTCCAGAGCGGGGACGTTCGGCGGAGCGGGCGGGACGTGTTCCCCCAGCACTTGTTCGAGCACCCACACCCCGCGTTTGACGGCGCTGGTGCGATGGGGAAACGAGGTTGTCGCCAGAATGCCCGGCATGCCCAGAATCCCGCCCCGGTTGGCATCGGTCAGCTGAACCCGGCGCATGGCGGGACCGGTGACGGTTTTTTCGAGACCATAAATTTTCGCCAGCGTTTCGTTGAGGAAAGTGTAGTCGCTGTCGACGAAACCGACCACGCTCCGGTTTTCGCGCACGATGCTGTCGAAGAAGAGCCGCGCCTCATCATACATCGCGGAGCGCAATTCGCCGGTCATCTGTGGGAATTTCACCGGATCGAAAGTCTTGCCCGCCAGCTCGCCGACGCCGAGCCACTGTGCCCCGAATCCATCGAACAACGCGCGTGATCGTGGATCGAGGAGCAACCGCTGCACCTGCGCCTGCAAAATCGCGGGCTCGTGCAACGTGCCCCGATCCGCCAAGTCTGCGAGCTCCGCGTCCGGCCGCGTGGCCCACAGCAGATACGATAGTCGCGACGCGAGTTGATAGTCGTCCAGCGGCACGATGGTGCGGCCCGGTGCAGATTCGGTGGCCGGCGTAATAAACAGGAACTGCGGCGAAACGAGCACCGCTTTGAGCATCAGGCCGAGGGCGGACGGGTAGGCGAGGTGGTTGTCGCGCCCCAGATCGAACACGCCCACCAGCACATCCAGCTCCGCCTCCGTGGGCGGGCGGCGATAGGCGTCGCGGGCGAGCGAGCGGGCAACCTTGCGCGCCGCCGCGCGGGCATCCGCGCCGGGCGCCGGCGGTTCGCCGAACAGACGCCGTTGCACCGGAGTCGGCGGCGCGTCGGCCGGTGCCACGATGCGATCCACGACCTCGTTGGCGATTTCGAGATATTGCTCCGATTGGAGCGGCGAGAGCGTATTCAGATAACCCTCGCCGAAAACTTCATCCGGCAACCCGCGGGCGACTGCCCGATCGACGCCGAAGAGGTCGTGCAGCGTATTACCGTATTCCGTCTTGGTCAGGCGACGGAGCACAAAGGGACCGGGGTCCTTCGGGCTGAGAAACTTGATCTGGCCAATCCAGTTGAGAAACGTTTGTCGCTCGGCATCGGTCGGCTGTTTCTCCGTGTCCTCCGGGGGCATGTCGTGGGCCTTGACGTTGGCGAGCGCCTGCTTCCACCGCTGGCTGAAGGCCGCGTTGCCGGGGGCCTTGAGCGCGGGTTCGAAGTTGACCCCGCCCTTGGTTTTCCGGTTGCCGTGACAGTTCAGGCAATACGTGCGGACAAAGGGCGTGACTTGATCGCGAAACGTTTTTTTTGCCTCGGCCTGCAGCGCGGAAAACTCCCCATCGTCCGCCGGCTCCGCTCCGGCCGCGAGTGCCAAACAAGGCGCCAAGCCGAAAACGAGCAGGGCCATCGCGCCACGGGGCAAAGTTGAAGTTAGGGTCATGCGGGGTCTCATGCTCGTTCCCGCCCACCATCGTGAGTCATCCGCCGCGGCTCAATTTGAATCGTAGCGAACGGCAATGAACTTTCGGCCGGGGAGATCGACTGCTCAGGTTGCGTCTGCCTGCGGCGATTGGATTTCCACGGACTATATGGGATCGGGCCCGAACCGGTTGGCTACCGCGCAAGGTTGGCCTGACTGAGTGAAAGATTGGCTGACCCCGGATTCCGGCTCCTGCCTCGCTCAAAGCTTCGGCGGGCGCGGTTCTGCAGCTTGACGGTGAATATTGGTGACTCATGGTGATTCACATGAAAACAGCGACTGTCCGGCAACTGCGCACCGAATTTCCCAAGGTGCTGGCATGGGTCAACGCCGGCTTGGAGGTGTCCATCACGCGTCGTCGTCAGATCGTGGCCAGTCTCGTACCGGCAGGCAACCGCCCAAAGCAGACTCCAGTGCTGCCCGATTTCCGGGCGCGCCTGCGGCGAACCTACGGCACCAAAATTATCCCAGCGGCGGTCATGGCCGACATTCTCGCTGAGAACAAGGGCCGATACTGATGGCTGCGCCGGTTTACGCCGACACGAGTTTCCTCGTGTCGCTCTACGTGCAAGATGCGAACACGGCCCGCGCCGTGGCGGCGGTGGAAGCCGGTGCGACGCCGCTCGTCTTCACTCCCCTCATCCGGCATGAGCTGCGGAATGCGCTCCGGCTTTGCGTGTTTCGGCGGCAAATTTCCTCCGCCCAACGCGAGTCGGCCCTCCACGACATCGATGCTGACGTCGAGTCGGGTGTGCTGCACATCACGCCCGTAGACTGGCCCAAAGCATTTACCCACGCCGAGAGATTGGGGCGCAGTCACTCGGAAGCATTGGGGACGCGAGGCATGGACGTCCTGCATGTGGCATGCGCGCTGGCCTTGCGGGTGAAACGATTTGCGACCGTCGACGAGCGCCAGCGGCAACTCGCTGAACTGGCTGGCTTGGACGTGGAATTGTAGGTTCGGCCGCCGGGCGATTCTACATCAGGCTGGATCGTAATCCAAGTCTGGCTCCTCTGTTTTCAGTGGGGCAAAAAAGGGGGCAGTGTTTAACCCTGAATATTCTGACGGCTGACATTAAACATTAAAACCTGACTCGCGGGGCAGTTGGCGTGCCTCGGCGTAGAGTTCTTTCAGGGGCAGGCTCATGGGCGGTAAGATAGGTCGGCAGGTGCACAGTTCAACTCTCGCGATCGTGCGAGCAGGGCAAGCGGCAGGTCAGCAACGGTCAGCACTTTGGATTCGGTCAGTCGCAAAGATGCAGCTGCACAGGACACTCCAGCTGCGATAGGCTATTATGAGACGGGTGGAGAGGGGGGGGGTGCGGGTTTGCTTCACGTCAGGTGGCAAAGTGCAAAGTTCACCCCCTTCGGACTTCCCCTGGGCGTGGGCTTGCGGACGCTGGCGGCGGGCCTGGCGGCCAAAATGAAAACTCAGTTCGTCAGCCGGTGCAGCCAGTAGTCCGGATCGCGGTGCAGGGGCTGCACCGCAAGGATGCGCACCACGTCGGGCCGGTCTCTCGAAGAGGATGCGTAGGGGAAGGCCGCGGCAAAATGTCGGCGGATATCGCCGCGCACACGCCGGAAAGCCTGCGGCTGCGCGCAGGCCTCGGTGATGAGCCGCTCGATCTCGTCGTGGAAGCGCCCGCCGAGTTCCGGGCTGATGCCGGCGTACTACTTGGCTGCCGCCACTTCCTCCGCATCCGCCGCTGTGCGCTCTGTGACCAAAAGTTTTTCACAAAAAGTGTGAGGTATGCGCTGTAGAGGTCGAGTGGCCGGCCTACCTGTGCGGGGCGGGTGCGGGCGAGAACCGAGCCGCTGGAGCGGAGTGCCCGCAATAATTACTGCACAGAGAGTGTTGAAAAGAGCGCCAACATCGTGCTCCGTGCTCGATCATGAAAAATCCTTTGACCATGGGCGGATTGATTTTGGCGCTGGTCTGCACTCCCGGCAGTGCGGCGAGTGCGGGTGAAAAAGCGGCTCCGTCGGCGCCGGCGCAGGCCAACGCGATTACCGGCAAAGTCGTCGAGACGATGAATGCCGCGAGCTACACCTATGTCTTGGTGGACTCGGCCAAAGCCAAGGTCTGGGCGGCGGCGCCGCAGTTTGTCGTGAAGGTCGGCGACGCAGTGGTCGTGGCGGATGCGATGCCGATGACGAACTATCACAGCAAGACGTTGAACCGGACCTTTGATGTCGTGTACTTCAGCGGCCACGTGACCGTGAACGGTGGCGCCGCGATGTCGGCGGTGCCCGCGGCTCCGGCGATGACTGCGGGTGCGAGCCCGGCGAGCGGGGAATTGCCCAAGGGGCATCCGGCGATTCCGGCGGCCGCGGCTCCGGTTGGACCTGATCTGACGAATATCAAGCGGGTCGACGGCGGCCAGACCGTGACGGAAATCGTCACGGGCAAGGCGAAGTTTGCCGGCAAGTCGATCGCGGTGCGCGGGCGCGTCGTGAAATTCAACGGTGGAATCTTAGGGAAGAATTGGCTGCACGTGCGCGACGGCTCCGGGGCCGAGGGCACGAACGATCTCACGGTGACGACCGATGCCGTGGTTAAAGTCGGCGACCTTGTCCTCGTGACGGGCACGCTCGCGAGCGACCGGGATTTCGGCAGCGGCTACAAATACGCGCTGATCGTCGAGAACGCCAAGGTCGTGGTGCAGTGAGGGGCGGTGACGCCGCTCGTTGCCGGGTGGGTCCAAAAATCCTGAATCGTCAGCAGAGAGCCTGACTTACGGGCGAAGCGGCGTGGCCGGATGCGTCGCGCGTCGTGCTTTGGAGCGGATGTTTTTTTCGCGCGGATCGGGAAAATATCGCGATTCGGCAAACACCTCTTGCTTCGCGCTGATCGAAGGCGCACGGATGCGGGCCTCGAAAACCATGCAAGGTCTCCCCACCTTCTCCGGCGGTTTTTCGCGGTCTCGCAGACTCGCAGACTCGCAGACTCGCAGACTCGCAGACTGAAAAGCTGCGCGATTCGCGCCGCCGGGAAGCAAGCATTTTCGGGCCTTTGCGTCGGGTCGACCGCGCAGGTTCGGAATCTGGCCGCATGCGGGTTCGGGACTCGCGCGTGCAAAGAGCGGGCCTCGATGGGTTTCTTTATCGTCGCCCCCCGGCGGTGCTGCACCCAACCGCGAACGTTGTCGTTCAATCCAGTTTTCCCCCTCCAAAAACCATGAGACCTCGATCCATTGAATCGCTTGTCCGGTGCCTAATCGTGGGCACCATCTTGTTTCTCTCCGCGACTTCGCTGTCGCTCGCCCAAGCCGTGACACCGCCGGGGCAGGTAAAGAAGGCCGATCCGGTTGCCCACGCGCGGGAACTCGAAACGGCACGCACCGGGATGAGCCGGGCGCAAGACCTCGCCCACGGGAATAGTGTGGTCGCGACTGAGCAGGCTCTGGTTGCCTTAAACCGCACCAAACCCAACTCGGCGGCGTGGCATATGGAGACCGCGCAGCGGATCATCCAGATAGTCGAGCAGCTCTCGCGGTCGGGGAAATTGGCCAGCCTGCCCGCCTTGGCGGACAGTGCGTTGAAACACCTGACGCAGGCCGAAACTTTGGCCAAGGATGCGCGGATCAAAGCGGCCGCCCAGGAGCTGGCCGGTTTCGTGCACGAGCGGTTCAGAGGCAACCGCGAGGCCGCGCTGGCCAGCTACGAGGCGGCCGTGAAGTTGTCGCCCGGCTCCGGTCGCGCCAGTGAGGCGGCGGGCCGGCTGAAAGCAAACGGGACTAAACCGGTGGCGACCCCGGGTGGACGCGGACGATGAATCCCTGGTTCACTCTCGTGTGTCGGCTGCTGCGTTTGAGGATCCTCGTGTTCGTGCTGGCCTCCGGTGGACTCACCGAGGGACTCATGGCCCAGACCCAGAACTCCGCCGGGGGTGTCGCCGTAAAAATTTGGACCCGCGGGACAGTCTTTGTCCAAGAAGACGAGGAGGGTAATATGCCGAGCGGCAGCATTCGGCTGTCCGGTCATTTTCTCTCAGCCACACCGGGAGCAGCCGACGAGTTCGTCCAGTCCCCGACGGCTTCGAGCAATCATGATAATACGGTCCTGAATGCCGTGCTGGGCGAATTCGGCCACGTGCGCGTCGAACCCGGCAAGAGTTACTCCCTCACCGCCACGGGCGAGAATTTCTATGGTGCCGAGATCAACTTCGTCGCGCCGCCCGGTTATCGCGTCGTCATGGATCACCTTCCGCGCTCCCGGATATTCTACAATGTCAGCGCCACGGCCGTGTTCACCGTGGAGAGTATCAGCGCGGCCCATCCGAGTTTGGCGGGGATGATTTCCAGCATGACTGCGGGCAAGGTCGATTGGCGGATTTCGCTCGGCACTTTGCCGAATGGCGCATCGGCCGGTGACCTGACTCTGGTCAATTCGGGTTTGGCCGCGGACTGGGCTGCGCTGGCGAAGCCCGGCGCCCTCTCGTGCGAACCGACGTCGAGCGAGGTCCTAGTCTACCGGGACAACAACGTCCTCCGGCTGATTGTCACCCCGCAGGCATTCATCAGCATCGTGGGGATACCCGTGTGGGGACCCCAGTGGTTCGAAATTCGTTTTTATCATCCCTCCCAGGAAACCTCGTCGTATTTGTATAATCCCACCTTTACGGGCAGCCCCTACCTGACCTACCGCGTTGAAAAGGGCCCCACGGCCACCTCGCTCAAGCTCACGAAGGAGGTGTGCAACGTCACCAGTGCCGCGACTTTTCCCGTCGCCCGCACGGAGTATAGTTTTCTCACTCGCGTGGGCCTGCTTTTCACCCGCACCGAATGGAGCACCAGTGCGGACCCACTCGAAGCACCGGTCGAAACGCTGGCCCAGACGACGACTTACGGTTCGTCCCGAAATCAGAGTTTTATCGTGCGAGAGGCCGCAAATTACGCGCCCGGACTGCCCGATGAAGAAGGGAATTTCCCGCCAAAAGTGGCCGCCATGGGCGTCGCACGTTTGTTTTCCTCTCCGACCTTTGGCAGCCCGGCCGTTACCACGGTCGGCGAGGTGATGACCAGCGAACACGTCGGGTCGGGTGGGCCGCCGCTCGTTACTTCGTTTAACTACTATCTTGATCCGGCGGATTTCGGCAGTCTGGGCTACGTGAAGGATGCCACTTTGCCTGAGGGTGGCTGGGTGGCCTACCAATATTACCCGACCAATGTTGAAGCGGGCTATCGCGGCGGTCGCGTCAAATACCGCTTCCGGCCGTTCCTCGACGCACCGGTCGCCCCCACCCAGGACACCGCGCAGGGTGAGGTCACCTACTACGAGTATGTCAACGACGTCTACGGCGCTCCGATCCGCCCGTCGCTCGTGCAGACGTCCGTCGGCAACGTGGTGACGGCGAAAACCGTTCTCGCCTACAACGACAATTATATCACCGCAGCCGGAGGATTCACCCAAACGACCCGCACGGAATTTACCCAAAGCGACCGGAGCCTGACTACGATCACCGTGAACTACTGGGAAACCCTGAGCGATTCATTCCTCCGCCGGCAGACGTATTCCACGACGAGCCCGGACGGGGTCCGACACGTGTTCGCCTATCACCGTGGCACCCACTATGGCGGTGGAAATTTTGTGCCCGCCACCGGCTACATTCCGGCCCACCCCTACCTTGCCAGCCGGGTCGTGACCATCACGGGGTCGACGACCGCTCCCGGCACGGTGCTCACCAGCCTCGATGGCCAGGCGCTCGACCCGGTCAATCTGCTCGACGGCAAATCAACCAAGGTGGTGACGATCCGCGACACCCGCGCGCTTGTCGTGCGCACGGAATCCCACATTTGGAAAGACAGTGCCTGGCGCCTCGTGTCCTCAACCGACTCCGTTTACAATTTTGCCGGACAGCTCACCGGTCGCACAAAAAGTAACGGAGCCACCTATTCGGCCACCTACGACGGCGGGCTGAAGATTTCCGAAACCGACGAAGCGGGCGTGACGACCGGCTACGCCTACGATGCCGCCGGGCGCGTGTCGGTGGTGGTGCGCGGCGGCGGCGGCGCGAGCCCCCAGATGGTGACAGGTTTTGGTTACGACGCCGCCGGACGTGTCATTCGGGAGGAAGTGGGCTTGGGCCAGTCGGAGACGATGGTCACGACCCGAACATTCAACGGCGACGGCACTCTCCTGTCGGAAGTGCTGCCGGACGGCGGATGGAAAAGTTACTGGCATTCACCGGCGACCCGCCAGCACACTGTTGCATGGGCCGGTGGTGGCATTTCTACCACTACAGAGACGTTTCGCGACGGCCGCCCGAAGGCGACCTGGGGCTCAGTCGTTCCGGAATACCATACCTATGGTGTGGCCACCTTCGTGAGTGGTGCCCGCACGGTGTCCGGAGCCCAGTGGCATCAGGTCAATTGCGCGATTAATCCGGCAGTCGCCCCATCGCCGCGCTGGCAGAAAACGTGGACCGACTGGCTCGGGCGGTCCCTCGCATCCGCCCGCCCCGGTTTCGCGGGTCAGCCCGATCTCGTCTCGGAAAGTTTCTACGACGAACTGGTCTCGCCCCTCGTGTCCGCGCCCGGCCGGCTCCTCAAGACCACGCAGTCCGGCTCGGCCCCCACGCTTTACCGCTACGGTGCCCTTGGCCAGCTCCTGCGCTCCGGCCTCGATGTGAATGCCAATGGTGAACTCGATCTGACCGCCGCCTCCACCGACCGCATCACGGAAAGCGACAGCTTTCTCGAACAGTTCGGCGGAGCCTGGTGGTCGCGCACGGAGTCGCGCGGCTACGCGCCGGGCAGTGCGGCTCCATTCATTACGTCGGCCCAACGCCAGCGCCTCACCTTGCATCCCGCCGGCCGGATCGATGAAACCCAGACGATCGATGCCGAGGGCAATACGACCACCGTGACCAAAGACGTGAACGTCGCCGCGTCTACCGCCACGCTCACCACGACGCTCCCGGGGATAGCGAGTCCGCAGGTCGAGAAAATCCTCCACGGGCGCTCCACCGAAATCACCGGTGCCGACGGTCTCACGTTTAAGACCGTCTATGACCCGCTGGGGCGACCTTGGAAAAAAATCTCCTCGCGCAACGATGCCACGACCGTCACCGGCTACATTCCCGGCACCGCTCTGCCCACCACCGTGACCGAGGCTTTTGGCACGGCCGATGAACGGGTGGTTTCCACGGTCCACTACGATTATTACGGCCGGAAAGACTGGCAGGACGACGCCGCCGGCAAGCGGACCCGCTTCGCCTACAGCCATCGCGGCCAGCTCATCAAACAGTGGGGTGCGGGCACCTATCCGGTCGCCTACGCGTTCAACCTCTACGGCGAACAGATCGCCATGCGCACCTTCCGCCAACCCCCGCAGGATTTCACCGGTGCCGCGTGGCCGCTCGCCGATGATGTCGACATAAACTCCGCTGATCCTTCCGTCGGCTGGACCAGCGGCGACAAAACCACCTGGGGTTACGATCCCGCCTCCGGCCAGCTCGCGAGCAAAACCGACCCGGCGGGGCGCACTGTCGCCTACACCTACACTGCCGCCGGCCAGCTCGCCACCCGGCAACAAGCCCGCACCCTGCCGAATTCGACCACCAAGGTGGCCTCGGCCTATACCTACGATCCCGCCACCGGCGAACAGACCGCCATCACCTACAACGACGGCACCCCGAAACTCGCCTACACCTACACCCCCCTCGGCCAGCTTGACGGCGTGGAGCAGCGCGACACCGCGAATGCCGTGCTCCGCGCGCACGACTTCGTCTACGATCCCGCCTACCCGTGGCGGCTCTACTCCGAAGCCTTCGGCGGCTATTTCGCCTCCCGTATTGTCACCCGGCTCTACGAAACGAGCACGACCGGCTCGACGGTCGCCGGCCGCGGCCGCGGGTTCAAACTCGGCACGGCTGTCGGCAGCAGCTCCGATCTCGAACAAACCTATGCCTTCGCCGGCAGCGGTCGGCTGGACACCCTCACGACCCAGCGCACCGGCAACACGGCGTCACGCATCTTCCACTACGGCTACGAGCCCGACTCCGCGCTCGTGAAAACCCTCTGGACGGAGGACAACGCGTTCTTCGTCAAGCGCAGTTTTGAGGCGAACCGCGATGTGCTCACGACCCTCGACGCCAAATGGGGCCAGAGCGCCACGACCTCCCTCGTAAAATACGCCTACCACTCCAACGCCCTCGGCCAACGCGACAGCGTGGTGCAGTCCGGCACCGCCTTCGCCGGCCTCGGCTACGGCGGCGCGGCCAACGCGATCAACCAGACCTTTACCTACAACCCGCGCGGCGAACTCACCGCCGCCCCCACCGCTCTCGGCGATACCCCCGCCAGCCCCGGCGCGCCCCTCGCCGGCCGCCAGCACGAGTTCGACTTCGATGCCATCGGCAACCGCAAGTGGGCGGGCTTCACCGGCAACGCCGCCGACCGCAAGACCCACACCGCCAACGCGCTCAATCAATACACCTCGCGCCAAAACACCCTCGCCCCCTTCGCCGGCACTCAAGTCTTCACCTACGACGAAGACGGCAACCTTCTGGATGATGGCCAATGGCTCTACCGCTGGGACGGGGAAAACCGGCTGATTTCGATGGAGACGAAACCTGCGCTGATCGGTGCCGGCATCGCCGCCGCGCGCCGCCTCGAGTTCACCTACGACTACCTCGGCCGCCGCGTGGAAAAACTCGTGCGCGACGGCTGGAACGGCACCACCTATGCCACCGTCCTCAGCCAACGCCGTTTCCTCTACGACGGCTGGAGCCTCATCGCCGAGTATGCCGTGAGCTACTCCCCGTTTACGCTCACGCTCGTGCGCACCTACACGTGGGGACTGGACATCGCGCGCAGCCTCACCGATGCTGGCGGCGTGGGCGCCCTCCTCCAAATCGCCGATCACGCCACCGGGAAAACCTACCACCCGGCCTACGACGGCAACGGCAACATCGCCGCGCTGATCAACAGCGCCAGCGGCGCCACTGCCGCCACCTACGAGTATTCGCCCTTCGGCGAATCCCTCACCGCCACCGTCAACGATACGACGGTGAGCGACCAACCCTTCCGTTTTTCGACGAAGTTCACCGATAGCGAGACCGGCTTGGTTTACTACGGCTCAAGATACTATAGTCCAAATCAGGGACGGTTCCTCGGCCGCGATCCGATCGAGGAAGAAGGAGGGCTAAATTTATACGGCTTTTGCGGCAACGACTCGATCAATGGGTGGGACATACTGGGAATGGACGGGGTGACGGCAACTGACTATGGCACGTTTTGGGCCAGCGCCACAGATGTGCTCGGCACCCTCAGGGAGTGGAATTTTGGCAACAAGGATGACGCAGAACGGTGGGTGTCCGCATGGGCGACCAAGGATGCCGGCATCCTCAAGCCTTACATTCAGCAAATTGCTAACGAAGCGTTTGCGACTCCGGCGAATATAACCGTTCAATTCCTACTAACGATTCCAGGGATAGCCAATACGCTACGCAACCTGTATCCCACGTTCGTTGGCGCTAGCGACGATGACTCCGATGATGCCTTCTTCAGTCGCGTCTCCAGCGCGATAGATCCGGTGCTGATCTTTGCTCAGATTACGGGCGGCAGAAATCCGGTGATTCAGGACACATTCACCGTGGGGTTTAAGGGGGCGCAATCAGTCATAGGAACTGGCGACAACGCCAAGTTCGTTGAGTTCGTCCAAGGGCTTGGTGGAATAAGCTACGATTCAACTCCACTTATTCCGGGCAATGTCGGTGCTGCCTACCAGCGGATAAGGGATTACCTCAAAATCAATCCGATAGGAAAGATTAACATCACCGGATATAGCGCAGGTGGCGAGCAAGCTATCCAGCTTGTTGCTCGACTAGCCACAAACAAGATACCAGTGGCAACGCTGATTACGTTCGATCCTCATCGCAGAAACAGCCCGAGCAATGCCGATCCTAACTTTGCGATTCCAAGTGGTGCAGTCGGTGTGGCGTTAAACTTTTTCCAAAGAAATCCACAGCAAACGGGACCAAATACCTTTTTGGGAAGCTCCATTGGAGGAGCTCAAAACTTTGATTTGACCGGGTTATCGCCGCCGGGGGGCCTAATCATGCATAGTGACATCGTGAGGTTCGTGCTGACGCCTGGCGGTTATATCAACGAAGGATTCAGAAATTATGAGCAAATCATCTACTCCGCGCTCGGCAGGAACCCGCCTCCGCGCCGCCGCTGAACGCATACCTTTGTTCGTGGGAATCATCTTCCTCGCCGGTTGTGCCACGCCGCAGGAGTGGCGAATCTCGGGAACGTGCAAGGATCCGAGAGGTAACCCGCTGGTAGGGATTGCTATTAGGCAGATTGAGTTTGGACGAAGGATTCCCATTGGAGCGCTCCTTCCGCCCGAGAAAATAAGAGCGACAGCGATCAGCGACGATGAGGGAAGCTTTGTGTTACTTTTCCGGAGTAGCAGGCCGTGGGTATTGCAGGTTGATGAGCCCACTGAACCCGGGTTCGTGCCGGGAAGCGCTAGAATAAAAGTGCCCGAAGATTTACGCGACCGCCGCGAACTATCGCTGCAGTTATCCATCGATCATGGTCGAATCGTGAACAAATGGGGCCAGCCGACGAAATAGGACGAGCCGAAAGAACAGCCGAACGGGGTCAGCAACGGTCTTTCAGACGAGCTTAAATTTTGGATTTTTTAGGAGGTGGTTGGACGAGCCGAACGGGGTCAGGCTTTGGGGTTTGGGGTTGGCGAACGTCCTCAATGATCCAAGCGGCACACGCCGCGCCGTCGCAGGCTCCGTCACGGCGTCTGCTTCCTCCCTTCACTCGCTACGCTCGCTCCGGTCCGGTGGGGTGCGACCCCGCCGGCGGCGGCCTG
>CAMBVX010000174.1 GCA_945871085.1 Opitutus sp. GAS368 | reverse complement strand
TCACTACGACGAAGCCGAGCGCCTCCGCCAGCAGGCGTCGCGCCGGAGGTAGGCGGCGGGCGCCCCGGCCCGTGGTGGTAGGCCCGGCCGGTGGCCGGGTGTTCGGCCTGGGTGCGCGATGGCGCGCCCGCACGGCGAGCCACCCTCGTCGTTTTCATGGACGACAACGGCGGCACGGCGGGCGTGAGAGTGTTCAACGCGGGGATGCGTGCCCAACAAGGTGCGCCGTGGTTGGGCGGCACGCGTGCGTCGTCGTTTTGGCGCTGGCCGGGCCACCGCGCGCCTCGCGCTGTGGCCGCACTCATGGCGCATATCTTCAACTCAGCTGCGCCTATCCACGGCCGGACTTGTTCCGGCTGCGCCACGCGCGGCTGATGCAGCTGACGCCGGCCGACGAATAACGGCGAGGCCCCCTGAAAAAAACCGGCGCGCCGCTCGCGCTGCCGCGCGGAGCCGTGGTCACGCGCAACGAAAAACGTCGTATTTGGCGCCCTCCTACGTGTCGGACTTCGTGTTCGCCGAAACTCGGAGCGAATCGGAACTCGGCACCGCCGTTTTCGCGCCCACGGCAGGAAAAATGCGCGAAATCAGGTTAGGTGTGAACTATCCGGGCTAACCGCACGGTCAGGAAAACCCGTGCCACTTTCGCAGCGAAAAAATCCGCGCCTTGCCAAGCTCGGTTGTGCGCCTCGCTTTCGTTCATGAACTCCGCCACTGCTCCGCGTTGCGCGATCTTTCGTTTTCCGAAAAGCTCATTCTGGTCGAGGACCTGTGGGATGACCTCGCGAGCCAGCCCAACGGCATCCCGCTTTCGTCCGCCGTGAAACACGAGCTCGACCGCCGCTACGCGGATTACCTTGCGAATCCCGCGGAAGGCAGCTCGTGGGAAGACGCCAAGCGCCGGCCCGCTGGAGTGTGACTGCGCACCGATTAATCGTCCGCTCGTGCGCCGAACGGGATATCGCGGGCGCCATCGGCGAATACGCCGCGATTGCGGCGGGCTTGGGCAGGATGGTCCTTGCGCGGACCGACTCGCGCCCTCGCGGCGATTCGCCGCGCGACGGAAGGTTGCCGCAAGTCTCGCGCCGGAAGGTTGCCGCAAATCTCACGGCGAATATCGCCACCTCGTTCTCCGCCGGTTTCCGTTTGGTGTTTTCGATCTTTTCGATGGCAAGACCATCTCGGTAATCGGCGGGCTGAATCTTCGCCAAGACCCTGCGACGATTCGCGCGATATTGAAGTCAGAGGCGCGCGCCGGCGTGGGCGAATATCGAACAAACGGAGGCGGCGGAGCAGTGAGCGCAAAAAACAGGATCAGTTCTGGGGTTTTGGGCTACTGCCCTCTGAGACCAACGTCCTTTGAACGCTGGACGTTTTGGTAGCCGCGAGCGCCAGCGAGTGGATGGATCACCACTCGCTGGCGCTCACGGCTACCCGGCAAATCAAAGTCTGAATCTTTTGGGCGATTGATATGATACCAACGTCTCATGATATTTGGACGATAGTCGAAACAGCACTCGCTCGCGCTCGCAGCTTCCAGTAGTCAAAAACCCAAATGACGTTGGTCTGACTTCGATCGCTAGGAGCCGAGGCGGTCGAGGGCTGACTTGATCGCTTGGAGATAGTTGGGGTGCCAGAGCTCGTGCTCGGCGGCGGGGACGGCGGTGTAACTGCGCTGGCGGTAGAAGTCGCGGACGGCCGTCGCGCGGCGGTGCATCTGCTCGTCTTCGAGGGCACCCACCAGCACGTCGGCCGGAGTCGCGGCGTTCCCGTTGCGGTAGGAAATCATCCAGCGTTCGGGCTCATCTTCGTCCTCGAGGAAGAACGGAGAAATTGAGCCAAGAATCAGGTGCCGGGCGCGCAACGCCCCGAGATGGGCGTAGAGCGCGCCGAGAGAAAATCCCAGCACGACCTTGCCCGCCGTCTGGGCGTCGACCTGCGGAAAGATTTCGGTCGAACCAAAGGGTGGGCGATGGCCAGGCCAGTCGAGTCGGAAAAATTCCGTTGCCCAACCGCAGGTGTGCACGAAGTCGACGAACGGCTTGAAGCGGCGCTCAGCGCCCGGCATCGGCGGGACAATCGTCAACAAAGGCATGGCGAAAACGGGTGGCGGCGCGTCGGAAAAGGTCAAACGGGGGCGAGATAAAAGGTGCCGAAAAGGCCAACGACGCGTTCACGACCGACCGCTTCGCCGCCGATGCCCCGCGCTTCGCCCGCGGCGTGCGCGCCACTCATTGCCGTTGCGGGCGAATTACGGCTTTTAAACTGACCACGCCTCCACACCGTTTCCTCCATGAACCCCCGCGTCGCTGTTTCCCCGCCTGAACCCACGTCCCCCGCCGCACTCCCCGCCACCACGCGGCGCAATTTTCTGGGCGGGTCGCTCGCCGCCGCCGGCGGACTGTTGCTTGCGCCGCACATCCGAGCGCAGAGCAAGACGGCGCCGGATTTTCACGGCACGGTCATCGGCCACGGCGCGCATCGGTACCGCGTGGATCAGCGCTGGAGTCGCGCGGACCCGGCGAAGACGCCGGTCAATAACTGTCACGAGATGGTCATGACCGCGGACAAGCGCCTGTTTCTCCTCACCGACAACGCGCGCAACAACGTCCTGATCTACGCCCGCGACGGCGCGCTCCTCGGCTCGTGGACGCTCAATCTGGCCGGCGCGCACGGGCTCACCCTCGCGCGCGACGGCGGGCGCGAGGTCCTGTGGATCACCGACACAAAGGGCCGCGTCGTGAAAGCGTCGCTCGACGGCGAACTGTTGTTGGAGCTGCCGCACGCCTCCGCTTGTGGCGCCTACGCGGCCGGAGCGAAGTATGCGCCCACCGAGGTCGCGGTCGGCCCCGATGGTCAGGTCTACGTGGCGGACGGCTACGGGTCGCAGTTTATTTTGCGCTTCGATGCGGCGGGGAAATACCTCGGCAAATTCGGCGGCGAGAGCTCGCTCACGCCGGGGAAGTTTGTGCAGGCGCACGGCATCGCCGTCGATACGCGCACGCCCGAGCCGCTGCTCGTGTGCACCGAGCGGATGCGCAACGAGTTTCAATGGTTCACACTCGCCGGCGAATTTGTCCGCTCGGTGTATCTGCCCGGCGCCTTCGTGAGCCGGCCCGTGATCGCGGGCGATTTGCTCATCTCCGGCGTGTGCTTCGGCATGGAGTCGGGCGACTATCGCATGAAGCTGAACCGCGGATTCGTCACGATTCTCGATCGCGATAATCGAGTGATCTCCAATCCCGGCGGCCACGCTCCCGCCTACGGCGCCAACGGGAAACTCGCGCTCATGTTGCAGGCGCAACCCGTGTTCAAGCACTGCCACGACGTATGCGTCGACGACCGCGGCGATCTCTACGTCTGCCAGTGGCGTGCGGATCGCGTGTATCCCACGAAACTGCATCGCGAGGCCTGAGTGCGGCGCGCACTTGCGTAAGGGCGGCGCGGTGGCGTTTATCGGCGCGCCCCTTCCTCGCCCATAAAATCTTTCGTCGCCCTCGCGAAGGGCGAATGGGCACCTTACGACCTCGCCCGCGACTGCGGAGAAAAAAGCCAAGCGCGCAAAATAAGCTGAGTCTTACTTTCCGGCTTGGGTGATTGGTTTCCTGCGCTCGCGCCGTCGTTACTGAATTTGCTTCCGGCGCTCCCGTGTAGGATAGCGAATCACGCGCTGAGTAAAAAGGGGCGCGGGCGCGGCCGGAGGTTGTCGTTGCTGCTTGGTCGGTGGCCTTTAGAAAAACGGCCGAAAAAAGTTCGTCAGATTGGGGTGGATGCCGGAGTCATTCACTGAAGCGCCCCTCTTCCGCATGTTAACCCCGCCGTCGTCCTCTCCCCGTGAATCGCATGAAATCTTCATGCAACTGCTCGCGCGCCACGAGCCGGTCATTCGCGGCTATCTGCGGTCGCTGGTTTCGCGGGCAGCGGACGTCGATGAACTGATGCCGGACGTCGCGCTGGTGGCATGGCGCAAGTTTTCCGAGTTGCGCGACCCCGAGGCCTTTCCCCGCTGGGCTTGCGTGATCGCGCGCTACGAGGCGCTACGTTTTCGTCGCGATCGCGCCCGCGACCGGCTCGTGCTCGACGAGGCCGTGATCGCCAAGCTCGCTGATGAAGGTGCCGGTGAAACACCGCTGCGGGCGCGCCAGATGGCGGCGCTAGAGGTGTGTGTGGACCGTCTGCCCACCGAGCGGCGTGAATTGCTCCTGACGTGTTATGCGACCGAGACGGCGATCAAGGATGTCGCGGCCCAGACCGGCCGCACGGTTGATGGACTCTATCAATTGCTCCGACGTATCCGCGTCGATGTGCAGCGCTGCGTCGAGGGGACCCTGAAACAAGAGTCATCATCATGAACACCGATCATTCCCCGCTGGTCCTCGCTTATCTCGACGGGACGATTTCGGACGAGGGGATGGCGCGGCTCAATGCGGTGTTGCTCGAGAGTGCCGACGCGCGGGCCCAATTACGTTCCTGGGCGGCGACGGATGTGCGCCTGCGGGAGCTCGCGGCCGACGCCGCTGGCGCTACGCCGGTGAGGCCGAGGGCGCATCAGCCCCGGCCTGGGACGACGGTCTCGTGGCTCGACCGTGTGTGGCTGCGCAGCTGGCGTGCGCCGATCGCGGCGGGATTGGCTATCGGTGCGGCCTTCACGTCCGTTGTGTGGGCCTACGTCGCGCCGCCGGCGGCCGAGGCGATGCAGCCTGTGGCCACGTTGGTCGCCGACAGTTTTGAAACGGGTTCGGCGCCTGGTAACGGAGGCGTGCCGCAGGCGTTCGGCACGTGGGGCGGCGATCATGCGGAGCTCGCAATGGCAGGGGCGGGCCTCGCGCCCCGCACGGGCGCGCGGATGTTGCGGCTCCTGCGCTCCGATTATGTGGGTGAGCATTCGGTGCTCAGCCATGTCGGCGATCAGCTGCGGATCATCGACCTCGCGGCCCATCGCGCCGCGATCGGGACTGGGCGGGTGGTGGCCCATGCCGAGGCGTGGTTCAACCAAGTGGCGCCGGGGGCAGGGGAGGAGTTTGCAGGTGGCGTGACGTTGTTTGCTTTCGCGCGAGATCCGCGCGACTACCGCAGCGAGACGTGGAATGCCTGGTATGAAGGCCATCTCGGTCTCAGTGGTCAGCAGCAGGAACGCACCGATCGCGATCCGGCGACGTGGGAACGCGTGGCCACGCGTCTGCCGTTGCCGGCGGGCACACGGTTTCTCGTGGTCCATATTCGGATCAACCGCACGCGGCCGGAACCAACGGCGACGCCGATTATGTTTGCCGGCTCCTATGTTGACGACGTGAAGGCGGAATTACTCCTGCGTCCGGCCGCCACGGTCGCGGCGGAAAACGCCGCGCAGTGACGCTGCTCCAAATCGTTTCCCCATCCCAAACGCCATGAACTCCACTCCTGGCCCTTTGCGCGTTGCTGTCCTTGTCTTCGCCTTGCTCCCGTTTCCGGCTTTGGGGCAAACCGCCCCTGCCTCGTCCGAAGAAAAATCGGCCGTGCAGCTCTCGCCGTTCCTGGTCTCCTCCACCGGGGATGAGGGTTATCGCGCCGCCAATACGCTCGCGGGCACGCGCATGAACACGAGCCTGTTCATGACGCCGTCGGCTGTCTCCGTGCTGACGGCTGAATTCCTGGAGGACGTCGGCGCGACGCGGACGGAGGATTTTCTCCGGTATTCGGTGAGCAGCGACTACGACCTCGGGCTCGATAACAACGGCAACAACAACCAATGGTACGACGCGCCGGCCAAGATTCGCGGTTTCGCCGGGGCGACGGTGACGCGGGACTATTTCTCGTGGGCCCTGTCGTCGGACATCTTCAACGTCGAGCGCGTCGATGTGAACCGCGGGCCCAACGCCGTGCTCTACGGCATCGGCGCGCCCGGCGGGGTGTTGAACACCTCCTCCAAGACCGCACTGCTCAACAGCCGCAAGCGATCGGCCTCGCTCACGTTTGGCAGCTGGAGCAAGAAGCGCTCGGAACTCGACATCGCCGTGCCGCTGATCGCCGACAAACTCGCCGGCCGGGTCAATACGGTGCTCGAGGATCGGAAGGGCTGGCGCGACTTCGAGTTTTTCAAGCAGAAGGGCTTTGCGCTGGCGACGACCTACGCGCCGTTCAAGCAGACGGTGATTCGCGGCGGATTTGAGCGGGTGATGCGGGACCAGGTCATCCCCAGTGGCGTGGCGGACGATCTCGGCGGGACGCGCTGGCTCGCCGCCGGCACACCGCTGGCGGGCAATGTGCTGCCGGGGACGAATCCGGCGCCGACATTGATTCGCGCGCGAACGATCGAGCAGGTGTTCTACGCGCCGCAATTGCGCGCGGAGCCGTTCCGGCTCTCCTCGGTCGGCGCGGACATGCGGCCCGACCTCGCGGGCGTGCAGGCCGCGGGGCATTGGGACACGCTGCCGGGAGCCGGAACCCTGGCACAGGGCAACGTGGATGATCCGTATCTCGGCAAACTGTTCCCGGCGAATGCCAATCTCTCCGGTCCGGGCGCAACCACGAGCAACCACTACACTGTCTATTCCGCCTTCGTCGAACAACGCGTCGGCGGTCTCGCGATCGAGCTGGGATACCGTCACCGCCGGTATTGGCGGGACAATCGCGCCGTCGGCATCGGCGGACTGATTGGCGATCCCAATCCGGTGATACCTGGCGCCTATTTCGCCAACGCCGACTCCCGCCTGGCGGCGGGCCGCGATCCCGGCGCCCTGCTGCCCAACACCGCGGCGCCCAATCCGTATGCGGGAAAATTGTACGTCGAGGGCAGCGCGCAGACGCGGCTGTTCGACGAGCATTCGGACCAGTTCCGGGCGAATGTCGGCTACGAACTCAACCTGACGAAGTACCACCGCTGGCTGGGCCGCCACTCCGTCTCCGGGCTGTGGCAGAAGGACGACAACTGGGGCAACACGTGGGTCGAGGTGGAGCGCAATCTCGCGCCCAACAACAACCAGGTGATCGACTCCACGACCAACACGATCCTGCGCCGGACCTACATCGATTTCAGTTCCCCGGGCGGCCTGCGCGGCGCGATCGATCCGTGGGCGAATCCGCTCAATGCGCCCGGCGTCAAGAGCGGCTTCATTTCCAACGGCCCGGCGGGTTTCCGGAACACCGTCGACGAGAGCCGCATGATCGCGGGCCAGAGCCGCTTTCTCAGCGACCGCCTCGTTTTCACCGGCGGCTACCGCGAGGACACTCGCGACGACCGGCGGGCGGTGGGGGGAGGAGTCCGGCTGCCGAACTCCACCAATCTCTGGAGCAAATTGAACGACGTCCTGGGCGAGGCGGACTCCTTCACCGGCAGGACCACGACATTTGGCATTTTTCTGTCCCCCTTCAAACGCGTCGGCCTCACCTACAACCAGGCCAACAGCGTGCTGCCGCAGTCACCGCCGAACCCCTACAACCAGCTCTACGGCACCCGGGTGGGCAAGGGGAAGGACTACGGCCTGCGTATCAGCCTGCTCGACGACAAACTCTACGTGAGCGTCAACGCTTTCACGACCGACGACACCAACCGGCAGACCAACGTGTTCGTGCAGCAGCAGCTGGGGATGAACCAGGCGATTCCCGCGATCGTCGACGCGCTGCGGGTCACGAGACAGCCGCTCCCGGCGAGCATGGTCGCATCCGGCGCGAACGACTGGCTGGGTGGCAACGGCCACACCGTCGACACCGCTGGCAAGGGCTACGAGTTCGAACTCGTCGGCCGGCTCACGCGCAACTGGAGCATCTCGTTCAACTACGCCACTAACGACCAGTCCGACACAAACATCGCGCCGTTCCACAACGCCTTCTTTGCCGAGACCAATGTCGCGTGGCAGAAGAACACGACCCGGCTCACCGACACCCCGGCCAACGTCCAGAGTTTCGTCCGCTTGCGGGACGGCACGCCCGGACGCGACTTCGTCCAGAACCCGGCGACGATTGTCGACGCCTACGGCTACGCCTCGGCGCTGATGGCCGAGATCAACCGCGCCAGCGGCCAGGAACAGATGCAGCACCAGAAAGAGTCGATGAACGTCTTCACGAGCTACCGGTTCAGCGATGCATCCTTCCCGTTCCTGCACGGTATGCGGGTCGGCGGCGGCGCCAACTACCGGACGTCGCCGGTGATCGGATACGACGCGGCCAGCAACAACGCCCCGATCCGCGGCATCTCCAATCTCCTGACGAACCTCATGGTCGGGAAGATCTTCCGCCTCGGGCGCAACGAGACCTTCGACGTGCAGCTCAACGTCCAGAATGTCCTCGCCGAGCACGACATGATTCCCCTGCAGGCCCGCGGCCCGGGGCAGTTCATCGTCTTCAACTATCCCCGGGTGCACCGCAACTGGGACCTGAAGGCTTCGTATCGCTTTTGACCGGATGATGACGCGACGGTTGCCCCTCCTGTTGCTTTTTGGGACGGTCTTGGCGATGGCCGCGGACGCGACGCGGGCCGCGTTGCCGGAGAGGCACTGGGCCTTCTTCCAGAGCTACTGCGTCGACTGCCACAACGCGGACAAGCAGAAGGGCAAGATGCGGCTCGATGACGTGCCGTTTGCGGTCGGAGACATCCCGACGGCCGAGCGCTGGCAGAAAATCCTGAACGTGCTCAACGCGGGTGAAATGCCGCCGGAGGAGGAAAAACAGCCCGCCGCGGCCGAGAAGACCGCGTTGTTGGAAGACCTCTCGCAAATGATGGTGGTCGCGCGGAAACAGCTCAGCGATCAGCACGGTGTCATCACGCTGCGCCGGCTCAACCGCCGCGAGTACCAGAACACGATGCACGACCTCCTCGGGGCCAAGGTGGACGTCAAGGACCTGCCGAAGGATGGCGGGGGCGGCACGTTTGATACGGTCGGCAAGTCGCTTTTTTTCTCCAGCGACCAGTTCGAACAATACCTGGCCCTCGCGCGCAAGGCCCTCGACGGGGCGATTGCCACCGGTCCAAAACCGGAGCCGAAGAAGGTGCACATCGAACCGGAGATCGAGGCCAACAAGCGGATCACCGGGATTTTTCGCGGTTACCAGATGGGCGGCTACCGGATGTACAAGCAGTGGAAGGCGTCGAAGGGCCGGCCGCCGTCGGACTTCGGTCTGGTGGACGAACGGGAGATGGATTTCCGCAAGCTGGTGTGGGATCGCGACACTCCGCCCTACGCGGACTATTTGTCGCGCACCGAGACGGAGACCGGCGCGTTTCTCACGGTGCACATGCCAAACCCGCAGGTGGGGATCGTCATTCCGGACGAAATGCCGCCGGGCGACTACCGCATCCGGGCCCGCGTGGGCGTGGCCCCGAAAACTCCGGCCGCGCGGCACTATATTGAAATCGGCATGCGCGGCGAACGGACGGACGGCGCGATCAGTCTCATCGCCTGCGAAAAGGTGACCGGCACGCTCGCGCAGCCGCAGACGCTGGAGTGGACATTGACGCTGCCAAAGCCATCGAAGCCGACCAAGGCGGACATCGGTTCCCAAACCAAGCAGGTGAACTACCTCGGCGATCGCGTGATCGCGCTGCGGGAACGGCAGGTCAATAGTCGCGATGCCGCCGTTTATCGCCACATGCGGAGTCTCGAGGAAACCGGATTTGGGCTCGAACCGGCGCTCTGGGTGGACTGGGTGGAGTGGGAGGGGCCGATCGTGAAGCAGTGGCCGTCCGCGGCGCATGCGGAGATTTTCTTCAAAGGTGCCGGAGCGACGCAGGACGACGCCTACGCCCGTGAAATCGTCGCGCGTTTTGCGGCGCGCGCGTTTCGGGGCAAGGAAGTGAAGGGGAGCTACCTCGACAAGCTGATGGGGCATCATGCGGAGGGACGCGCGGCGGGCCGGAGTTTCGAGGACGCGCTCAAGGAGCCGCTGGCGGTGATTCTGGCGTCACCGAGTTTTCTCTACCTCATCGAGCCGGCGGCGGAGAAGGCGGCACCGCGGGAGCTGACCGGCCTCGAACTTGCGAACCGGCTCTCGTATTTCCTGTGGAGCGCGCCGCCGGACGCCACGCTCCTGGCGCTGGCGCGGTCGGGGGAGTTGCGGCGTCCCGCCGTGCTCACGGGCCAGGTTGATCGGATGCTGGCCGACGCCCGGGCGTGGGAGTTTGTCACAAGCTTTGCCCAGCAGTGGCTGCACTTGGAACGGCTGGACTTCTTCCAGTTCAACCACCGGCTTTATCCGGGCTTCGACGACAGCGTGAAGTCGGCGGCGCGGGCCGAGGTGTTTCACACGCTGGCGACAGTGCTGCGCGACGATCTCGGACTCGGGGTCCTGCTGAAATCCGACTTTGTCGTAATCAACGACCTGCTCGCTGACTACTATGGCATCGCGGGCGTCACGGGCCGGCAATTTCGCAAGGTGAACGTGCCCGCCGGTTCGCCGCGCGGCGGTTTCCTTGGCATGGCGGCGATCCTCGCGATGGGTTCCGACGGAGAACGGAGTTCGCCCGTCGAGCGCGGCGCGTGGGTGATGCGCAAGCTGCTGCACAGCCCGCCGCCGCCCGCGCCGGCCAACGTCCCGCAGCTCAGCCGGCTCGCGGGCAAGCTGCTTCCGGCGCGCGAACTGCAGTCGGCGCACATGGAGCAGCCGCAATGCGCCCAATGCCACCGCAAGATCGACCCGATCGGCTATGGCTTGGAAAATTTCAACGCCGTCGGACTCTGGCGCACCGAGGAGGTGGCGGAGGTCGCGAAGAACAACCGGGTGATCCGGAGCAAGGCGTTCCCGATCGATCCGAAGGGAAGACTCCCGGACGGAGTGGAGTTCGCCGACTACTTTGGATTGCGCGACGAGGTGGGGCGGCGGGAGGAGGCCCTGGCGCGCGGCTTCATTGAGGGGCTGGTCGAATACGGACTTGGCCGGCCGTTTGGTTTTTCCGACGAGGAACTGGCGCACGAAATTCTCACCCAGGCCCGGGCGCACGGAATGACGCCGCGCGCGATCATCCACGCGCTGGTCGCCAGCAAGCCCTTTCGCAGCAAGTAGAGCCGGCGACATCGCCATCATATGAACTTTCTTTCTCCGTTCATCCTGCTCGCCCTCGGGCTCGTCGCCCCGGTCTTCGCCCAGAGCGAACGCCCGGGCACGGTGCTCGTGCGGGCGGACTTCAGCTCGGAACGGATCGAACGCGGCAAATGGGGCCACCCGTCGTGGAATTATGAGGGCAACTGGAAGCTCGCTGACGGTGCGTTGCGCGGCGTCTACGTGCAGCAACCCGGGGCCACGCACGGCAAGCCGGTGCGGGCGCTCATCGACGGCCATCGGAACCTCCGCGTGACGTTCCGGTTCCGGATCGAAAAGCCGCTCTCGCGCCTGGAGGTGCTGCCCAACGGCAAGTTTTCCTTCAGCCCGTATCCGCACGAGCACATTGCCCGGCTGCGGCTGAGCCTCGGCGGCATCGACGCCGGGGCGCGATGGTCCGAGCAGGGCGGACGTGATCTCGGGCTCATCGAGGACGGGTACACGGAGGACGCCAAACACCCGAAGCTGCCGCCCGACGCGAAGGCCCACGCGCGCGGAGGATTTCGGTTCTACGACGGCTCCGCCAGCTCCGGCGCCCGCCTCACCGCGAATCACTGGCACCGGGCCGTGTTGGAAATTATCGGCCAAAAATGGACCGCCTGGATCGACGGCCGCGAAGAGCTCACGTTGAACGTCCGCTGGCCGGATCTGCCGGTGCACTCGGTCGACTTTCTCAGCAACGGGCTCATCCTCCTCGACGATCTCGTGATCGAGCGGCTTTGAATCCTCCCCCACGTGTTCCGAGTCACCGTCTCATCCAAATGAATACCCTCCCCCGCACCCGCCGCGCGTTTCTGCGCAGCACGTCCGCGATGGTTGCCCTGCCGATGTTTGAATCCTTCGGCTGGACGCGTTTTGCGTCGGCGGCCACGGCCGCGACCGCCGTTGCCCGGCCCAGGCGAATGGTCTTTCTCGGGTTCGGCTGGGGTGTGACTCGGGAGACCTGGTATCCGGACATTAAGCGGACCGGGGCGGACTACGTGCTGCCGCTGGGACTCAAGCCGCTTGATCGGCACAAGGCGGACATCACAGTCATTCAAAATCTGTCGAACAAGTTCAACAACGAGGCCCACTGGGGCAGCACGTTCTACCTGACGGGCGCGAATCGCTATGCGGAGCCGGGGCAAAGTTTTCACAACAGCATCTCGGCCGACCAGGTCGCCGCCGAGACATTTGGCAAGGGTACGCGTTTCACGTCGATTCAGCTGGGGTGCGAACAGGCGGAAGATTCGGGGCACGGACCCGGTCTCTCGCTGGCCTGGAACCGTCAGGGCAAACCTCTCGCCGGAATGAACAATCCCGTGGTGGCGTATCACCGGATGTTCTCCGACGAGTCCACGCCGCTGGCCGAACGCAAGGCGCAACTGCGGCAGAAACGCAGCGTGCTCGACACGGTGCTCGACGATGCGCGGAGTGTCGGCCGCGGCTTGAGCAAAAACGACAACGACAAACTCAGCGAGTACCTCGAGTCGATCCGCGACATCGAAACCCGTCTCTCGAAGGAGGAGCAGTGGCTGGGGGTGCCCAAGGCGCGCTCGGCCAATCCGCCGGCCGAACCCACCGGTGAAATCGCCGGCTACGAGGAGGTGCGGATCATGTACCAACTGATGGTGGCTGCGCTCCAGGCCGACTCGACCCGGGTCATCACGTACCGTCAGCCGGTCGAGAGTTTGTTGAAGAGCATCGGAGTGACCTTCACGGGCCACAACATGAGCCACTATGCGTCGGGGCCCCGGATGGAGGCCTCGCAGTTGCGCGATCAAAAACAATCCGCGCTGCTGGCCGAGCTCATCGATCGGCTCAAGGCGACTAAGGAGCCCGACGGGACGAGCCTCTTCGATCACACGTGCTTGAGCTACGGCAGCAACATCCAGTCGATTCACTATCTCGACAATTGTCCGACGGTGATCACCGGGGGTGGGGCGGGCGTGAAGCACGGGCGTCATCTGGCGATGCCCGATCCCAAGACGCCGCTGTGCAACCTGTGGCTCACCTTGCTCCAGGGTGCCGGCGTGCCGGCCACCGCGCACGGTGACAGTACCGGCGTGATCAAGGAACTTGTGGGCTGATGCGCGCCTTCGGCGGTCCCGCAGGGGAAAAAGCTGGCGAGCTGGAATTTCGCCCGCTCACCCCCACGTCACCCCCACGATGCCTTCGCGCCGCGTTGCGATCCTCGCCTTCATTGCCCTCGTGACATTGCCGCCGCTGTCGGTCGCGGCTGCGGCCAATTCGGCGAAGCCGGCCGACGATCCGGTCGCGCAGATCGCGGCGTAGGTCGCCCCCCCATTTTGATCTCCATCCCAAACCTCACATGAAAGTATTTCGATTCGTCGCGTTGAGCGTGCCGTTGATGCTCTTGCCCCTTGCCGCACAGGCGCAGGCCGTTGCCGCAGCTACTTCGAATTCTGCCGATACGGTCGCCGCGAAAAGTCCCGTCACCCTCTCACCGTTTGAGGTGTCCGAAGACAAGGATCAGGGCTACGCCGCGTCGCACTCGCTCGCCGGCGGGCGCGTGAACACCGAGCTCATCAAGACCCCGGCTGATGTGACCGTGCTGACGAAGGAATTTCTCCGCGACATC
>CAMBVX010000173.1 GCA_945871085.1 Opitutus sp. GAS368 | reverse complement strand
TCAAAACTTTGGCGTCATGGGGCCGGCTCCACCAATGTTGCCTGCTCCGGCTTGATCGGGCCTACGCACCGCCGCCTGACTGCTCACCCCCACGCTTTTTCCCGACGCTCAGCCGCATCGGGCTATCTTCTAACTGCCGTTTTTAGGTTAAACTGTTTGCCATGTCCACGGGCTCGATGGCCAGGTAGATCTTCAGCGCCGTCGGCAACATCAGCATGGCTCACCCCGCAGTGCCCGCACCAACGCAGCCAGTGCGCGGACCTCGCTGCCCCGGCACAACCACGCCATCCGGCAGTGACACGGTCAACTGCGCCGGGCCCGTCTGCCCCGTCGACAGTTGCAACTGCGGAAATCGCACCGCGCTCCCGCCGCATGACCGCTCGGTGTGAACCCGACGCGCGTTCACCCATCCCGCAAACGTCGGATACTTCAGCCTCGCCGCCGCGCAAACGCCGCCTGCGTCAGGCCACTCGCTCGATACTCGCTGACGAGTGCCTCAATTCGCTCCGGCGGCAGGATTCGTCGTCCGCGCTGATCTCGTTTCCCTCCGTCCTCGATCACTTCCGTTCGTAATGTTTCCATTCCCTCACTTTACCCACCTCCGCTCATTCCGCATAGGCGATCTCACCCGGTCACTTACTTACACCCGGGGCTCGCCGACGGTACACGCCGCTCTCGGCGACAAACGCCAACCCCGCTAGCAACAAAAAGCCCCGAACCAAGTCGGTTCGGGGCTGAGATTTCCTAAGCTTAGCTTGCCGTGGCTTCGGCGGCCTTGGGCTCCTCGGGGAGCTCGGCGCCGAAGGGCAATGAGATCTTGAGCTGCTTGTAGGTCGGCAGGCCCGTGCCCGCCGGAATCAAGTGACCCATGATCACGTTTTCCTTGAAACCGCGCAGGAGGTCGATCTTGCCGAGAGTCGAGGCGTCAGTGAGGACGCGGGTCGTCTCTTGGAAGGACGCAGCCGAGATGAAACTCTCGGTCTCGAGCGAAGCCTTTGTGATGCCCAAGAGGATCGGCTCGGCTTCGGCGGGTTTGCCACCCGCCTCTTCGATGCGCCGGTTTTCCGCCAGGAAATTGGCGCGATCAACCTGCTCACCCCAGAAGTTCTCGGTGTCGCCCGGATCGGTGATCCGAACTTTACGGAGCATCTGGCGGATGATGATCTCGATGTGCTTGTCGTTAATCGTCACACCTTGGAGACGGTAAACTTCTTGCACCTGCGAAATCAGGAAGTCGTAGAGCGCCGATGGCCCGAGGATTTCGAGGATCTCGTGCGGGTCGGCGGCACCTTCCGTCAGGTGCTGACCTTTGTGCACGACGTCACCGGGTTGCACAATGATGTGCCGGCCGGTGGCGATGAGATGTTCTTCTTCCTGTTGGGTTTCCTCGTTCTTGACGACGAGCTTGCGCTTGCCGCGAACCGTGCCTTCGAAACCGACGATGCCGTCGATGCGGGACATTTCGGCCGCTTCCTTGGGACGACGGGCCTCGAAGAGCTCGGCGACGCGGGGGAGACCACCGGTGATGTCCTTGGTCTTGGATGCCTGACGCGGGGTCTTCGCGAGCAACGCACCCGGTTGGATGATGTCGCCCTCGTTGACCGCGATCTGCGCGCCGACGGGAATCGAATAAGCCGCGAGGGGCTTGTTCTTCGCGTCGCGGATTTCGACCTGCGGATTGAGATCTTCTTTGTGTTCGATGACGACCGTGGCGATGCGGCCCGACGCTTCGTCGAGTTCGCGCTTCACGGTGACGCCAGGGATCATGTCCTTGAAGTGCAGCGTGCCACCCTTCTCGGAGAGAACCGGAATGTTATACGGATCCCATTGCGCGAGGACGGCCCCCTTCTCGATCTTCGCGCCGTCGCCAACGTGAAGGAAGGAACCGACCACGATGTTGTAGTTTTCAACTTCCTTGTCCTCGGAATCGAGGATTTGGATGGTGCCGGTCTTGTTGAGCACAATGGCGGCGCCATCGGCGGTTTCGACGAGGCGGAGCCCCTTGTATTTGACGGTGCCGCTGGCCTTGACCCGAATCTCAGGAGTCTTGAAGCCGCCGGACGCGACGCCACCGATGTGGAACGTGCGCATCGTGAGCTGCGTGCCGGGTTCGCCGATCGACTGCGCGGCGATGATGCCCACGGAGTCACCGATCTTCGCAACTTTGTTGGTCGCCGGATTGATGCCGTAGGATTTCGCGTCGATGCCACCCTTGGTGGCAGAAGTAAGGGGCGACATGACCTTGACGCGCTCGATGCCGAGTTCGTCGATCTTGGACGCCATATCCTCGGTGATGATCTCACCGGAGCCGACCAGCAGCTCGGAGGGATTGATCGGGTTGTAGACGTCGTCGCTGGAGAAGCGGCCGATGATGCGCTCTTTGAGGCCAACGATTTCGTCGTCACCTTCGAAGATCGCTTTCTTCCACACGCCGTCGCGGGCGCCGCAATCGTCTTCCGCGATGATGACGTCCATCGCCACGTCGCAGAGTTTGCGGGTGAGATAGCCGGCGTCAGCGGTCTTGAGCGCGGTGTCGGCGAGGCCCTTGCGGGCGCCGTGGGTCGAGATGAAGTATTCGAGGACCGTCAGACCCTCGCGGAACGAGGACAGGATGGGGCGCTCGATGATTTCGCCCGAAGGCTTGGCCATCAAACCGCGGGTACCGCACAGCTGGCGGACCTGCTGTTTGTTACCACGGGCGCCGGAGTCCATCATGATGTAGACCGGGTTTACCTCGGTCTTGCCGTCGTTGTTTTCGAGTTTGGCGAAAACTTCTTTGGCGATCTTGTCGGTGGCGCTGGTCCAGATGTCGACGACCTTGTTGTAGCGCTCGCCATCGGTGATGATACCCTTGTTGAACTGGCCTTCGACTTCGGTAATTTTCTTCCGGGAGTCGGCGACGATGTCCTTCTTGGAATCGGGGATGATCATGTCATCGATTCCGATCGAGATACCGGCGTGCATGGCGGTGTGGAACCCGAGCTCCTTAAGCTTATCGAGGGTCTCCACCGTGATGTGGTTGCCCGAGATCTTGTAGGTATTGAGGATCAGGTCACCGAGCTTGCTCTTCGGAACAGGGAAGTTCACGAAGCCGAGGCCGGCGGGCCAGATCTGATTGAAGATCACGCGACCGACGGTGGTGCGGATGGTCTTGCGCTTAGTGTCGCCGTAGACAGTCTCACGGGTGTAGTCGGGATTTGGGACCTCGACCCAATCGTGCATTTTCAGCGCGCCGTCCGCCTTGGCGTAGAGCACTTCCTGCAGACCGCTGAGCAGCGGAACGCGGACACCCTTGGCCGGCTTCGTGCGGGGCTCAATGGTCAGATAGTAGGCACCAAGAACGATGTCCTGGGAAGGCGTGAGGATCGGCTTGCCGGAGGACGGCGAGAAGATGTTCGACGTCGCCATCATGAGGAGTTTGCACTCCATGATCGCTTCGAGGGACAATGGGACGTGCACGGCCATCTGGTCACCGTCGAAGTCCGCGTTGTAGGCGGTGCAGACGAGCGGATGAATGCGGATAGCTTCGCCCTCGATGAGGATCGGCTCGAAAGCCTGGATCGACAAACGGTGGAGCGTCGGTGCGCGATTGAGGAGGATCGGGTGACCCTTCGTGACTTCCTCAAGGATGTCCCAGACTTCTGGAGACTTCTTTTCGATCATCTTGCGGGCACCGCGGACGGTGTGCACGAAGCCGAGTTCCTTCAGGCGGCGGATGATGAACGGCTCAAAGAGCACGAGTGCCATCTTCTTCGGAAGACCGCACTGGTTGAGCTTGAGCTCAGGGCCGATGACGATGACCGAACGACCGGAGTAATCGACGCGCTTGCCGAGCAAGTTTTGGCGGAAACGCCCCTGCTTACCCTTGAGCATGTCCGAGAGGGACTTCAGGGGACGGTTGCCGGCACCTGTAACCGGCCGGCCATGACGACCGTTGTCGAAGAGCGCGTCGACGGCTTCCTGCAGCATGCGCTTTTCGTTGTGAATGATTACATCGGGCGTCTTCAGCTGCATCAAGTTCCGCAAACGATTATTGCGGTTGATAACGCGACGATAAAGATCGTTGAGATCGGAGGTCGCGAAACGGCCACCCTCGAGTGGGACGAGCGGGCGCAGGTCCGGCGGGATCACGGGCAACACTTCGAGGACCATCCACTCCGGGCGGCTCTTTGAATGAATGAAGCCTTGGATGACCTTGAGACGCTTCGAGAGCTTTTTCTTGATCTGCTTGGACTTCGTCGCACGCATCTGCTCCTGCAGCTCCGCGACGGTGGATTCCATGTCGGTCTTGGCGAGGGCATCGCGGACCGCTTCGGCACCCATCTTGGCGACGAACGAGTCGTCGCCGTATTCGGCGAGGGCCTGGCGATATTCGGTGTCGGTCAGGAGCTGCTTCATCTCGAGCGGAGTCTTGCCCGGATCGATGACCATGAAGTTCTCATAGTAGATGACGCGCTCGAGCGAGCGAGCAGTCATGTCCAGCAAGAGACCGAGACGGCTCGGCATGCTCTTCAAAAACCAGATGTGGGAAACCGGCACCGCGAGCTCAATGTGGCCCATGCGCTCGCGACGGACGCGGGCGATGGTGACCTCGACGCCGCAGCGGTCGCAGACGACGTCCTTGTATTTGATGCGCTTGTATTTTCCGCACGCGCACTCGTAGTCACGCACCGGCCCAAAGATCTTTTGGCAGAAAAGACCGCCTGGCTCGGGCTTGAAGGTGCGGTAGTTGATTGTCTCGGGATTCTTGACCTCACCCTTGGACCATTTGCGAATGGTCTCAGGGGAAGCGACGGTGATGGAGACGCAGTCGAATGCGTTCTCCTCAATACCGAGTGCGGAACGAACGTCGTCGCGGGAAGATGCGGCTGTATCAGCGGGTTGAATCATGGTGATGTCTCCCTAAGCAGAATGTCGTGAGAAGGTGAAAAACGCTGCGACGGTTTAGGAACCGTAGCTGATGGCGTCGCGTTTCTGGAGTTTGATATCCAGACCGAGGGACTGGATTTCCTTGATGAGGACGTTGAACGACTCCGGGGTACCGGCGACGAGCGTGTTGTCGCCCTTGACGAGCGACTCGTAGATCTTGGTGCGACCCTGCACATCGTCGGATTTGACGGTGAGCAGTTCCTGCAACGTGTGCGCGGCACCGTAGGCCTCGAGCGCCCACACCTCCATTTCGCCGAAACGCTGGCCGCCGTATTGGGCTTTGCCGCCCAACGGTTGCTGCGTGACGAGCGAGTAAGGACCGACCGCGCGGGCATGGATCTTGTGGGACACAAGATGGTTCAGCTTCATCATATAGATGTAGCCGACCACAACCTCTTGATCGATCTTCTCGCCGGTGCGACCATCGTAGAGCGTGCTCTTGCCCGAGGTGGGCAGCTTCGCTTCCTTGAGGTATTCGCGAATTTTCTTCTCGGGAATTCCGTCGAACACGGGAGTCGCAATCTTGAGACCGAGCTTCTTACAAGCCCAACCCAAATGCGTCTCGAGCACTTGGCCGATATTCATGCGCGACGGCACGCCCAGCGGGTTCAAGCAGATTTCGATCGGAGTGCCGTCGGGGAGGAAGGGCATATCTTCCTCAGGCACGATCTTGGCAACCACACCCTTGTTACCGTGACGACCGGCCATCTTATCACCGACCTCGAGTTTTTGCTTCGTGGCGATGTAAACCTTGACCTGTTTGATGGCGCCATCGGCCGAACCTTCGCCCGCTTCAATGGAACCGATCTTGCGCTCACGGTCGCTTTCTAGCTCGTCAAACTTCGTCTGATACGAGCCGATGATCTCCATGATCTTGATGCGAACCGGCGAAGGATCGATCTGGACGTGCTTCGAGACGGCCGCGAGCTTACGCAGCAGGGTCTTGGTGATCTTGCGGTTGGCCGGGATGATGATCTCCGCCGTCGCGCCGTTGATGACGTCGAGCGGGATCTTCTCACCCAAGAGGATGTTCGAGAGAGCCTCGGTGAGACCTTCGCGAAGTTTGTCCATCTGAGTTTTATACTCTTCCTGGATCTGCTTCACCTGACGACGACGATCAGACGGGGAGAGTTTCTCCTCCTGATTGTCGATGCGCGAGGAGACCTTCACATCCATGATGATACCAGTCACACCGGACGGGACGATGAGGGAAGTGTCCTTAACATCGGCGGCCTTTTCACCGAAGATGGCGCGGAGGAGCTTTTCCTCGGGCGCGAGCTCGGTTTCAGACTTCGGGGTGATTTTACCGACGAGAATATCGCCGGGCTTAACTTCCGCACCGATACGGATGACACCGTTGTGGTCGAGATTCTTCAGAGCTTCTTCGCCGACATTCGGGATATCACGAGTTATTTCCTCAGGCCCGAGCTTGGTGTCGCGGGCCGTGACCTCGAACTCTTGGATATGGATCGATGTGAAGATGTCTTCGCGGAGGCACTTCTCCGATATGAGAATAGCGTCTTCGAAGTTGTAGCCGTTCCAAGGCATAAACGCGACAAGCACGTTGCGACCGAGGGCCATCTCGCCCTTGTCGGTCGAAGGACCGTCGGCGATGATTTGTCCGGCTTTGATCTTCTGGCCCAGCTTGACGATGGGCTTTTGGTTGAAGCAAGTGCCCGCATTCGAGCGCATGAATTTCCGCAGCTCGTAGACCTGAACGCCATTCTTGGCGTCGTTCTTAATGTTGCGGGGGAGTTCACCCTCACGCGTGACGACGATTTGTTTGGCGTCGACGGAAGCAACTACACCGGCCTCATCCGCGACGACGACTATTTTAGAGTCCCGAGCAACGCGCTCTTCAATACCGGTGCCCACGAACGGGGCTTCGGCTTGGAGGAGCGGCACGCCTTGGCGTTGCATGTTGGCTCCCATGAGCGCGCGATTCGCATCGTCGTGCTCAAGGAAGGGAATCATGCCAGCGGCGATCGAAATAACCTGCTTGGGCGAGACGTCCATGTAGTTGACGTCCGCGGCGGGAACTTCGAGAAACTCGCCGTCTTTACGGACGGTGACCTTGCCCACAAAGTGGCCTTTGTCGTCGAGTTCGGAATTCGCCTGCGCGATGACTTTGGCCTCCTCTTGGTCGGCGGTGAGGTAATCGATCTTGTCGGTCACGCGGCCATCTTTGGCGAGACGGTAAGGCGTTTCGATGAAGCCAAATTCGTTCACGCGAGCATAGGTCGAGAGGGAATTAATGAGACCGATATTCGGACCTTCAGGCGTCTCGATCGGGCAAATACGTCCGTAGTGTGACGGGTGAACGTCACGGACTTCGAAACCGGCGCGCTCGCGATTCAGACCGCCGGGCCCGAGTGCAGAAAGTCGGCGCTTGTGCGTGACCTCCGCAAGCGGGTTGATCTGGTCCATGAACTGCGAAAGCTGAGAACGCGCGAAGAAATCGCGAATGACGGTCGTCAGCGCTTTCGGGTTGATCAACTTCTGCGGGGTGATCGAGTCGACGCTCTGGTCATACATTGTCATGCGCTCGCGGACGAGGCGCTCGGTGCGGCTGAGGCCGACGCGGCATTGGTTGGCGAGAAGCTCGCCAACGGTGCGGACGCGACGGGAACCGAGGTGATCGATGTCGTCGACTACGCCGACGCCACGTTTCAAACGAACGAGATATTTCGTCGCAGCGACAATATCACCGGACTCCAAAATGCGCTGCTCGAGCTCGATCTTGAGGCCGAGCTTTTGGTTGACCTTGTAACGACCAACGCGACCAAGATCGTAACGTTTTGGGTCAAAGAAGAGACGCTTGAGAAGGGCTTTCGCGTTCGCCGTGGTGGGCGGCTCGCCGGGACGGAGGCGCTTGTAGATTTCCTTGAGTGCTTCTTCTTCGTTGCGCGTCGGGTCTTTCTTGAGCGCGCGAATGAGTGCGCCTTCATCGATGGATGTATCGATGACGCGGAGAGTGGTAATGTCGTGCTTCTCGAACGTGCGGACGATCGCCTTCGTGAGGGGCTCGAAAGCGCGGGCGAGGACAACACCCTTTTGGGCATCGATGGCGTCTTCCACAAGGACCAGCGTGGAGACATTTTCGAGATCAAGAGCCTTGGAGACCTTCAGATCCTTGATATCGTAGAAAAGATTCAACAGATCGATGTCCGAGCTATAACCAATAGCCCGAAGCAGCGTAGTGATGAGGAACTTGCGGCGGCGGCGACGGCGGTCGAGATAGACGTAGAGAAGATCGTTGTTGTCGAACTGCACTTCGAGCCAAGTGCCGCGGTCGGGAATAATACGGAAAGAGTGGAGCGGTTTGCCGTTCGGATGCGGTGTCACCTCGAAGGCGATCCCGGGCGAACGATGGAGCTGCGAAACCACGACGCGCTCGGCACCGTTAATGATAAAGGAACCACGCTCGGTCACCATGGGAATTTCGCCCATATATATGTCCTCGTCCTTGATGAAATCTTCCTCGCGGAGGCGGAGTTTCACGTAGAGGGGCACGGAGTAGGTGATACCTTCGCGAAGGCATTCGAGCTCGGTGCTCTTGGCGTCGCCAAGATTATACGAGACGTACTCGAGCGTTAGGCGCTCGTCGTAGCTGAGGATCGGAAACACTTCGCGGAAAACGGCCTCAAGGCCTTGCGGCTTGCGCTGTTTTTCGGGAATGCCCTTTTGCAGAAAGTCCAGGTAGGACGTGATCTGAATCTCGATGAGGTTCGGCGGCTGGATGACTTCGCGGAGCTTGCCGAAGTTAATACGTTCAGATTGGGTGCGGTCGGCCATGGGAGTTCCCGGTGAGAGTTAGAAGGCTGAAAGGGACAGAGCGGCGCGCTTACGGCGAGACGCGGAAGACAAACGAAAGAACGGAAAGGGAAACAGCAAAGGACAGGCCATGCGAGTGCGCGGCCTGTCCCGTAAAAAACGGAAGATGTGCGAGTGTGATCGCCAAGCTTCGCAGTAGACTTACTTGAGCTCGACTTGGGCCCCGGCGGCCTCGAGCTTCTTCTTGATTTCCTCGGCCTCGGCCTTGGGAGCGTTCTCCTTGACGGGCTTCGGAGCAGCTTCGACGAGATCCTTGGCTTCCTTGAGGCCCAGGCCGGTAATGGCGCGGACTTCCTTGATAACGCCAATCTTGTTGGCGCCGGCGGCTTTCAGGATGACGGAGAACTCGGTCTGGGCCTCAGCCGCAGGAGCGGCAGCGGCGGCACCACCGGCAGAAGCCGGAGCGGCGGCAGCGGCGGCGGAAACGCCCCACTTGCCTTCGAGATCTTTGACGAGGGCGGCGAGATCGAGGATCGTCTGCGCGGACAGCCAATCGATAACTTGGTCTTTAGTAATATTGCTCATGTTGAGTTCTCCTTGGGCTGACTAGCGGTTTCGAAGAGTGAAACGCGTTTAAGAGACGTGTCCCCTAGCCTGCCACGATGGATAGTTGTATTCCGGCTTGCGCCAGAAAATGGATGGGATGGAAGATGCGCGTTTAGGCGGCCGGAGCAGCAGGCTGCTCCTTCTTGACCTTGGCGTCGAGCAGGCGGACGAAGGACGCCGCGTTCTGCGTAAAAAGACCGAGCAGTTGCGAACGGAGCGCCTCGAACGAGGGCAGATCGGCAATCTTTGCGAGGTCGGCCGCGCTGATTAACTTTTTGTCGATCACGCCAATTTTTACTTCCAGCTTCTGCTTTTCATCGAAGTATTTCTTGAGGATCTTGGCAACGCCAGCGGAGTTCTTCCCGCCGACGATGACAGCGGTTGGTCCAGTCAAGGCTCCCTCAAATTCGGGCAGACCCATGGTCTTCGCAGCAACGCGGAGGGAGCTATTCTTGACGACGTGGAACTCGGCCTTTTCGGCGTCGAGGCGCTTGCGCAGTTCGGCGGCGTCGGCGACGGTCACCTTCGAAAAGTTGGTGAGTATGACGTAGTCGGACTTCTTGAGATGAGTCTCGACCTCTTTGATCAGATAATTTTTTTCGGCTCTCATGGTCGTGAATCCTTTTAGTATTTGCTGAACTCAGTGGACGAGATGCGAATCCCGGGGCTCATGCTAGATGAGAGGGCGATCGTCTTGATAAATTGCCCGCCCTTGAAGGAGGCTGGCTTGGCTTTGCCCACGGCTTCCAAAACGACCTGCGCATTTTCTAGAATCTGAGCGGTCGTAAAGGAGCGCTTGCCAACGCCGATGCCAATGTTGGCGGACTTGTCCATTTTGAACTCCACGCGGCCCGCCTTGACGGCCTTGATGCCGGCCGGAATATCGTCTGTCACGGTGCCGGACTTTGGGTTGGGCATCAGACCTTTCGGGCCGAGGACGCGAGCGAGCGTGCGGACTTGCTTCATGGCTTCGGTCGTCGCGATCGCGACGTCGAAATCGAGCCAACCTTCATTGATTTTCTGCATCATATCGGCGAGGCCAGCATGATCGGCTCCGGCGGCGAGCGCCTTGGCGGTGTCGTCAGTGAAGACCAATACGCGGACCTTTTTGCCGGAACCATTCGGGAGCGGCGTAGTGCCGCGAACGTTTTGGTCGCCCGACGTCGCATCGACGCCGAGACGAAAGGAAAACTCGACGGTCTCGTCGAATTTGGCCTTGGGGAATTTGGCAAGGATATCGATCGCTTCTTTGAGCGGATAATCCTTCGTGAGATCAGCGACCTTGACGGCGCTGTTATAGCGTTTGCTGTGGGTTTTTGACATGTTGACTCCTTGCGGTGCGAACGTCTGTGAGGACTCCCGCGGCGAGTGTTATTTTGGTGCGGACGAAAATTAGTCGACGACTTCGATCCCCATGTTCCGGGCGGTGCCGGCAATGATCTTGATACCGGCGGCCTCATCCTTGGCATTCATGTCGGCCTTTTTGAGATTCCAGATTTCGGCGAGTTGCTTGGTCGTCACCTTACCGACCTTGTCTTGATTGGGCTTGGCCGAGCCGCTCGCGATATTGGCTGCCTTCTTGAGCAGAACGCTCGCGGGCGGGGACTTGAGGATGAAGGTGAAACTCTTGTCGCTGAAAACAGTGATGACCACGGGCAAGATCATCCCGTTTTGGTCCTTCGTGCGGGCGTTAAAGTCCTTGCAGAACGCCATGATATTGACGCCTTGCGCGCCGAGGGCGGGACCGACCGGGGGCGCGGGATTCGCGGCACCGGCTGGCAATTGGAGGCGGATGTAACCTTGGATCTTCTTGGCCATGTGAGTAAGGGTGGCGGGTGTTTAGTTTGAGATAGTGAGGAGGGCGGCGGGCACGAAGGGACGTCGCGTCACTCGGAGAGGCGTTGCACCTGCCAATATTCGAGCTCGACCGGCGTAAAGCGGCCGAAAATAGAGACGGAAACCTTCAGCTTGCCGCGCTCTGGATCAATTTCGTCGATCCGACCGGTGAGCGATGCAAAGGCACCGTCGGTAATTTTAACTTCTTCGCCAACGAGGTATTGGACCTTGGGAACTTCCTTACCGTTGGCTGCCTCAATCCGAGAACGGATTTCGTCGATCTCAGACTGACGCAGAGCAGCCGGACGATCACCGCCGACAAAGCCAATAACACCGGCGACTTCCTTGACAAAATACCACGGTTTGTTGATGACCTTTTGGTCTTCGCCGTAGAGGCACATCTGGATGAAGACGTAGCCAGGATAGAGTTTGCGAACTTTGGTTGATTTCTTACCGTTCTTAACCTCCGAAACGACCTCAGTCGGGAGGAGAACTTCGAAAATAGCATCGTCGAGTTCTTCTGCCTTCTTAAATTTCTCGACGTAGTGCTTTACCTTGTTTTCTTGGCCGGAAAGTGTGTGCAGAGCGAACCACTGGGCGCCAGCAGGCGCGGTCGTTTGAGTGGACATGGATGAACAGGGCCGGGGTTAGCTAACCCAATCGGTGAAAAGTATCACGACTTGAGTGAGCGAAAAATCGCTAATGGCGGTAAACACGCCAAGAATGACCGCAGCGAAAACGACTACGATGGTGGAGTCGCGCAATTCGATGCGGGAGGGCCACGTAGCTTTTTGAAGCTCGCCGACCATTTCGCCGAGGAAGATACGAGTGCTGCGGAACGGATTTTTCATGAACGGAATTTGGCAGGCGCGGAGGGAATCGAACCCCCAACCAACGGTTTTGGAGACCGCTACTCTACCAATTGAGCTACACGCCTGTAATGGGCTTTCTTAGACGACGCAACCGAGGCCCCAGTTTGAGGACTCGGCGATGTCGAGTTTAGAGGTTTGAACGACAGCTTACTCGATGATCTCTGAAACGCGACCGGCACCGATGGTGCGGCCACCCTCACGGATCGCGAATTTCTGGGTCTTCTCCATGGCGATTGGCACAATGAGGTCGATCTCCACGGCGATATTGTCACCGGGCATGATCATCTCGACGCCTGTCGGTAGATTGACGATACCGGTTACATCGGTCGTCCGGAAATAGAACTGGGGGCGGTAACCGTTGAAGAACGGGGTGTGTCGGCCACCTTCATCCTTCGATAAGACGTAAATTTCCGCCTTGGCCTTCTTGTGCGGAGTAATGCTCTTAGGCGCGGCAAGAACTTGGCCGCGTTGGATGCCGTCTTTATCAATGCCGCGGAGCAGGATACCTACATTGTCTCCGGCTTGGCCGCTATCGAGCAGCTTGCGGAACATTTCGATACCGGTAACAACGGAGACAACCGTGTCTTTCAAGCCGACGATTTCAACGGCCTCGTTGACCTTAACGACACCACGCTCGATGCGGCCGGTCGCGACGGTGCCGCGGCCAGTGATCGAGAAGACGTCTTCCACGGACATCAGGAAAGGTTTGTCCATCTCGCGCACAGGTTCGGCGATCTCGTTGTCGATGGCATCCATCAGTTCACTGATCGCTTTTTCGCCTTCAGGAGTACCCTCAAGAGCTGCGGTGGCCGAGCCACGGACGATCTTCGCGTTCTTTCCGTCAAATTGATACTTCGTGAGAAGATCGCGGATTTCTTCCTCGACGAGTTCCAGCAAGTCCGGGTCGTCGATCAGGTCGACCTTGTTCAGGAATACCACGAGCTTTGGCACGCCAACTTGGCGGGCGAGCAAAACGTGCTCCTTAGTCTGTGGCATTGGGCCGTCAGCCGCGGAAACGACCAAAATAGCGCCATCCATTTGGGCAGCACCGGTGATCATGTTTTTGACAAAGTCGGCGTGGCCGGGGCAATCCACGTGCGCGTAATGGCGCTTGGCGGTCTCGTACTCGACGTGAGCTACAGCAATCGTCACCGTCTTGGTCGCATCGCGGACGGTGCCGCCCTTTGCGATATCCGAATAGGCCTTGAGCTCGGCCAACCCTTTACGGGACTGCACCGCCAAGATCGAGGCGGTCGTGGTAGTCTTTCCATGGTCAATGTGTCCGATGGTGCCGACGTTGACGTGCGGTTTGGTGCGTTCGAATGAGGCTTTAGCCATATGCTTGTGAGACGTTGGAGACGTTAATACTTAGGGTGTGGATGATGAAATAAGACCTCGGTTTTAGCGTCGGGAAGTCAGTACGACGTTGGTAATTTGGCACTGGAGCCCAGAACGGGATTCGAACCCGTGACCTCGTCCTTACCAAGGACGTGCTCTGCCAACTGAGCTATCTGGGCAGACTAAGGGAGTGCCAAAAAACGAAAAGAGCGGGAGAAAGTGCAGCCCTGATTTCGCACCGTCAAC
>CAMBVX010000172.1 GCA_945871085.1 Opitutus sp. GAS368 | reverse complement strand
TCCGAACACAACTGGCACGACTACGAGGCGCACGGCCGGTCGGTGCGCTCCGGGGGATTTCTCTACCTGCTCAACCGCCGGCCCGCGCAACCGTGGCAAGGCCCCGCCGACTCCGTGCGCGGTCCTTCGCACCAAGCACTCCGCGCCGCGCGTTCCGCCGGTCCACTCACGACCGCTCAAGCGGATGTGTTCCTCGCGCCGCGTCCCTCGGAAGAACTCTACGACACCGCGGCCGATCCACTGCAGGTGAAGAATCTCGCCGCCGATCCGCAGCATCGCCTCACCAAAATCCGCCTCGCCAAACTGCTCGCCGATTGGAGCGACGCGACCGGCGACACCGTGCCCGTGCAACTCACCGGCGACGGCTTCGAACGCGAAACCGGCGTCGCGCTCAGGGCCAGCGGCGCGACCAAGGCCGCGAAAGGCGGCAAAGCGGCCACCCGCGGCACCCCGGCAGGCAGCGAACGCAACGCCACGCGCGTCAACGCCCCCGGCCCGCGCTGAGCGCCCGCGGCGTAGAACGCCAAGGGCCACTCATCGTTCGAACAGGTGAAGGTTTGCCCCCAACTTCCGATTCGTCAGCGCGTGGCTTTCTGCCTTTCGCCAAACTGCCCGAGCCCTTCCCACGCGATGCGTTGGAGATCGGCGCGGTCCTTGGCTGAAAAAATCCGGGTGAGTGATCCGCCGTCGCGATCCTTGTCCTTGTGCTGATCGTCGAAGCGATTGTCCGTCACGGTGCCGAAGGCCAACCCGGAAGGACTGCGGTGGAAAAGCGCGCCGTAAAAGGTGCAGGCGGTCAGGTAGGCCATCGTCTGATTCTGACGGATCTTGGTTTTCTCCCCGAACGGATTTTTGCGGGATCCGTTGGCGCTCATTTGAGAGGAGAAACGCGCCCCCGGCGTGGTGGCGTCAGGCGGCTTTTTACGGGTTTTTTTAGGGACAACTGCGGAGCCTTCAGCGGCGGCAGCACCGCGAGGATCTCCGGTTGGGCGGCGACGGAGGATTCCGGGCAGGCGCCACGGGGCGAGCGTGGGCTCGCCGAGGTCGATCAGGCGCACCCCGTTCAAGCGCGCGATGGTGTCGATGACGGTGGCCCCAGCGGCGCCACCCGTTGGTCCAACGCGCGGACGAGTTTTAGGGGGAGCATCGTCACCAGGGCGTGGCCTTCGGTGCGCCCGGCATTGCGCAGGAAAATCGGCCGCAACTCCAGCTGGCCCGTCTTCATCGTGAGGAAGTCGCGTGCGACATCCATCAAGTTCATGGAGCGCGCATGCACGGTGCGCGCGTCCGCGACGACCACCGGTAGGTCCGTTTCCAAGACATAGCACCCATCCAACAGCGCGACCTGCGTCTCGACCGCGGGTTCCGAGAGGAAACTCACCGTGCGCTCGTTGACTTGCAGCTGCAGCCACTGCGAAAAACCATCATGCTCCAGCCAGCCCTGCGCCTGCTCGCGCAGCGTTTCGACTTTTGCCCGCGGTTTTCCCTTCGGCCGCGTGTTGCCGGCGGCCAGCCGCGGCTCGATTCGCCGGCACTGATTGAGCCGGCGCTGCCGCTCCCGGTCGCGGTCGCCGGATTGCACCGCAAGATCAACCGGCGTCCCTCGTAGTCGATCGCGAGAGGCTCCTGGTCGAACAACTCCGGGGTCAGCACTTTTTTCCCCAACGGCTTGCGGATCTGCGGATCGGTCAACGCGGTCACCTAGCGAAAGCCCGCGGCGCCCAGCGCCTCCTTGCCCAGTTGCTTGATCATCCCGCGATCTCCCACCGCGACGATATCTTTGGCCTCGAAGCGCCGCCGCCGTTTTTCCACCGTCGGAAGGAAAGTTTTCGGATCACTCGTGTTGCCCGGATACAACTGAATCGACAGCGGCTCGCCATTGGCCGCGGTCAGCAGTCCCGCCACAACCTGTTTCTTGTAGCGCTTGCCGTCACGATTGTAGCCGTGCGCCGCGAGCTCGTTGCACTGCCCTTCAAAATAGGAGGACGTGACGTCGTACCAAAAAACCGCGCCCACTTTGATCTTCGGAGCCAGCGCCCGCTCGATGCGTTCCTGGTGGATTTGCAACCACTCCAAGGCGCGGATAAATCGTCCTCGTCGAAACGCGCCAGGCCCAGCACCTCGGCCAACGCATGGTCCTCGGCCCAGCGCACCGCCCCAGCCAGCCGGCTGCCCTGCCGCGCAACGCGCGCGTAGATGAGGAACAACGCCAGCTTCGCGGATCGATCCGAACCCAAGGCCGCCACCAATCCCACTGCGCCAGCCAGCGCGTGCAAGCCCGCCAAGATCCCGTAGCACGGGCCCATGCGCACGCTCGGCGACGCCCCCGTCGGGAGTTGCCCCTGGCAATACTGTTCGATCAGGGCAACCAGCGGCTCCGGCAAACGCGACAGGTTGGCCAGGGTGCGATGCACCACGCGCGTCCTGACGGGCGCATCTTTGGGCCGCCGACCGGGGGCCGTATCACTGATTACCCTACGCAATCCACCAGCAATACCGAGTGGTACGTCTTGCCGCCCTGGCGGCTGCGATTGCGCTTGATGAACATGCCCCGCCGCTGAGGCCCGCGCCGCCGAGCGGAAGGTTAATAAAGACATTTTAGGGACAATTAATAATCGAAAATTATTCGTGTGAGTGCGAAGAAAATGCCGCAGAGGTTGGCTGGCTTGCAGACGCCGCCCGGGTTTCGCCTGCGGCTGATCGCGTCGGCCCGGGCCGAATCGTTCCGGCGACTGCAGGCCAAACGCCAACACGGCTGGTGCAATTTTTTCAGGAGTCGGATCATGGTCGTTGAATCCGCTACCGCCAGCTCGCTTCGGCTTGGTGTAGTCGGGCTCGCCGGGCCCGGAGAAATCGGAACGAAGATCGTGGTCGAATTTCCCGGGGGCGGCGACCCCGGCGACACAGCTACACGGTCTGGTTTTCCGAAATGCCCCGGGGCTTGCTCCGGGAATCTTTACCCATCGGGTGATTCGATTTAGGGGAACCGTTCATCGTCTTCCCGGCTGGCCGGCGGGTTGGACGCGAATATCGTCGATCTCGAGGCCTTGTTCGCCGCCATTCTGTATCCAGAGCCGCTTGAATGAGGGAGTTGACCCCGTGGTCACTTGGCGGCGTCTTTGTTGGGCGTGGGCATGGGCGCTTTGGGGGCGGCGCGAGGAGCGATTGCGAAATATTGCGCCGCGTAACGCCGGCCGATTTCGTTTTGCGCGGCAGTGTCAAAGTGCACGCTGTCGCCAATGTGGGATTTGAGGTCGCGAGCGTCGACGCAGGCAGTGTGCGTCCGTTTTTCCGGCAGCGACAGCAGCAGTCGGTTCATGTCGGCCTTGCGCCGACCGGCGTCGTCGGGACTCATTTCCCCGATCGTGCAGGCGATGAACGGCAAGGTGGGCAAGCCGAGGTCGGCGCGAAGATCATCCACGAGCTTGAGCAGTTTCACCTCGTACACTGTGATGCGTTCATCGGTGGCGTCGGTCTCGCCCTGGAGCCAGAGGGCGCCGCGAATCTGCGCCCGGGCGGGCCCGGTGCGCTGGAGTGCGAGCTTGGCCCGGCGAATGGCTGCATCGTAAAGTTTTGCGCCCTTCTGCCAGAGTGCGATGGCCGACCCGCCGACCGCGCACGGAATCAAGCCAACTTGGATCCGGGGGTTTGGGCCGGCGACCGCTTCGGCAAAAGCCAGACCGGGGCCGACGCCGGCGTTGTCGGAGCCGGCGAAGGTTTTCGGGTCGCCGACCAGATGCAGCGGATGCCGGGCGAGGTACCACGCGTCGTCGCGCAGATGCATCATGACGATGCGGGGATTGCGGCTGGGTTCGGCGGGCATTGGGCCGCGGCCCTTCATGTTGGACTGGCCCAGGAGGAGAAAAAGATCGAGCCGCTCGAGTCCGGCCGGGAGACGGGCGATCTCCACCGGTTGGAGTGGAGGCTTGGTCGGCGGGGGCGTGATCGCCCTGGTGGATTTCTTGGCGTCCTGCGCCCGGGCGAGAGCGCCCAAGGTGATAAGACCGGCGCCGACCATACTGTGCGAGAGCCAGCGGCGGCGGGTGAAGTCGGAGGGAGCCGGATGGTGAGCTTTCATGGAACGAAGGTTTATTGAGGGGAAAATTGCTGGCTGGATTATTTTGTGCCGCGGTCGTGCCGCCACGTTTCAAAAATCGTCGCCATGGCCCGCACCCGATCGGGTTGCTGCTTCGCGAGGTCGTCCAACTCGGTGCGGTCGGCTGCGAGGTCGTAGAGTTCCCATGTTCCGCCTTTGCTCGAGACGAGTTTCCAGGAGCCAACCCGCACGGCGCGGTTGCCCGCCGTCGCCCAGCAGAGCGACGGGTGTCCGGCGCGCTGGCCTCCCCGCAAGAGCGGCAGCAGACTCCGGCCGGCCAGCGGCAATACCTTGCGCCCCTCGAAATCCGCCGGGTACTCGACGCCCGCCACATCGAGGCACGTGGCGGTGATGTCGGTGATGTGGGACAATTCGGCCGAGAGGGTGCCGGAGTGCGCGACGAGGCCCGGCCCCCACGCGATCAGCGGCGACGCAATGCCGCCCTCATGATTCGATTGCTTGTGTTGTCGAAAAGGCGTGTTCGAGACATTCGCCCACGGCGGGCCGCCGGTAACAAAGTTGTCGGCGGGACCAGGCTGGATGTCCGGGGTGTTGCCGACCCGCGTCTTGGTTCCGTCGACGCGCCAGGTCGCACCCGGCTTGTCCAGCGCCGCGCCCCCTCCCTGGTCGGAGGCTCCGTTGTCCGAGAGGAAAAGCACGAGGGTATTCTTGTCCGCCCCCGTGCGCCGCAGCTCTGCCATGACGCGGCCCACACTCTGGTCGAGGGCATCGATCTGCGCGGCGTAGACCGCCATCCGTTCCGCCTCCCAGTCCTTGTCCGGCGCATTCGCCCACGCGGGCACCCGCGAATCGCGCGGCGACAGTTTGGTGTTCGCGGGCAGCAGTCCCAGTTCGATCATTTTCTGGTGCCGCCGCGCGCGCACTTCATCCCAGCCGAGCTGGCGATAGAGTTCGCGATACTTCGCGATGTCTGCGGGCTTCGCGTGCAGCGGCCAATGCGGCGCGTAGTGCGCCATATACAGAAAGAACGGCCGGTCTTTCGTCGCGGCCTCGCCGATAAATTTCACCGCGAAGTCCGTGATCACGTCGGTCTTGTAGGTTCCTTCGGGTGGCAACGAGATCGGCTGTCCGTCGCGGTAGAACTGCCCGCCCCGCACTTCCTTGAAATAGTTTCCCGGGCCCGTGTGCCCGGTGCTGCCGAGGAAACGGTCCACGTGGCGCGCGATCTTCGCCGGCTCGTGCCAGTTTTCCGCCGTCACCATGTCGAGCCGACCCACCGCGCAGGTGGCGTAGCCTGCCCGCTTGAGCAACTCGAACGCCGTCACGCAGCGATCATTGAGCAGCCCGGTCCAGGTGAAGATCCCGACCTGGTGCGGATGCAAGCCGGTCATCAACGCCGAGCGCGACGGACCGCACAGGGCGCAGTTGTAGAACTGCGAAAAACGCAGACCGCCCCTCGCCAACGCGTCCAGATTCGGCGTCCGGATCTCGCTGCCGTAAGCGCCAAGGTCCGAGAAGCCCATGTCGTCGGCGAGGATGACGAGGAGGTTGGGCTTCCGGGCGGCCGTGGCGGCGAGCATCGGTGCGGCCAGCATGAATACCGCGAACGTCAGACGGAGGGTTAATGTGGGTTTCATTTTTCCCCGAGTTTTGAGACTTTCCAAAAAGCCGCGATCTCGGCCGGAGTGAGGGCGCGCTTGAAGACCGCGATTTCATCGAGTTTGCCCTGCAGTCTCTCGCCAAACCGGAGCGATGTGACTTCCGATTGCATCGGCAACGATTGGGCGAGCTCGGGCTTCTCCTTGCCGTCCACGTGCACGCGCACCTCGACGCCGTCGCGCACCAGCACCGCGAAGTGCCAGTCGTCCGCGCGCAGTTCGGCCTGCGAGATCGAGTCAGCCAGATGAAGCTGGACCCGATGATCCTTAAACTGCCGGTAGCTCAGTGCCTCACCGCCCGGCCCGAGAGCGAGCGTGCCACCGCGCTCGCTCGCGCCACTGGCCTCCCCGAGCCAAAACCACAGCGCGAGAGTGTAGTGATCGCCCAGGTTTTTGATCTCGGCCTGCAGGTCACCGCCCGCGAGATGCAGCGCCCGATTGATTTGCTTCGGACCCGAAAAGGCGGAGGGCGACAAGGTCTCGCCCGCACCGCAGCCGGTGCCGCTGCCGACCCCGGGCAGATACCAGGCGGCGCCATCGCTGACGCGGGCTGCGCCCCCGCCGGCCACGGCATTCAACGCGATCTTGCCGGCCGCTTCATTGAGCCGCCAGTAGGCCGCTGGTTTCGCGCGGAGCACCGCCATGGCGTACGGCCCGTGCTCGTCCTGCATCGCTCGACGCTTCCGGCCGGTGGCTCGTTCCAAGGCCCCGAGCAGCGTCTCCACGATTTTCGGCTCGGCCGGCACTTCCAGCCCCGCCGTGCGAGCGGGCCAGGTCGTGTAGCCTCCCAGCACATGCTGCTCGGGTGGGGGAATGTAACCTTCGGCGCCGTTGGCGAGTTCGATGTTGAAGTGAGCGGCAAAAGGCGCCTGCGCCTTCAGCTTCAATCCGGTGATGGCGTATACCTCGTTGGGCAGTGTGGCGATAGTCAGTTCGCCGATGCGGATCGCCTGCAACTTGATTTCGGTCTTCTGCCGTTCGTGCAAAATGAGCGCTTCGTTCGCATAGACCTCCGTCTGGTTCCTGGGTAAATCGTTCTCGATGCGTGCCGCGATTGGCCTGGCCCATTCGAGGCGTTTTTCGTCTGGAACCCGGTACTTGAGTTCGAGCTTCGACTCCACCATCGCCAGCGGTGCGGTGTCGTGATACCGCACCTGCTTCAGCGCCCGCACCGCATATTCCGCCACGGCCCCGGCATATTTTTCCGTCGTGATGGCCATCTTCGGCGAGCCGTAGTCCATCCACATCAGGTCGCCGCTGGTGCCTTGCGACATGGCGCACACGAACGAGCCGTTGCCGTCCCCCGCCTGCCCCAGCAGCTGCGCGACGTATTTGCAGAAAAGGCCGTAGTAGTCCGCCGACACCGGGGCCGAGCCAAAGTAGTGCTGCGAGTAGTTGGCGAGCACGGCAAGCGGACGCCCGTCGGGAGTCTGCACCGAAATCACCGACAAGCCCGGATCGACGGGACCGGATGGACCAACAATCGCCGGGCTGAGATGACCCGGGTGCATGTTGGCCAGGCCCGTCGCCTGACCAAACGGGTCGACGACCATTTTGTCGGGCTGGCGAATCCACCGTCGGTTGTGCGTGTGCTCCCAGTCATCTATCGACGCCCAGCCGATCTTCGCCGGCTGCAGCAGCTTGGTCGCGGCCACGATGCCCTCCGCAATCTTTCCCGGCAACCAGGCCGCGTAATCCGGGTCCTGCCGCGTGCCGAGGCAGGCCATGGCCGCCGGAGCCGAATGCGTATGGGTGGCTGAGACCATCATGCGCTCGATCGGAATGCCGCTTGGGCCGCTCGCCAGTTGTTTCGCGGCATCGATGAGCGACTGCGTCATCATGCAAGTGTCCACAATGGCGAAGGCGATCTTCGTCCGGCCGTCGTCGAGCACCAGGCAACGGACATGAAGGCGATCCGTGATCGTCGTTCCCGACTTCTCCAGGAATCCCCCTGCGATGCGCACGGGCAGCGTCGGCGGGGAGATATCAATCGCGGCCGCGCCCGCGCGGAAAACGGGAGCGGCCGCCATCGCGGATGAAGCTGTGAATACGGATGTGGCGACCAGTGCGAGCGCACGGATCGATTTGAGTTGGGTGAGAGATTTCAAAGGGGGAGTTCGTGGGGGCAATTGGGAAGCGTTCCGCCGGACATGAGGTTAATCCGAATGATTTGATCTAGCATTCGGATGGTGAAATTTCACGGTTATGCCGGACCTGCGGTCATGCGCGCACTCCGCTGGCTTGGGTTGGTGGCAGATTTCATGATCTCAACGTCAGGTCGATCTCCATGAAGTCTTCGACCTCAATTTTCCAGCGTTCCTCGACAAAGCTCACGTGCTCCGGATGCTCACAATACCGTCGGTACGCGCCTTCATCATCGAACTTCATCGTGATCCCGTGTTGGAAGCGACACTTGGGACTGATCTGCCGGAAGCACTCGAGTTCACGCACTCCTTCAATCCGCGCCAGCGCCTGCGCGGCCGCGAAGAAGTCCGCTTCGGCCGCCGCGCCGCAATCACGCCGCAATCGAAACACCACCATGTGGCGAATCACTTTGACCTCCTGGTCGCTTTTCCGCCTTCCGGCTGCAGGCGTGCCAGCAGATAGGGGCGCAGCAGGCTGACGTAGCCGCCCTCCTTGGTGTTTTCCACCGCCCGGACAAATCGCCGGGCAATGTCGTCCGGTATTTCCTCGATGATACCCAATGCGACCGTGCGCGACCACACATAGGGATGCGCCAGCGCTTCCTCCAAAACCCCGGCGATCTGATCGTATCGGCCCCTGGTCACAAGCAGCCGAATCGTCTGCAGTCGGATGTCAATGGACGGGTCTTTCAGGAGCGCGGCCAACTGCGTGAAATTTTCCTCGGTGAGACTCGCGTGTCCGTTCAGCAACTCGCGCAGCGCCCAATAGCGGTGCTCGATTCGGGGAGAGCGGGTCTCCTGCATGAGCATGCCGATGTTCTTCGGAGTGGGCTCCAGCGGCGCGTGCAGCCACGCCGGCGGCTCTGGCCATCCACGAAACGTCTTGTCCAGGGGGTTCGCGCCCTGCTCGTGCATCTGCGTTAGCATCTGGTAGAGCTCATGCTCGGGCACGAAACCGGAATCTCCAATTTCCTTCATTTTCGCCGCCAGCGCCCCGCGCATTTCCGCCAACACCTTCTGCGAGGCAGGATTCAATGCCAGATTGTGCGTCTCCTCGCGATCGGTGGCCAGGGCGTAGAGTTCCTCCGCCGGCCGCTGCCGCTGCGAAAAGAAACCGGCCTGTTCCGCGTTCAGCGTCGCCGCGTGTTTCCACATTTCCACCTGGATTGGCGACCTTTCGCTAAACCATCTCTTGCTGGTGGACACATACGCATCGTCGTGGACGAAGTTTCGAATATAGAGCATGTCCTTCGTGCGCAGCGCCCGGGTCAGATCCTGCCGAACGCCCAGCCGATCCCGGCCGGCCAGGAGCGTCGGGTGTCCGTCGCGGGCAAAGAGGCTTCGCCCGTGCAGTGACGCGGGCGGGGTGACGCCGGCCACCGCCAGCACCGACGGGAAAAGGTCCAGCAGCGATCGCAGTTCCTGATCGACCTGGCCGGGCCGGACGGAAAGGGCGGCTTGAAACTTCGGCGGAACATAGACGACCAACGGCACCTGGGTGCTAATCGTATAGCTCCAGAACTTGCCCCGCGGCAACCCGCGCCCATGGTCGCCCCAGACAAAGACAATCGTGTCGTCCGCCAAACCATCTGCCTTCAGCTCCGCGAGGATTTCCCCGGCGCGGAGATCGGCTCCGCTGATCAGATTGTAGTAATTGGCCAGATGCTCCCGGACCACGGGCGTGTCGACATAGTAGCTGGGCACGGACACGTCCTCCGGTCGGACCACGCGCTCCGCCGCCCCTTTTTGCCGCAGTTGCGCCGCACCATTCTTCAAGCCCCACGTCTGACTTTCGTGGGTGGTCAGGATATTGAAGATGCTGAAGAACGCTTGTCCTTCTTTCCGTTGGCGCCAGTGGGCCTTGGCGTCGGAGGCGTCCCACATGCCTCGGCCGTCGAAATTGTAATCCTGCTTACTGTTGTTGGAGCAGTAGTACCCGGCGCGCCGCATGACCTCGGGCAGCGTGTTCCCGCCGGCGGGCTTCGGCATGTTGCTGCGCATGTGCTGAGTCCCGATCGCCATCTGATAGACGCCGGAAATGATCGCAGAGCGCGACGGCGCGCAGACCCCGGCGGTTGAAAACGCCCGCCCGAAACGCACGCCCTGCTTCGCCAGCGCGTCGAAGTTCGGTGTGGTGACCGCTTTCACGCCATAGCAGCCGAAATCCGGGCTGATGTCCTCCATCGAAATCCAGAGGATATTCGGGCGCGTCGCCTCCGCTTGGCTGGAGAGGAGCGACGATGGCAGGCCAAACGCGAGCAAGGCGGGTGCGAGCTTTCGCCAAAGCCGTTTCGTTGGGCTTCGCCCTGCTGGCCCGCCGCCCGTTTCGAGGTGGTCTGGGGATGGGGGACGACTCATCATGATATATTGGGCTGGCTGGGTTCGCCGCAGTTAGAAGTCGAGGCGGAGGGAGAACGCGGCGATCCGCGGATCCTCGCGAAATGATCGGCGGAAGAAACTTTTCTTGGTGATGGCGTCGACCCCCATGGTCGTGCTGACGATGGTGCGGTCATCAAAGATATTGGTGATATTGAGCTGATAAGTGGTCCGGGCCGTGGGGAAGAACGGGCCAAGACCCTTGGTCTTGTAGTGAACAAACATGTCGCCCACGGAGCGGGGGTTCCCGAGAATCTCCGTTAGGGTGGAAAAGTCCACGCCGGCGACGTTGGCCGCCTGATAGCGCCAGCCGCCGCCGATGGCCAGCCCCTTGAGCCTCCCGGAGTTGAACGAGTAGCGGGTCCAGAGGTTGGCGCTGTAGGGCCGGTTTCCATACGCTTGCTCCTGCTGGCGCCGCAGGTTGGCCAGATCAATCGCCGATTGGGCGATGACCTGCGTGGGCGTGGTCGGGCCGAAACTGCTGGTGCTCAGATAGGTCGGCTGGTTGAAAACCGAGGGCAGGCGGGTGCGGGACATGTAGACGGCGTCGAGGCTCTTCCAGAAGGCCAGACGATCCGCCCAAAAACCCTGGGCTTCAAACAAGACATTGGTCGTGGTGCGATGCGTGGTGGAGAAGGCGGCGCGGAGCGTCCAGTTGTTGGTGGGGTTGGCGACGACCTCGAACTCCTCGCCGTGGCTGACCTGATCGGCAAGATAGGCGCTCGCATCGGCAAAATAGACGGTGGTCAGATCGCCAATGTTCTGAACCGGGTCGGTGGGACCGAGCGTCGTGATTCCGGCCTGCCGGAAGTAATACTCGAACGTCGACATGATATCGTTGTTGGGCGTGATGTAGATTGGGCCGACGCCGCCTTGGGTACGTTCGCCGTGGCTGGTGGACTGGTAGAACTTGATCGAACCGCTGATCCGGTTTTCCAGGAAACTGAAAGAGAGTCCGAGATCGCGGCCCTGGCCTTCGACCGGAGGCGGCGTGAGGCCGTCGGGCAACACCGTGCGGTTGCGATTGGCCAGTTGGATGCCCTTGGAGAAATTGGCGGTGAGCGAGAAATTTTTCGTGAGATGAAGGACGGCGCCAAGGGAGTGGCGATAGCCGTGGCGCTCATCTCGATCGTACCACTGGGTGCCGTTGGGAGTGAAGACCGCATTGTCGGCCGCCGTCGCGAAACGGCCGAGGCCGGTGACGGCGTCGGTCAACATGCGCGGGCCGGTGGAGATCGAGGTATCCCGCCGCACGCCGAGGGTGGTCACCAGGCGATCGGCGAACAGGTGATTTTGCATGACGAACATGTTCGAGTCGATCGTGACCTCGTCGTCCCAGCTGTTCAGGTTGGTCGCCACCCAGTCGGTCTTGAGCGCGCCGATGTTGGCCAGGCTGGAGCGAAACGGTTCAAGGTTGAAGACATTGCCCGGCTGGTAGCCCGAGGTGTAGTTGGCGAACGGTCCGTCGATTTTGAAATAGCGACGCCGGGTAACGACATTGGCGGCGGCCTGGGGCGCGCCACCAAACGGGCGATTGGCCCAGACTTCGCGGGTGCGCCAGCTCCGATTGGGATTGAGGTACCGTTCAGAGGAGGCGGCGAACCGGTGCCGGCCGAAGATCCTGCCGAGGTTGAGATCGTAGGAAAGCGACGCCCGAATCGTGTCGTTTTCCTCACCCGTGGTCATGCGAATGTAGCTCAATTCGCTAAAGTAGTAGCCGTTGCCGAAGAAATACGGGTTCAGGCTGCCATCCGGCAGGCGGTAGTTCAGGTCGGCCCGCAACTCGGGAGTCTGGCCGAGGGTGTTATCCGAGCGGCGGCGGGAGTGATTGTATCCCAGTTCCATGTACAGGCTCGAAAACCAGCGGTGGTTGATGATCACACTCAGCCCGTCGGAACCGACGTCGCTGAATTCGCCCGCGCCCGACGGAGTGACCGATCCATAGGGCTCGATGCTTTCGTCCACGTTCACGCCCCCGTTAATGATGGCGGCATTGGTGGTCAGGGTGGTGCGATTGGCCGCGGACGTGGCGCCTTCCCAGAACTGCGGCGGCACCGTGAGATCGGGGCCGTAAACAATCACGTTGCGCGGGGCGAGGTTGCCAATGCCGGCGGTGGCATTGACGAGCGCGGTGCCGTTGGCGTTTTCATAACGCTCCCCCGCCGGACTCCACCGGATCTGGCCCGCTTTGAATTGTTCGAGGAAGCGCGAGATCGAGTCGCTGTGGTTCCAGTCGCGGCCCGACACCCCTTGGGTGTGGCTGCGTCGGTAGGTGACGGCCACGTCCGTGTCGCCGCTGACGCGCCACTTGCCGGAGAACGTGAGCCCCTTGAAATCGGTGTATTTGTGGGGCCCGGACGCACCTTTTCGGTCCCACACGGTAATCATGCGGAGGGCGAGCTTGTCTTTGACCAGCACACGGCTCAGGTCCACCAGGGCGCGCTTGGTGCTGTCACCGCCGGTCTTGGTGTCGATCGAAGTGCTGTCGCGGCTCAGGGTCGCGCTCTTGGTGCTGAAGTTCAGGTTACCTCCCGCACTGCCAGCGCCAAAGAGGATGGCGTTGGGCCCGCGGGTGGAGGCGACGCGCTCGACATCGAAGGTGTTTCGCTCGCTGCCGCCGGTGCGAAAACCGTCGGTCGAAGTCGAGCCGGTGAGGCCGCGAACGCGGAACTGGGGGGCGGAGCCGAGGACGCGATATTCGTTGCCGAAGGCGAGGCCGACCTGGGAATCTCCGTAGTCGAGTTCAGCGTTGAGGTTGTAGCGGAGGAGTTCGTCCAGCGACGTGGCGGCGAGATCGTCGATCAGATCCTTGGTGAAGATGCTGATGGCGGCGGGGGTGTCGCGCAGGGCGGTATTGAGCCGGCTGCCTTCGAGGGTGTTGGTCGCGGCGTAGCCCTGGTCCGACTTCGCGTCGACGACAAAGGGCGAGAGCTGCACCGCCGATTGACCGGCCACGGGATCGCCGGAGCGCGCTGGAGGCGGAGCTTCAGCGCCCGCCATGAACGAACACAAAAATGGAGAACCCAGCCCGCACGCCGTTGCCAGAATCAGAGGGAGGGACCGGTGCGGGAACAAGGGAATGTTGCCGGGATTCCTATTGAAGGAGCAAGGCCCGTTGGGGATTTCGGGATTATACATACTTTGGGGAGGGGCGGGAATGCTGCAAACCGAGGCGGCGTCTGAGCATTGTGTTTCTGGATACGGGAAGGACTGAGTTTAACGGCCGGCACCGGTGAGGGGCTGCCGCAAAAAGGCGATGAGATCGGCCATGCCCTGGCGATCGATGGCCCCTTCGAGGCCCTCGGGCATGAGCGAGACATCCGGGCTCTGCAGGGTGGCGATCTGGGTGCGCAGGACGTTCCGGATCGTGCCATCGACGAGTTTCATCAC
>CAMBVX010000171.1 GCA_945871085.1 Opitutus sp. GAS368 | reverse complement strand
ATTCTCAACGACGTCGTCCTCAACCAAGTCCTCGTCAGCTTCGGCGACGCGGAGCGCACCCAGCGCGTGATTGCCGCCATCCAAGCCGACGGCACCTGCTGGGCCGGCATCACGGTCTGGCAAGGCAAGACCGCGATGCGCATCAGCGTATCGTCATGGCGAACCACCGACGCCGACGTGGACCACAGCGTCGCCGCCATGATTCGTATCGCCGCTCACACCGGATGATGTCCCTCAAAAAACCGTCTATTTTTCTCTGGCACGCCAGCGCACGAGCCGCGCCACGGAATCATTTTACGGAATCACCAATTTTTGCCCGAGCCGCAGCGCATTCTCACCTTTGAGGACTTCGCGGTTGGCATCATAAATCTCCTGCCAGCGGCCCGACGTGCCGTAGTAGCGGCTGCTGATCCGGGTAAGCGAGTCACCCTCCTGCACGATATGCGCACGCGCGGGCGACGGAGTCGCGGGCGAGGGTTGGGACGAAATGGTGGGCGTCGCCGAGGGCAAGGGCGAGGCCGCCGGGCCCACGCCGCCGTTGATAAGTCGGGCGGCCGAGGCGATCTGATCCAACGTGCTCTGCGCCTGCCGGAGACGCGCACTGATCGCGGCATTGTCCTGCTGAAGTTGCGACACCCGCGTCACGCGGTCGCGCTCCAACGCCTGGAGGGAATCGGTCAACCGTGCGTTCTCGGTCCGCAAGGCCGCCAAGTCTCGCTGGGTCGTCGCAGCCTGGGCTGCCGCCGTCGACGAAAGCCCGGCGGCCCGCTGTTCAGCCTCCTGCCGCGCCTGTTCGCCGAGCTGCGCGAGCCGCGCATTCTCGGTCCGCAAAGTGCTCAGCTGAGCCTGCACATCCTTCATCTCCGCGCCGACCTTCTCGTTGGTGCCGGTGAGCTCGGCAACGGCCGCGCTCTGTTGAACTGCGGCTTTGGCCGCGTCGGCAAGTTTCCCCTGCAGATCAGCCAACTCGGTTCGTAGCGTCGCCGCCGAATCACCGACCGTGGCCAGCCGCGAATTTTCCGTCCGCAGAGCGACCAATTGGACGTTCAGATCCCTGACTTGCGCCTGGAGTTTTTCTCCGGCCGCGGCTGCGTCGTTCAGCGTCCCCACCTGTTGCTCCAACGCACGACTTCCGGCCGTGACGCGCCCGCGCAATTCGGCGAGGTCACCGCGCATTTGCTCGGCGGCGGTGCGCGCTTGTTCGAGTTGCTGTTGCACCGTGATTTTCTCCGCCGCGATTTTTTCGTTCTGGCCCGTGAGTTCGGCGACGCTGGTGCCATGAACCTCCGCGGCCTTCACCGCGTCCGCCAGCTTGGCCTTCGCGGCCGCGACCTCCGCCCGGAGCGCAGTGGCGGTTTCACCGACCGAACCCAGCCGGGAATTTTCTCCCCGCAGTGCGGTGAGCTGGGTGTTCAATTCCGCGAGCTGCGCTTGAAGTTTTTCGCCCGCAGCAGCGGCCTCGTTAAACGACGATACTTGCCGCGACAAGGCTTGGTCACCGGCCGCGACGCGCGAGCGGATCTCGCCCAGTTCGACGCGCAATTGCTCGGCCTGAGCCCGCGACTGGGCAAACTGTTTTTCAAGGGCGGATTTTTCTGCGGCAATCTTCTCATTTAGACCGGTCAGCTCCGCTACGCTCGTGCTGTGTTGGTCCGAAGATTTGGTGACGTCGACGTATTTGGCTTGGAGTGTGCCGTAGTCCGCGCGGGCTTTCTCCGCCTCGGCGCGGGCCGTCTCGGCCCCTTGCTTGAACTGCGTCAGCTGGCGCTCGGCCGTGGCGAGCTTGGCAAACATATCCTCGACCTGCGTGCGCAGGGCATCGCGTTCTTGGGTGGGCGCGACGACCGCCTTGCGGGCGTCAGCGAGCGCACGTTCCCCAACGGCCTTGTCCGTCGCGAACTGTTCGTTGGCGGCGGCGAGGCGCGACTGTTCAGCGCGAAGTTTTTCGTTAATCTCACTGGCCGTGCGGAGCCGGGAGGCAATTTGGTCAAGCTCGGCCCGGGCGGTCGAATCCTCCGCACTCTTGGCATCGAGCAGCGAACGGTTCGTATCGGCGAGGGACTTGCCGGTCTCGCGCGCCCGTTGGAGTTGAGCGGCCATCGACGAAATTTCCCGCGCCGCATTTTTTCGATCTTCTTCCAGTTGGGTTTCCAGCGTGCGCACCTGATCTTGGAGTGTGCGCATTTCGAGTCGCATCGCATCCGTCGGTGCAGCTTTCGCCGCCGCCGCCTGCGCGGCGAGCGCGGCCGCGATACTTTGTTTGGAGACTTCCAGATCTTTTTGCAGGCTGTCGTTGCGTTGGGTGAGCTCGACAATCGTGCGCCCCGCGTTGTCGAACTGCGTATTGAGTTTGTCGAGCGCTGCACGATCGACCGCCTGCGCCTGCTGGGCCGCCGCCAGCCGATCGCGCTCGGCGGTGAGTGTCTCGAAGCGTGTCGTCAGAACTCCGAGTTGCGCGGCCGCGCCTTGGTTGGCCGCCTGCGCCTGCTGGGCGGCGGCGAACTTGGTCTGCAAATCCGCCAGTTGCGAGCGGGCGGAAACCAAGTCGCGGTCCAGCTGACCTCGTTGCATGAGCCCGCGGTTGGCCTCGTCCAGTCGCGTTTGCAGTTTTGTTTGGGTATCGCTGCCAGCGGCAATGGTCTGCTGCGCGACCGCTAGATCCGTTTTTACTCGCGCGAGCTCCGCACTATCCCGGGCACCGCCGGTGGTGGTCGCAGCCAATTTTTGATTCTGCGCCGCCAGTTCTTCGGTCCGCTGCGTAAGCACCACGTTGGTCTGTTCCAGTTGGCGGAATTTTTCGGTGGCCGCCTTGAGTGCGTCGCGCAACGGCCCGCTGTCCCCAGCGGCCTTGGTCGCTTGATCGAGCGCGCGGCTGGCTTGGTCAAATTGCGTCCGCGCGGTCGCGAGGGCGGCTTGGTCGCCGGTGCGTGCTTGCTGCGCTGCGGCGAGGCTAGTCTGCAAATCGGCGAGCTGCGTGCGCGTGGCCACCAGATCGCGATCCGCCTGGCCCCGTTGCGCGAGCGCGCGGTTGGTTTCCTCGAGGCGGGCTTGGAGGCGGGCCTGGCTCTCCCGTTCGGCGGCGAGCGTCCGCTCCGCCGTCGCGAGCGCCGTCTTCACTCCCGCAAGTTCCGCCGGCTCCGGGCGCGGAACCGCGGCGGCGGTCGTCAACGCTTGCTTGGCCCGCTCAAGTTCTGCCGCGAGGTCAGCCGCCTTGCTCGCACCGGCGGCTTGCACGGCGGCGAGTTGGCGCTGCGCGCCTTCGGCGGAATTCCGGGCCGCGGCCAACTCACGCTGGGCCTGCCCGAGATCATCCCGCAATTTACGGAGATCGGCGGGTTCCGTTTTCGGCATCGCGCTCGTGATGGCTTCACCGAGTCGTTTTTCCAGCCCGGCCTTATCGGCCGCGAGCGTCTCCCGAGCGAGCGTCGCATCAGCCAGCGCCTGTTGAGTCTGGGTCGCCCGCGCCCGCAGGGCCGTGAGCTCACTTTCTGCGGTCGCCAGCTGCGCAGCTACGCGAGGGTCCGCGACGGCCGGCACAATCACCGGTGCCGCGGTGAGGCGGCGGTTTTCGTCCGCGAGTTTAAGCTGGGTCGCGCGTAATTCCTCCAGCTGGCGGGTGACGTCAGCCAGTTTAACATCGTCGGCGTTCGGCGTGCCGGTGGTCGGCGTGGCATCCCCCGACTTGGCGCCTTTTTCCTGGGCCGTGCGCAGCTGACGATGGAGCGAGGAAAGTTGAATCGTGGAGCGACGCACCTCGTCGTTCAAACGGGCGTTGTCCGCGACGAGCTTGGCCACGCGACCATCTTCGCTCCCGGCTGGGGCGGCGGGGTTCGACGAGGCGGGGGATGGCCCGCCGCTTGGTGCCAACGCGGCAACCGCCGCGCTGTCCCGCGCGGTTTTGAGTTGAGCCGTCAGTTCGGTAAGCTGGCTTTGAGCCTGGTCTTTCTCCGCCCGCAGCGCCGCAGTGTCACGGGTCAGTTGGCCGACTTGTGCCCGGAGCGTTTCGAGCGCGGGGTCGGGGCCGACTTTGGCGGGCGCGCTCGCCGCATTGCCCGCCGCCGTGCGCGCAGCCGCTTCGGCGTTCGCGACACGCTGCTGGAGCGCGGCGCGTTCACGCTCGAGCAGCTGAGTGGACGCGGCGAGTCGTTGGTCGAAGCCAGCTCGGTCGCGCTGCGCCGTCTCGACGACCGCCGTGAGTCGGGCGTTATCTGCGCGCGCGTCGTTGATCGCGTCTTGCGCTTTTTCGAGTTTGGCCGTGAGACCGGCGAGGTCGGCCGCTGGCGCCGCCGGAGCCGCGACAGGAACGGGCGCGGCTTTTAGACGCTGATTCTCGTCCGCGAGGCGCGCCGCGGTTGCGCGCGTTTCCGCCAGCGCCGCCTGCGCCGTGGTGAGCTCTTGCGTGAGTCTGGCGCGGGCGAGGTCCGCCTGCGCCGCCTTGGCGGCACCCTCGGCTGCGGTGTTGGCTTTCGCCGACAAATCGGCGCGGCTCGCATCGGCCGCGAGCAAGCGTTGCTCCAGCGAATTTTTCTCCCGCGTGAGCGTTTGCGCCGTCGTCGTGAGGCGCGTGTGGTCGGCCCGCAGATTGGCTAAATCGGCTTGGGCGGCGGCGAGGCGCGCGTTGATGTCCGGATCATTCGCCGGGGGGACGGAAGTGCTCGGCACCGCGGGACGGGTGGCAACCGACGCAACCGTCGCAGCTGCGACTGCGGGAGCGCCCGGTGCCTCGCGGACGCCGATTTGCGCACGAAGTTTGGCGACGGCGATGATGGCATCCGCAAGTTGCGCGGAGGTTAACTGCTGCGCGACAATATCGCGACCGGTGGCCTTGGCCCCGTTTTCCACGGCGAGAGCCAGCCACGCGAAGGCCTGAGAGAGATCGACCGCCGCACCGCGACCCTCGGCGAGGAGGATGCCGAGGTTATTTTGTGCGGGCGCGTAATTTTGAATCGCCGCCGCCCGGTAATACTCGATTGCCGCCGCGGGGTTGGCCGTCGCACCACGGCCCTCCTCGAGCATCAGCGCCAGGTTGTAACGCGCCCGGGCGTAGCCTTGGTCCGACGCCGCCCGATACCATTTCTGCGCCACCGCTTCGTCCTTGGCGACGCCGCGCCCGAGTTCGTAGGCCAACGCCAAGTTGTATTGCGCCTCGGGCACATTGCGGTCCGCCGCCTGACGGAACCAGAGCGCCGCCTCAAAATAGTCCTGCTTCACCCCCACGCCGCCTGCATACATGTTGCCAACGTTAAACTGCGCGGGCGCAAAACCCCGCTCGGCAGACTTCAGATAAAACCCAAATGCCATCGCGATATCGGCCCTCACGCCGCGACCGAGCTCGTGGATCATCCCGAGATTGAACAGGGCGGGGGCGCTGCCGCGGTCGGCCGCTTGCTGATAGAGACGCATGGCCTCGGGAAGATTTTGCGCGACGCCTTGGCCGTTCGCGTAGGCGTTGGCGAGGCTGTTGATCGCCTCGGTGTCACCGTGCTCCGCGCGCGTGCGCACGACAGCAAGATCGATTTGCGCTCGCGCCGTCCCGGCGGCAGATCCGAGCGCGATCAATCCAGCGGCCAGAACCGCACGCTGTTTCTTGGTGAGGGTAAAATTCCCAGAGACTCCGACGAGATTACGCACGAGCTTCGTTAAGGACAAATCCCTACGGGGGAGCAAGCGGGATGACGCAGAGCAACTAACTTCGCCGGTCGCGTACGCGCCGGGCGCACGCCCGGCACCGCGATCACCCGGGGACGAGACAACACGGGAGCAGTGCGGCGTCGGTCATACCGTGAATATTTTTCTTGTCGGGCGGACAAAAGGTCGCGAGCGCACCTGACAACTGCGCCCGACCGCCGATCACGAAATAGTAAGGGCAAAGACGGAGTCGTCCGGGCTTGATCGAAGCTGAGACCGGCGCTGCACCGACCGCCGCCCGCGGGTCGAAGAGCCGATGCTCAAGGCGGCGCGGCTTCTTGTAGACTTGCAGCAAATGAAGATTGGTCGGCGCGAGGGCGATGGCGTGAGCCACACCGGCCAGCCACTCCTCGCGCGAGCAATCGCTGCCCAGCACCACACTGCGGGCGCCCCATGCCGTCTCATGGTAGCCGCTGATTTTGATGATGAGCTCGCGTTCCTTCTGCGATGCTCCCGCAAGGTCGCGCCAATCATTCAGCGCGCGCCCGCCGACGCGCGGTCCGTCGAGTACCGCGCCCGGCGGCAATGGCGAGGGATCAATCACCCACGACGGCGGAATGAGCGCCCGCAGCCGTTTCAGCGCGGGACCGCTCAGCGCCTCCGCCCAATAGTCCTGCAAAAGGTGATGGTGAAACAGCGCGAGGCTGAGCTTCTCTTCTTGGAAGGGCCGCATCGGTGGCGCAATGGCGACCTCTCCGGCCCGCCAAGATTCAAAAATAAATTCCTCGGTGCGGATGTTCGCGAGGTCGAAGAGTTCAAAGAACCGATAGAGAATATCAATTTTCTCCGGGTTCCCGTCGGAGTCGTAGAACAGCGAGTTCTCGAGCGGGAAAATATCCTCGGGCCGCAGGCAAAAGACCCGCTTGCCCAGCAGCTGCAACTGGTTCGCCAGCCACTCCATTTCCGGCCGGTAGGTCCCCGCCTCGTCACTCACAATGAGTGCGATGAGTGGATTCGGCACACCGGGCCGCAACGCCGTCAGCGACGCGTGGAAATTCCGGATCATTGCATCGCCGCCGCCGAGGATCGCGGCGGGAGCGTGACCTCCCTCGGTCGCTTCGCTCGGATTGCGACCGGGGCCGGTCGCGCTCCCGTCGGCATACAACCGATTCAAAAAGGCCGTCAGCCCAATGCCGCCGGGCACGGAGTCCAATTCAGTGAGCACGAAACCCTCATCCGTCAGCAGCAGATCCGGGCGCAACACCGTCGGAAACGCCCCTCGGTTCTGCGGATCGCGCGCGTGAGCCACCAGCGCCGCCGGCTTGCCTCGATCCAGGTAGTCGGCGACCCACCGTGCGAGGAGCGGCTTGTTCCGGAGGAGATTCTTGCCGGCGACACAGCGCAGATAGAGCGTCTCCAGGGCTTGGTGAAATTCGAGGCACGCCGCACCGATCGCCTCGAGTTCGACGACTTGCGCCGGCGTGAGCGGCCATGCCTCGGGCGAAAGCTGCCATGTCTTGTCCTCGAACAAAGGCTGCCCGGCCAGCGAGGAGCGGATGTGTTCGTAGGTCAGCGGCATGACGGGAAGGTGAATGATGAAGGCCCAATGGCTAATGCCTAATCTCTAATGCCCAATGACGGAAATTGACCGCAACCTCCGCGATGCCAGCGGAGTCGCTCGGTTCCTGCATTGGCATTGGTCATTAGTCCTTGGTCATTGCGGTGCTCCGCCCCGCTCGCACCGCTTACTCCTCCATCTGAATATCCTTGTTGCGATGGCGCGGAGAGCCCGCGCGGAGCCACGCGTTGACAAAACGATCCAAATCACCGTCGAGCACGCCTTGCGTATCGCTCGTGCTGATGCCGGTGCGCAGATCCTTCACCATCTGGTAGGGCTGGAGAACGTAACTGCGAATCTGCGCACCGAAGCCGATTTCACCTTTTTCGCCGTAAAAACGATCCATCTCCGCGCGCTGCTCATCCTGCCGTCGTTCGTAGATGCGGGCTTTCAGGACGACCATCGCGGTGGCCTTGTTCTTGATTTGCGAACGCTCGTTTTGGCAGACGACCACGATGCCCGTCGGCGCGTGCGTCAGTCGAACGGCAGAATCGGTCGTATTAACGCCCTGACCACCCTTGCCGGACGAACGGTAAACGTCGACGCGGAGATCGTCGTCATTGATCTCCACATCGATGTCTTCCGTGATCTCGGCGACGACGTCGATCGCGCAAAACGACGTATGCCGGCGCTTGTTGGAATCGAAGGGGCTGATGCGGACCAAGCGATGCACCCCGCGCTCGGCCTTCGCGTAACCGTAGGCGTTTTCGCCCTTGATGAGAATGGTGGCCTTGCTGATGCCGGCCGTGTCGCCCGGCTGCACATCCATGAGCTCGACGGAGAAATTTCGCCGCTCGGCCCAGCGCGAATACATGCGAAAGAGAATGTCAGCCCAATCGTTCGACTCCGTGCCGCCCGCCCCCGACTGGATCGAGAAGATGGCGTTATTGCGGTCGAACTGCCCGGTGAGGAAGGACGCGATCTCCAATTCGTCCAACTCGGTCGTGAGCGTCGCGAGCGTGCCCTTGAGTTCGAGATCGTAGGTCTCCTGCGCGGCAACGTCTTCGCCCGCCATGAGCTCCAACATGACCCCGATGTCGTCGAGTTTCTTTTGATAAGCGACGACCGGGAGCACGGATTTCTTCAAGCCGTTGAGTTTGGCGATGTGTTTTTGCGCCCGCTCATTGCTGGTCCAAAAATCGGGGGCGCCCATCTGGGCGTCCATGGCCTCTATTTCACGTAACTTTTGATCGCAGTCAAAGAAACCTCCATAGATGCCCCGAGCGCTTCTTGATGGATTCGATTTGGTTTAGATTTTCAGTGGAGAGCATGGTGCCGAACGGTCATGGCCGCAAAGTGCGACCGAAGTCGCAAGGGGAAAATCGGCACAGCACAAAATCAGTGCCGGGCGAATACGGCGCAGGCTTCACCAGGGTGAACTCAGTTTTGCGCCGTAGCCGGACCCCGTTTTATGGCCTTGTTCCCGTGCACCGAAATCGGAATGAGGAAAAATTCTCTTTCCGAACCCGATCCCGCCCCGCGCGAAATCAAGAGGCGTTTTCGGGCAGCTATTTCAGCCCGGATTCGCCTGCCTTGCCAATCGCCGCACCCATCCTGTAGTTTGCAGGGCGATGGATTCCGCGTCCCGCGGGCGAAAACCGCTCCACGATGGAGCTGATGACTCGTGTTTCAGTCCAGCTAGCGCAGATCATCATCAGGTCACTCCGCTCACTCACTGCCCCTTTTCACCTACGTCATTCTGGCCGATGAAGCAGTTTCTCAACTATCGCGAGCACCTCGATAATCTGCGGCACCTCCTGCGGTGGACGCTGCTCGTCCTGCCCGTCGCCGCGCTGTCTGGCTCGGCCAGCGCGCTGTTTCTCTGGTCGCTCGATCACGTCACAGGGCTCCGCTGGGAAAATCCTTGGCTGCTGTTCCTCCTGCCCATCGGCGGCCTCGTCATCGGAATGGTCTACCACCATTTCGGAAAAAATTCGGACGCCGGCCACAACCTCATCATCGACGAAATCCACGCGCCGGGAGGCGGAGTGCCCGCGCGCATGGCTCCACTCGTGCTGGTCGGCACCCTGCTCACTCACCTCTGCGGCGGCTCGGCGGGACGCGAGGGCACGGCCGTGCAAATGGGTGGAAGCCTCGCGGGTCTGTTTGGACGGCTCGCGAAAGTCTCGGCCGAAAATCGCGGCGTGCTTCTCATGGCCGGCGTCGCCGCCGGTTTCGGCTCAGTGTTCGGCACACCCCTCGCTGGGGCGATCTTTGCGATGGAAGTGCTCGTCGTCGGTCATATGCGCTATGACGCCCTGCTCCCCGTGCTCGTCGCGAGCCTCGTCGGCGATTTCACGTGCTCGCTCTGGGGTATCCAGCACACGCCCTACCGCATCACCTTTGCCGGCGCAGAGTCGGGCCATGCGCTGTTAAACACCGCACTCCTCAGCAAAGTCGTGATCGCCGCCATTCTATTCGGACTCGTGAGCCAGGGCTTCGTCGAGTTCACGCACCTCATCAAAAAAATCTTCGCGCGATTTCTCTCCTACGCCCCGTTGCGCCCCGCCATCGGCGGCGTGATGGTCATCGCACTGGTCGATCTCGTCGGCACCCGCGACTACCTCGGAATTGGCGTCACGTCGCCTGACAGCGGGGCGGTGACGATTCTCTCTGCGTTCAACGTCGACGGCGCCACGCCGTGGAGCTGGTGGTGGAAACTTCTATTCACCGCGATCACGCTCGGCAGCGGTTTTAAGGGCGGCGAGGTCACGCCGCTCTTCTTTATCGGCGCCACCCTCGGCAACATTCTCGCAATTCTCCTCGGCGCCCCGGTCGATCTCTTCGCGGCCCTCGGTTTTATCGCAATCTTCGCCGGCGCCACCAACACTCCCCTCGCCTGCACCGTGATGGGCATCGAATTGTTTGGCGCCACACACGCCGTGTTTTTCGCCATCGCGTGCTTCATCGCGTATCTGTTCAGCGGACACTCCGGTATCTACACCGCTCAACGGGCCGGCGTGCCGAAAAAATCCCCGGCTAATTTCAATTCGCTTTCAAGATGAGCTTAACCGGATTGGAGGCAGGAGCCTGCTTGCAGGCGATTTTTACGTCCTGAATCGCCTGCAGGCAGGCTCCGACGAAAGACCGTCATTTGGCTAAGATCGCCGGCGGCGGCTCAAGCCCCCGTCTTCCCCGGCAAGTTTACAATTAGGGTTTGACCGCCGTGTCGGCTCCACCCGACCGCTTCACGAGCTGCGTGCGCAGGTAGGTGTCGGGCACGGCATTTTTCCAGGCCGCGAGCCAGATCGCTCCCAGCATTTGCCCGCCCTTGAGCAACTGGCCTTCAATCAACGCGCGCCCTTCCGGGACGATGGCCTCATCGCGGCCGTGACTGAGCTTGCCCGCTTTCTCGAGTTGATAGAGCGGCTCCACGAGTGCGTGTTGCGCCAATAAATAATCCATCACGGCGACAAACATCGGATCGCGTCCGTCTGCCCGCGAAGCCACGGAGATCGCCGAGGCGGGTGTTACGCGCGGCGCGAGCACGTCGAACGTGATCCCGGCCTTTGCCACAAAACCGCCGTCGACCCACGAATGAAGTCCGGGCCATTTGCTGTAGCCCTTGGGATTGTCGCCCACCCAACCGTTGTGATGATTCGTCGTGTGCAAGGGCTGCGCGCAGTCGCCCACGTAGTGTCCCATGACCCCCATCACGTAGAGAATATTGGCCTTCGCATTGGCGACCTCCACGGGCGTACCCAGCTCCTCCATCACCTTCAGATAACCGAAACCGGAGCGCAGGCGGCCAAACCATTCCGTGATCGCCCACGGCGCGAAACCCGGCCACTCGGACGTGTGGTCGGCATTCTTGGAGGGATTGATCGCAGGAAATTTGTCCGCATTGGCCGCGCGGCCGGCCGCAAACTGCACCACAAAATCGAAACGAAACGACGTGAGCGTCGCCAGATCGAGCCCGGCGTCGGTGAGTTGCTCGAGGTCGCAGAAATGATCCGTCCAACTCCCGCCCGAATGTTTCATCGTGAGATCGGGCGTATTGCGCCAGCGATCAGGTTCACCACCCAGAAACATCACCCGCTCCACCGCTCCCGCGTCGCGCACGAACGCCGGGAAATCCGCCGGCAAGGATTTCAGCGCCAGCTGGTTCACCGTCCGATGCCCGTGGTAGTCCCACGCGTGGAGCACGACCGAGGCGAACCAAGGAAACACGATGGCGAACAAGAAGCGTGGTTTCATGGGGAGTTTGACGGCGCGGGTCGGGGTAGGGTTGCGGACGGAACCGGAGACTTTCGCCGCACCGCCTCGAGCGTGGCCGCGTAAGCGCGAATACCCGCTGCCATCGCATCGGCGATTTGTTGCCGATAGGCAGGCGTCGCCGCCCGACGCGCCTCGGTTTCATTGGACAAGAACAGCGACTCGACGAGCACGCCCGGACAAGTGAGCCCACGCAGCACCGCGACGTGCTTCGTCTTGTGGCCGCGATCCGCCGTTTTTAGCCCAGCGATCGTCTCACGATGGAGCGAGTGGGCGAGGACCGATGTCCACGCGTCGTGCCGGTTAACCGGCGAAGCGGCGCGCTCGGTGTCGTCCACCTGGCCAAAACCCCAAGAAGTGTCGGAGCGCTGACCCGGCCGAGTAAACACATACACTTCGGTGCCGCCGACCCGCGTATCCGGAAAAAGCGAATTGAAGTGAATGCTGACAAACAAGTCGGCGCCGGACGCATTCGCGATGATCGCACGCCGCTGCAAATCAGCCTCCTTCGTTGGCGCAAGTTGGCGGTCGTCTCTCCGCGTCAACACCACGCTGTAGCCCTCAGCCTTGAGCAACTTCTCCAGCCGCAAGGCCACATCGAGAACGAGGACCTTCTCCTGTATCCGCAAAGATTTATTCTCCATGCCCGGGTCAGCCCCCCCGTGGCCGGGATCGAGCACGATCGTCCGCAGGCGCGGGACCGGATCGCTGACGAGATCAGGCCGCAGCAACGAAAGGAGGCACCGCTCGTAGTCGGTCTTGCTCACGTAAAGCCGACCGCTGTGGAGCCGCACCGCGTCACCCAGAAAAACCCGCAGACCGTTGCAGCTGACTTCGCGTTTTTCCGCCGTGAGCAGCAAGCGGCGGGTCCCCGCGACCAGCGCGAGCTGACGCTTGGGTTCGTCCCATGTCGCTTTCAACGCCAAGCGCGCAGCCATGTCGTCCGCCGCTACGTAATCCATTCCCTTGATCCGCGTCGTCGGTAATGCCGCGAGCGGTCGCGCCGAGGCGAATTTGGCTAAACCCTTTCCCGCCTCAACTCCCGCAGCCGGTCGCGAAGGAGCCGCTCGCAACGGCGCCGTCGGGCTAGGGCCGACGGGCGTCGCCGCCTTCGTCGTGGACCCAGCCGTGAAGAGTTGCAGGAAGAACCCGCCCAACACGCCAAAACGGACAGCCGCCGAGAACATGGCGGCGGAGCCTTAGGTCGCTTTCGGAGCGGCGACCGGAGACGGATCACCTTCGTCGTCTTCGTCGTTGTCCTGCTCCGGACCATCGTCGACCGCTTGGTTGGCGCTGCCGGCGACGTGCCACTTGGGCTTACGTTTGTTCGGTGCCAACGGCGTGAGCATGACGTGAATATTTCGGCCAATCAGCTTTGGGGGCGCATCGGGATGCGCCATTCCGACGAGCTCGGCCACGGCGCGGATCATCAAGTTAAACCCGATGTCGGTATGCGCCATCTCGCGGCCACGGAACTTGAGGCGAAGCTTTACCTTGTTGCCGTGGGCCAAAAATTCCTCGGCATGACGGACCTTCGTGAAAAAATCGCCGTCCGCGATCCGCGCGGTGAACTCGATTTCCTTGATCTTGCTCGCGGTGGATTTCACGTGCGAGGTCTTCTTCTGCTCTTCGTAGACGTATTTGCCGAAATCCATGATGCGGCACACCGGCGGCGTGGCATTGGGGGCCACCTCGACGAGATCGAGGCCGACCTCGAGCGCGAGACTGATGGCTTTTTGCGTGTCGATGATGCCGAGCTGGCGGCCTTCAGGTGAAATCAAGCGAACCTGCGGAACCTTGATACGGTGGTTGCGACGGATGGCCGCAAACGGGTCGACATTGCGACGTTGATAAGAACCGGAGCGGTTGCCGCCACCGGCAGAGGGAAACGAAGTAGCCATCAATAAGGATTTAACGAATGATTAGGTCGGGGATGGATTTCGCCGAGACCTACCCCGATGACAACACCTATTTCACCCGGTGAGTCTCGCCCGCGTCGGCGCGTCCCGGCGGTCAGACACTGAAACTTTCGCCACAGGAGCAACTCGCCTTGGCGTTGGGATTGGAAAACTTGAAGCCCCCGGCGACCATCGCACTCGAATAGTCGAGGTGGGTGCCTTTCAGATACAGCGCACTCTTGCTGTCCACGATCACCCGCACGCCCGCCGTGCGCACCAAAATGTCGCCACGCTTCGGTTCCGGCACGAACTTCATCTTGTAACTGAGCCCGTTGCAGCCGCCGCC
>CAMBVX010000170.1 GCA_945871085.1 Opitutus sp. GAS368 | reverse complement strand
GCAGCGACGCCGTGTCCGGGAGCGCCTCAATGGCCGGGTGTGCTGCTTCTTTAACGCTCATGAAGAGAAGGTGCGATGGAAGATCTGACGGGGCAAGGGCGGCTCGGATTGCGCAGATTTCGCCTGCCAAGGAACGCCCACTCACGCAGCGGAATGGAGGAAGTATTGACCGGCATGGGGCGGCCCTTGAGGTCCAAGTGCGTGCAGCAGTCGAGCAACGGGAGCTTTGTCGGGCGTCGCATCGGATTTTGGTGCCGGCGCTCAGATGAATCGATGTTCATGGGCGAGAAGGTGGCGTGCCAGGAATTGAAATTCAAGCTGCGCCCTAACGGCGCGCCGACGAGCGGCGGCCCTCCGTCTGAAACGAAATCTGCTCCTACGCCGCCGGCACTTCCCAGCCGGCGCGATAGGATTTGGTGAGGAGGGCGTGGGCGGCGGGATTGTTCGTGATGCGGAGATTCGCGGCGTCCCATTGAAACGGGGGCGCTGCCTTCACGATGTTCGATCCGCGTTTTGGGATCGCGGGCTGGGCGACGCGCGTGGCGACGTTGCCGAGCTGCACCGTCTCGGCGAGGGGGCCGGCGTAGTGGAAGCCCGCGCTCGTGCGTCCGCCGGCGAGGATGGCGTCGATCCAGAGATGGTGGTGGTTGAGGCCCTTGATGTCCTTCGGATAGGTGAAGTCCTTGAAATTCTCCACGGGGTAGAGCCGCGGGCCGCCGACGTGCGGGAGCACCATGTTTCCCTTTTCTCCGATGAAGAGCGAGCCGCTCGCCGGCAGTTCGAGATCGCCGGAGAGCTGCGCCTGCTTGCGGGTGGGCTTCATGCCGGCGTCGGTCCACGTGAGCCGCAGCGTGGGGCCGGCGGTGAATTCCGTGCCCGGAAAAGTGTAACGCACGGTCTCGCGCGTCGGCCAGATGTGGCGGTTGATCCCGCTGTGGTCGGCGCTGACGGTGAGCGGCGCGGTGAGGCCGAGTGCGGTGAAAACGGGATCGAAGATGTGGGCGCCAAAATCGCCGAGCGCACCGCTGCCGAAGTCCTGCCAGTCGCGCCATGCGAACGGGTGGTAAACGTCCGGTGCGAACGGCCGCAGCGGCGCGCCGCCGAGCCACAGATCCCAGTCGACGCCCTGGGGCACCGGGCCGGAGGCGGGCGGCTCAAGGAGGCGGGTGCGTTCGTTGCCGGTGATGCCCAACCACGAGTGAACTTCCTTCACTTTACCGATCACACCGTCGCGGATGAGCCGCGTGGCGAGGCGGTATTCGACGGCCGAGTGAATCTGGTTTCCCATCTGGGTGACGACGCCCTTCTTCTCCGCCCAGAGGCGCAACTGGCGGCATTCCCACACGGTGTGCGCGAGGGGCTTTTCGCAGTAGACGTGCTTGCCGCGCCGCATCGCTGTGACGGCAGCGAGTGCGTGCATGTGGTCGGGCGTGGCGACGGTCACGGCGTCCACGGTGTCGCCGAGTTTTTCGAGCATGACGCGGAAGTCTGCGAAGTGCGGCGTGCCCGGATGGTCGGCGTCGGCCGTGGCAAAGTTTGCCTGATCGATGTCGCAGAACGCGACGAACTTTGCCTTCGCGTGTGAAGCGACGCTGTGCAAGTCGGCGTAACCGCGGGCATTGACGCCGATCGCGGCAAGCTGGACGCGGCTGTTGGGATTGGCTGCGCGCAGCACGGCCGGGAAGCCGAAGGTCGCGCCAGCGAGCGCGGAGTGTTGGAGAAAGGTGCGGCGCGTAGTCGGCACGGAAACAGAATTAGGGGTGGGGTGCATGGAGGGAAGGAGCGGGGGGGGGGGTGAACGAAGATTCATCGCGCAAACAGGGGAAACTGCGACGAAGCGAGGCGGGCGAGCCGCAGTTTGACCGAAGTCGCGCCGGGCGGAAGCGACTACTTCAGACGCGGGGTGGATTCAAACGCAAGTCTGCATCGGGGCGCTGCGCCGGGACGAAGGGCCACACCGGACCGTGATCCGCTGGCCAGCGTGACTGCCTGATTACTTCCGCCGCACCGCGAGCGTCCACTCGCGGCCGGAGTCGATGCGGTATTTGTCGGCGAAGTTGCCCTGATTCACGGCCACGGAAACGTAACCGCTGCTGTTGATGAACAGCAGATTCTTGCCGACGGGCACATCGCCAAACGTGTGGGCGTAGGCCATGGTCTGCTCGAAAACTGTTTTGGCGGCATGGCGAATGGTGACGACGACGGGTTCGCCTTCTTTGATGCCGAGTTTCTCGAACGTGTGGCGATCGATGAGGCACGTCGTGTTGCCGAGGTGGCCGCGCGATTGATCGATCATGCCGGTGGCGGTGCCGTCTGTGATGACGGGCTTGGGGTATTCGAGGGTGACGACTTTGGCTTCGAGGAGAGGCCCGACTTGTTCGTAGGAGATGACACCCGCGGCGAGACGCCCAGCCGTGTAGGCGTAGACGTCGCGGCCGTGAAACGTGTGCGACCATTCCGTGCCGGGGCGGCGGTTGATCTTTTCGTCGATCTCCCGCACGGCCTCGATGCCGAATTCTTTGGCGACCTGACTGAGGGTGCCGTTGTCGGGGGTGACGAAAAATTGGCCGCTCTTGGTTTTGAGAACGACGGATTTGCGTTTCGTGCCGACGCCGGGATCGACCACCGAAATGAAGACGGTGCCGGCCGGCCAAACGGACGCCGTGTAGACCAGGTTGCGGGCGGCCGCGTCGATATTGTAGAGCTCGATCAGGGGCTGAACCGTGAAAATAGGAATGTCCTTATCGACGCTGAAGACGACGCCGGGCATCACCGCGCCACCGAAGTCGGCCTGGATGACGACGGCATTACGTTCCTTGGCGGTCAGGCCGGCGGAAGTGAGCGCTGCGGCGAAGGCAACGAGCTGGAGCAATTTTGGCATGGGAAGATACAGGGGAAATTTAGAACAACCCGGGGTCCGCTTACGCGACGGGCACACCGACCGCGCTCAGGGCGAGTTTACGTTCTTTCGCGACAAACCAGAGCGCTTCGCCGGCATCATCCAGAATGGGCGTGATGGCGACGTCGGCGGCATAGAGAGTGCCGTCTTTATGGTAGTTGACCAACGCTTCCCGGCAGGGGCGGCGCTCGCGCAGCGCAGTGCGGATTCGCTGCACGGCGGTGCGATCGGTGGCTGGACCTTGAAGCACGTGACCGGGCTTGCGGCCTTTGAGTTCGCTCAACGTGTAGCCGCACATCTTTGAAAATGAAGTGTTCACCCACTCGATCGCTCCCGTCGGGTCCGTCACCACGATCGCGTCCACTACGCTTGACTGCGGGCGGGTGCTGATGGAATCAAGGAGGCGTTGTTTCAGAGCTTCCGGCGGGGTGACGGTCGTTGACCCGTAGGCCAGCACCACTTGGCTGACGACGTTTTGGAGATTGGCGATATGAGTTCCGAGTTCGGTATGAAACGCCAGGACGAGTTCGAAATTCTCCCGCTCAGTGGCAGTCATGACGCCGCTGGTGTAGAGCGCGGCACGGTCGTGGAGAAGTTCGGAGAGCATGAACCACGCACAAGTAAGCGAACACCCGCGCGCGTCAAAGCCGGATCGCAAAACGTCCCTCGCACGGGCGTCGGGCGGCGAGAGCGCCGAAGGCCGAGGCCGGCGAGCGGGACCCGCGCTTACTTCAGCTTTGGTGAGATTTTTTCCGGATGGTCCTCACGCCAAGGACGCAGAGGTCGCAACGCCAATACTTCAGTCCTTTGCGCGCTGGGCGACCTTGGCGTGAGGCCATTGGGCGACCTTAACAAAGTAGAGTTATGCGAAGAGAGCCTGCATCTCTTTCAAGTAGCGTGGGACCGCGATGGCCGAGTCTTCCTTGGCTTCGTATTCGAGCGCGATCCAGCCTTGGTAGCCGCCGTCGCGCAAAATTTTTGTGAAGCGCTTGAGATCGGCCCGTTGGTTACCGCCGCCGGCATGGATCTCGACCTTGAACTGGACATTCAGCGCGTAAGGCACGCACTCGGCGAAGTCCCTATAGGGGTCGGCGGTGCGAAAATTGCCGGAGTCGAGATTGATGCCGATCCACGGGCTCTTCACGGCCTTTACCATGGGGATGAGCGCCGCCGCACTGCCGATGGAGTCGTGGTTTTCGAGGCCGAGGAAGATCCCGCGCTTGCCGGCGTAGTCGCAGCACTCCTCCAGCGCGGCGATCACCTGTTGGTCGGCTTCGGCCCGCGTGAAATTCTTGGCGTCCTTCGGCACATTGCCGGCGAAGACGCGGATGTGCTGCGCGCCCATGAGCAGGGCGCGGTCGATCCATTTTTTGGTCGTCGCAATCTCTGCGGTGAGCTTCGGGCCCTTCGGCAGCGAAAAATTATTGCCGATGGCCGTGCCGCTGACGGCCACGCCACGGAGAAAGGCATGGCGCCGCAGTGCGATCATATAGGCGTCGGTTTCCTCGGCAAAAAAGTAGCTCGTGAGCTCCGCGCCGTCGCAGCCCTGCGCGGCGCAATAGTCGATGAACTTGAACATGTCGGTCTCCCGGCCGGCGGGCACCTTCGCGTTGGGCTTTCCGCGCATCGTCGAAAAATTCTCGCGAAAGGAATACGCGGCGAGGCTGAGCAGGAGACGAGGCCGGCCGGTGCGGTTGAACGGACCCGCGCCCGCAGGAGCGGCCGCCGCAGCGGCTTGCGTGAACGACGGGGTGACGGCGGCCGCGACGCTCGCGGCGGCGGAGAGTTTGAGGAAATCGCGACGGGAAACAGGATTCATAGAGGTAAAGAATGGGTTGGCTTGAAAATCAGCGCGCGGCGCCGGTGACGGAGACTTTGATCGCGTAGAGGGATTTGCGTGCGGTCATGAAGAGCGTCTTTCCGTCGGCGCCACCGAAGCAGAGGTTGGCCGGCGACTCAGGCACGAGGATCTTGCCGAGCAGTTTTCCGGCGGGAGAAAAAATCTGCACACCGTCGCCCGCGCTGGACCACACCCGACCGGCTTGGTCGACGCGGATACCGTCGGGGCCGCCGACGTCGATCTTGCAGAAGACCTCGCCGCCGGTCAGGGAGCCGTCGACGCCGACGGCGAAGCGGCGGATATGTTTGGGCGCGCCGGAGTCGGCGATGTAGAGAACTTTTTCGTCGGGCGAGAAGGCGAGGCCGTTGGGTTGCACGAAATCGCGTACGAGCGCGGTGGTCCGGCCGGTCTTGGGTTCGTGGCGGTAGACGAAGTTGCCGGCTTGTTCGCGGCCTTCTTTTTGCTTGGTGGTGGGATTGTTTTTCAGGCCGTAGTCGGGATCGGTGAAGTAGAGGGTGCCGTCGGATTTCGCGACGACGTCGTTCGGCGAGTTAAATTTTTTCCCCTCAAACGAATCGACGAGGGTGGGGACGGTGCCGTCTTTTTCCTGAATCGCGACGCGACGGCCGCTGTGTTCGCACGTGACGAGGCGGCCGGTGAGATCAAGGGTGTTGCCGTTGGCGTTCTGGCTCGGTGAGCGGTAGGTCTTCACGCCGCTCGCGGCCGACCACTGCATGAGCTCGTTTTTCGGAATGTCACTAAACACCAGATAGCCGCCCGCTTTGATCCACACGGGGCCCTCGATGAAGTTCATGTCCCCGGCGAGTTTTTCGATCTTGGCGCCCGTGGGCACGCAACGGGCGAATTCGACGGCATCGGTGATCTGAAATTCAGCCGCGCGCAGTGCGGCGACGGGCGCGGTCACCGCGAAGGCAGAAAGGAGCAGGCAAGTGTTTTGAAACTTCATCGGGGAGGGGGAGTAGGTAAAGGGGTAGCCGCCGAGCCCTGCCGTGTCACGTCGGAGATTCTCTACCGGGAAAATTTCGATAACACCGAGCGTAGCGGCGCAGCCGTGCCCTTCGCACGTTTGCGCGGTCGCTTCACGCGTCCGGCGGCAACACCGGGTTCATCGGCAAGTGGCAGAGGGGAAACGACCCACGCCGCGTCCGGGTTTCGACACGTCGGTCGGCATGAAGGGCCAGGGCGAGGTGGCGGGCCCCGAGTTCTATGAGAACGGTCGCCTGGCGCGCGCCCGGTTACGTGACGGATATTTTCGCCGCACGGGCGGTGGCCTTCATCGAGCCGCGCCGTACCGCGCCGTTCAGGCTGATGCTCTCTCACAAGGCGCTGCACCCAAATCGTCTTCAGCGGGCGGAGGGCACCGTGGTGGCGATCGGCGAAGACGGTTTTATTCCCGCGGCGCGGCACAAAACCCTTTACGCGGATTCTCTGCCACCACGGCGGGGAAACGATGCCGTCCCGCCCCAGGGCAAACCGGCACTCGAACGCCCCATCGCGGGCCTCGGGCCGCTGGGACCCAACACCGTAACGGCCCGACGAGACCATCCGCGACCGCCTGCGCATGCTGGCCGCAGTGGCCGAAGGTCTCGGGCGGATTCTCGCCACGTTGGAAAAGCCGGGCCTCGTGAACCAGACCGTCGTCAGGGTGATCGGCGACAACGGCTATTTTTACGGCGAGCACGGCCTGAGCCGAGAGCGGCGACTCGGCTATGAGGAGTCCATCCGCTTACCGGTGTTGGTGCGTTATCCACCGCTCGTAAAGTCTGGTGTGACCCCTGCCGGCACGGCCCTGACCACCGACCTTGCGCCCACGATCTGGGAACTCGCCGGTGCACCGTCGTTGCCTGGCATCGACGGATGCTCGCTGCTACCGCGGTTTACGCGCAAGCCGGCGGACTGGCGGAGCTCGTTCCTGATCGAGTATCCGACCGACATCGTGTTTCCGCGGATGTTGAAGATGGGCTACGACGCGGTGCGCATCGCGCGTTAAAAATTTATCCGTGAGCGGGAGCTCGAGGGCACCTCCACCTTATTTTTGCTTAACGCCGCCAAACTCCCCTCTGCGGATCTGCTGCGGTTGTGACGCTTGATTTTCGAGCACGAAGCCCTGGTGCTCACCTTCAACGAGGAAAAGACCCGCGCCGAGGCCGCCAACCAAGCCAAGAGCGATTTTCTCGCCACCATGAGCCACGAGATCCGCACTCCGATGAACGGGATCATGGGCATGATCCAAGTCCTCGAGCACGCTCAGCTCAGTCCGGTGCGGCAAGGCCACGTCGAAGTCGCGTCCAGTTCCGCCGCTACCCTGCTGCGGTTGTTGCATGACATCCTCGATTTCTCGAAAATCGAGAGCGGCAAGCTCGACTTCGAATCCGCCCTGTTTCCCTGCCGCGGACGATCACGGATGTCGTCGCCCTCTTGCGCCCGCGCCCGGCGGAGAAGCGGCTCGAACTCATCCCGACGCTCCCGCCCGATCTGCCCGCTGACGTGTTGGGCGACGCCGTGCGGTTGAAGCAGGTCCTGCTTAATCTCACGGGCAACGCGATCAAGTTTACCGCGCGGGGCCAGGTTGAAATCGCCGTGCCGGCGCTGCGCTCCGATGCCGAAGGCGCGGTCGTCCGCTTCAGCTTGCGCGACATCGGCATGGATGCCGCTAGCCAGAAAAAACTTTTCCAGGAATTTTCCCGGGGCGACAGTTTGATGACGCGAAGCTTCGGCGGCCTCGGCCTCGCCATTGTGCAGCGCCTCGTCAACCGCTTGGGCGGAAACATTGGGGTGCAGAGCGAGCCTGGCCAAGGATCGGAGCTCACCTTGCCTCACGCGCCGAAACCCCCGGACAATTCCCGGTCGCCGTTTCTCCCCGTCGCGCGCCCCTCGCCGGTCGCGTGCTCGTCGTCGAAGACGCCCGCGTCAATCAACGCGTCATCGTACTGATGGCCGCGTCGCTGCGCTCCTCGCGATGGCAAACACGGTTCATTGCTCCTTCCTCCCGGGGTGCCGCGCTGTGGTCGAGCTCTCGCAATGACAAATTCGGAAAATGAGATTCACCGGGTGGGTCGCTTTCATGCCGGAGAGTGAAATATCCGCACGATTGATCCAATCCGGCCGACACCGGCACCGAAGGCTGAGTGCAAAGTTGGCCCTTTGGGTTGCCCACGGCGCCGGTCGCGTCGCAGGACCCTTCGCGAGGCAAAAATGAAAATACTTCGGACCGCGGCGAAAAGAGGAGACGCCCATGAACCCCCTGAAGCTGCCTTTGGACCACCGCCGGCGGCTGGACTGCGGCGAGGGCCAGAGCGGCCCAGGCCGGGCCGACGGCGGAGAGGAACTGATCCTTGCCGTAAGGGAATCCACTTTCGAAATACGGCTACAGCCAAATCGCCCGGGTCTTCACCGGCCACGTGCCATCCGCCGCCTGCGTGCGGAGCAGATAGTTGACCCATGCTTGGGCGCCCGCTCAGCGCTTCTCTTCCATCAACCCGACGAGATTGCCGTCGGGATCGCGCACGTCTCCGATCCACAGCTCGTGGTCCGGCATTTTCGCGACCAGTCGCGGCGCGTGTTCATTCACGGCCCCGCGCGCGATGATCGCCGCGTGGGTGGCCACCACGTCCGTCACCTTGAAATACAAAATCGAATTCTTGCCCACCTCGCCCGCGCCCTGCGGCGTCGTCAGCATTATGCGCACCGCCCCGGCCGCGAGAAACGCGAGGTTCGGTCCGGCTCCAAACAAGAACTTCAGCCCGAGCACATCGCGATAGAACACCGTGGCTTTCGCCACATCGCTCACGATCACGGCGATCTGGCCGATGTCCGACACGGCATGGGGCAGGGGAGCAGGGAGGCTCATCGGGGAAACGCTTGGTCCGGGAAATTGACCGCTCCTTCCTCTGGAAACAAGCCCGCGGGTTTCCAGCCAGTTCACCTTGTCGCAACCGCCCGCCTGCGTTTTCTCACGGCTTCGCTTTTCCATGGACGCTTCACTGATTCTCTTCCCGTTCGCCGACTACTGGTGGTTCTACGCCGGTTTTACGCTCTTCGTGCTCGGCATGCTCGCCCTCGACTTGGGCGTCTTCCATCGTGCCGCGCACGAGGTTAAATTCAAGGAGGCCCTCGGCTGGAGCGTCGCGTGGATCAGCCTCGCCCTGCTGTTCTGCTTCGGCTTCTGGCAATACGTCCAGTGGAAACTCCCCACGGACCCCCGCCTCCTCGCGGCGGGTCTGACCGCGCTCCAAGCCACCACGCTCGCCAACCAGACCGCACTCGAATTCCTCACCGGCTACGTCGTCGAGAAATCGCTCTCGGTGGACAACGTCTTCGTCTTCGTCGTCGTGTTTTCCTACTTCGCCATCCCCGCGAAGTATCAGCACCGCGTGCTCTTCTTCGGGATCCTCGGTGCGCTGGTCTTCCGCATCATCTTCATCGCGCTCGGCGCCGCGCTCATGCAGCTCCACTGGGTCATCTGGCTCTTCGGAATTTTTCTGATCCTCACCGGTATCAAAATTCTCTTCGCCCCCGAAAAACCCATCGACCCCGAGAAGAATCCCATCATCCGCCTGCTCCGTAAAATTATTCCGATTACGCCGCAGCTCGACGGCCAGAATTTTTTTGTGCGCCATGCCGGTGTGCTCCACGCCACGCCGCTGTTCGTGTGTCTCGTGTTTCTCGAAGTCACCGACATCGTCTTCGCCGTCGACTCCGTGCCCGCGATTTTTGCCATCACCAAGGAGCCCCTGATCGTTTTTACTTCTAACGTCTTCGCGATCCTCGGGCTGCGGGCCATGTTTTTCATGCTCGCCGGCGTGATGCACAAATTTCGGTTCCTGAAATACGGGCTCGGCCTGATCCTCGTGTTCGTCGGGCTCAAGATGGTCTGGCTCAACGAGGCCTTCGGCGGAAAATTCCCCATCACTTGGTCCCTCGGAATCATTGGCTTTCTGCTCGCCGCCGCCGTGACGGCTTCGCTCGCCATCCAGCCGCGGTCAGCCCGCAATCCACTGCTTGAGTTTCTCGAATAACTCGATGGCTACACCGGCAAACGCGCCGAAGTAAGCGAACGTCGCGAGCAACAAACCATACGCCGTCACCACCGCCACGCCGTCACGTTCCATCATGCCGAGCGTGCCGATCACCACGACGAGCGCTGGCAGCATGTTCGTAAACGGAATCCCGCCCAGCGGGAGCAGCAATAATCCAGCGCCTGCGCAGACGAGCAGGCCGTGCAACCGCATCAGCGCGGTCGTGCCTGTGATCCAGGCCCAGCGTGGGTGGAGTTGGCGCTCGATCCAGCCGATGAACTTGCTCGCGCCCTCCAGCACGGCGCGAAAAAACTTCGGCGGTAGTTCCACCGCCAGCAACCTGTGTGGTAGCCAGGGCGGCCGGCCGGCGACGAAACACGCGCCGAGCACAAAAATCACGGCGCCAAACGGCACCGACAATCCCGGGATCGAAATCGGCGAACAAAACGGCAGCGCCAGAATCACGATCATCAAGCCCGACGCGCGTCCGCCCAGCGTCGTCATGACTTCCCGCAGCGTGACTTTTCGTTCGCGAAACTGCTCGGCCAAGACGTGCAGTTCATCGGAAAGTTTCCGCAGTGGATCGGGCCCGGTCGGCGAGGGGAGATTCATGCGCAAGGGTGACGTCAGGTCCCGCGTTTGTTGCCGTAGAGTTCGATGTGCAGCCGGTGAGCGTAACGATAGCCGCGCGCCTTGCACAATTCCCCGAGCCAACCCGCGCGCCCACGCATTTTGTCCAGCGTCGTCGCCTCCGGCATGAGCAAAACCTTGTGCCGGGGGATTTCCCGGTGCAGCGCCGCAAGCATATGCTCGAGTTCTTCGATGTCCTCCGGCCGCGAAACGACGAACTTAAATTGATAGGGATACTGGTCGATCCACGCGCGCACCACGTCCGGCTGCCACCGCGTGGCCTCGTGTTTCTTCCGCCAAGCGCCGTGCTCCTGTGCGTCCGGTGCGGAATTGAGTAACTTCGGTGACAACGAGGCCAGGTCGCACGCGATCCCCTCCGGTGCCACCGTCGCCGCTGTCTCGATGGTGATATGGTGCCCGAGCGCTTTGATGTCCTGCGCGAGCAACCGCATGTCCTTCGCCACCATCGGCTCGCCCCCCGTGAGCACCACATGGCGCGCGGCCTGATACTTCTGCACTTCCGCCAGAATCTGCGGCACCGTGCGCATGTCCCCCTCGGGATTCCATGATGCGTAGGGCGTATCGCACCACGTGCACCGCAGATTGCAGCCGCTCGAGCGCACGAAGACCGACGGCACGCCCGTCAGCTCGCCCTCGCCCTGAATCGAATAAAAAATCTCGGAGATCAGCATCGGAGGGAGAGAACGAGAACGATTACGAGAAAGAGAACGAGCCGGATTTCATCGTTCTCGCAATCGTGCTCATGCTCGTTCTCCTTCTTCGTTCTCTTAATCGTTCTCGTTCTTGGGCTTCCCCGGCAGCGCCTCGTTGCTGGCATAGACCGTCGGGTCCGGCACACCTGCGAGTGCAAACGCCTCGCGCCGCTCCACGCACGTGCCGCATTTGCCGCAGTGGATCTCGCCGCCTTTGTAGCACGACCACGTCCGCGCGAAATCAACCCCAAGCTTCACCCCCGCCGCCGCGATTTCACCCTTGGTCATCGTGATAAACGGTCGGAGTAATTTTACGCCCGCATAGGTGCCCAGCCGCATTGCGTCGCTCATCGCCTGCATAAAATCTTCGCGGCAATCCGGGTAAATCGCATGGTCGCCCCCGTGCGCCGCGATCACGAGTCCCTCGGCTCCGACGCTCTCCGCAAACCCGCAGGCGATGGACAACATGATCGCATTCCGAAACGGCACGACCGTCTGCTTCATGTTCGCCGCCTCGTAGTGGCCTTCGGGAATTTCGCCCCCGCTCTTCAAGAGATCTGACGCGAATAACCGGTCCACAAAGTCCAGTCGCACGACCTCATGGCGCGCGCCCACGAGGGCCGCGTGCTCCCCGGCAAACGGAATTTCGCAGTGATTGTGCTTCGCCCCATAGTCGAAACTCATCGCCGCCGCCACGGTATGCTCCCGTCGCGCCCAATGGAGCGCCGCCACCGAATCCATCCCCCCGGAACAAAGCACGACGACGTTCATGAAAGTGAAAGTGAGGGTGAAAGTGCCGCTGAACGCAAGTGACCGCCCTCCCGGCTTCCCTTCCACACTCACTTTCTCTTTCACTCCCCCCATGCTCATTTTCCACGACCCCCAGTGTGCCGACTACGGTTCCTCGCTGCGCCCCGAGCAGCCGGCCCGCGTCATCCGCACGGCGGCCCATCTCCGCGCCGCCCGTCCTGCGTGGGAATGGCGTGTGCCGCCGCCCGCCGCATCCGTCACCGCCGAAACCCTCCTGTTCACGCACACGCCCGCGCACCTCAAACGTCTGGCGCAACCCCGCGACTTCGATGCCGACACCCCGTTCTTCGATCACATCGACGACCATGCCCGTCGCTCCGTTTCCGCCGCCCTCGCGGCCGCCCGCCACGCGGTCACGCATCGCACGCCCGTTTTTTCCCTGATGCGCCCGCCCGGTCATCACGCCAGCGCCGGGCAGGCGATGGGGTTTTGTTACCTGAACCAAATCGCCCTCGCGGCCGTTCATGCCGCCTGCGATTTTCCCGTCGCCGGCGCTTCCGCCCCCGTCCCCGTTCGTCGCGTAGCCGTCTGGGATTTCGATGCTCATCACGGCAACGGCACCGAATCCATCTTTCAGTCGCTCATCACGTCCGACTCTCCGCTCCGCGATTCGCTCTTCTTTGCCTCCGTCCACCAGCACCCCGGCTACCCGGGCACCGGCACCCGCGACCTCGGCCCGCGCCTCCGCAACTGGCCCGTCGCCCCCCGTGCGCCCCGCGCCGAACACCTGGCCTCGCTCCGCGCCTCCCTCGACGCGGTCATCGCGTTTCGCCCCGATCTGATTCTCGCCTCCGCCGGCTTCGATGCCTACGCGCGCGACCCGATCACGGCGATGACGCTCGAACGGGACGACTTCGCCACGCTCGGCCGCTGGCTCGCCGCCGCCCGTGCCCCCAATACTGCCGGAACTTCCTCCCCGGTCGCACCTCCCATTCCCGCCGCCGCGATCCTCGAAGGCGGCTACAGCGACGACCTCCCTTTGTTAGTTGAAGCCTTCCTCAGTGCGTGGGACAACCTTCCTTAACCCAACCGATTCGCACCCGCTCCGAGCTTCCCACCACGCCGTCTTCCCCGTTTGTCGCATGATTTCCCGCTTCCTTCCTCTGCCTGTTCGCCGTTTGCTCGGTGTCAAAGTGACCACCCGTCCGCCCGCCTACCAACTCCTCGACCAGCCCGGCTCGCTCACCCCGCTCCTCGCCGCCCTCGCCCGCGTCGACGAGGTCTTCCTCGATACCGAGGCGGACAACATGTATCACTACAAGACGCGCGTCTGCCTCTTTCAGCTCCTCGTTGATGGTGAGATCTTCCTCGTCGACGTCCTCGCTCCCGGCTTGGACGTCGAGCCGCTCCTCACGGTCCTCGCGAAGAAACACCTCGTGATGCACGGCAGCGATTTTGATCTCCGCCTCCTCCACGACCTCTGCGGTTTCCGGCCGAAAAGTATCTTCGATACGATGCTCGCCGCCCAGCTCCTCGGCCGCCAACGCATCGGTCTCGCCGGTCTCCTTGAAGAACACTTCGGCGTCGCGGTCGATAAGTCCGGCCAGAAAGCCAACTGGTCCCAGCGCCCCATCACGTCGAAACTTCTCAACTACGCCGCCCTCGACGTCTGGCATCTCCCCGCTCTCCGCGACATTCTCCAACGCGACCTGAAAAAGCGCGGCCGCCTCGATTGGCTGGACCAACAATGCCGCGCCCAGATTGAGTCTGGCTCCACCGGCTTCGCTCCCGCCACCAACATCGATTGGCGCATCGGCCGCAGCGAACGCCTCCGCGGGGCCGGCCTCGGCGTCCTCCACGCGATCTGGCACTGGCGCGAAAACCACGCCCAGCGCCTCGATACGCCGCCCTTCAAAGTTTGCGGCAACACCCTCGTGCTCCAAATCGCCGAAGCCGCCGACCT
>CAMBVX010000169.1 GCA_945871085.1 Opitutus sp. GAS368 | reverse complement strand
AGGCGCCTCAAACTCGGCGATGCCATCATCGCCGCCACCGCGCTCACCCACCGCATGCCGCTCGTCACGCGCAACACGGACGACTTCGCCGGCATCCCGGGCCTTCGCCTCATCGATCCGTTGGCACCTTGAGCTTCAGCAATCGGCGGAGCGGCCCCGTTCAATCCGCAATTTCCCCCCACACCCAATTACCCACCTGTCGGTGACCGGTCGTTGCTCCGAACCGTGAGCGTTCAGCGGTCGAAGTTGAGCGTTGGGCGTTGGCTGTTTCCCTTGGCCCTACTTCTTCCCCGGCTGCCCTCGCTGCATACGCGCCACTGTTTCGCGAGCGATGTTGTATTCCTCGGTGACCCCGATCTTCGCGATGACTTGAAGGAATCGCGCATCGTCGCGCCACGGATCCCACATTTGGTCCAAATAGACAAAACTGCGCCCGGTGGTGCTGGACGTTCGTTCCAAATAGGGCAGCGCGCGTTCGAATTGACCGAGCGCACCGTGGACAAACCCGCGCATATAGCTGTCGGCGGGCGCACGGGCGAAGACTTCGGCCGCATGCTCGGCCGCTTCCTTTTCGAGGCCGGCTTGCCGTAGCACAAACACGGCCTGCGCATCCGCTTGCCAACGAGGAAACACGTCGAATCGCCGGCGGACGAGGCGCGCCATCTCGACCGCATCCGATTTTCTGCCCAACACGAACAAGGCCCGCGCCCGCAACCCTACCGCCGGCATGAAGGGATCGTTTCGCAACGCCATCGCACGGTCCAAGACGGAAAGCGCCTCGTCCCATTGGCCCACGTCGCTCAGGTTCGACCCCAGTAACAACAGGTTGATGAACCATAGCGGATCCATGATCGCCACTCGCTGGTATTCGGCAATCGCGAGATCGACTCGACCCATTAATCGCAAAACCAAAGCGTGCCAGGACAGCGTCACCGTCGAGCTGGGGTTGAGTGCCAGCGCCCGCTGGAAACTCCGTTCCGACTCCTCTAGCTTTCCGTCGACCAACAGACAGAACGCCAGCACCGCGTGCGCCTCGGCCAGATTTGGATCGAATTGCACGGCGCGCTCCGCCGCCGAGCGGGCGCGCCCGATTTCCTCCCGCCCGTCGGTCATACCATCCATTTGATGGTAATTCCCACGGATCGCCCACACGCCCGCGAGTCCCGAATGAGCCACCGCGAGATCTGGCGCCATCGTGATCGCCTTCGTGAACGCCGCCTCCGCACGGGTGAATCCCTCGTCGTTGCGCAGGTTCCAGTGGTAACGCCCTTCGAGGACAAGACGCTGCGCCTCGGGATCGACGCTCTTCGCCACGCGCGACGCCCCGCTGAGTTTGAGCGACAGATTCTGCGCGATGAGCCCCGCGATCTTTTCCTGCACGGCAAAGATATCCTTCATCTCCTCGGTAAAACGGTCCTGCCAGAGCTGCGTGCCATCCGCAGCGTTCACGAGGCGGGCGGTGATCTTCACTTGCGAACCGACGCGCTGCACCGAACCGCTCACCACATGGCTCACGTTGAGTTTTTGCGCGACCTCCGCCTCGGGCCGGCCACGCAGGGCGAACGACGAGTTGCGTCCCGTCAACCGCAGTCCCGCCACCTTGCCGAGTTGCGTCAGAATTTCGTCCGGCACGCCATCGGAAAAAATTTCGTTCTCCTTGTCGCCCCCGACATTCTCGAACGCGAGCACCGCGACGGATTTCTCCGCCGGTTTCGGCGCCGCTACTACTTCCGTGGTGGGCGGGCGCGTCCCTGCGCCCGCATTCGACGACGCCAGTGGCGTCGTCGACTCCGGCTTCCGCATCGCAAAGAACGCCGCCGCGACTCCGATCGCTACAACCACCACCGCACCGATCCATGCCGCCGCCGGGACGCCGGTTTTCGTGGCACGGGTCTCCTGACCCGTGTCGTCCACACTCACGGGTCGGGAGACCCGTGCCACTTCTCCGATCATCAACCGCTTCACCAGCTCCACAAACTGCGTCGTCGCCACTCCGCCCGACTCGCCCTGAGCCTGTCGAAGGGGCAGCCGCGTCCACTGCACGTCCATAAACGCATCGGGCACCTGCGCACCTTTTTCGCGCGTGTCATCAATGCACACGGGCACGAGAAACCGTTTTCCTTTCGCCATCAGGTGCGATCGCTGTTCGGCCAGCCGCCACTCCAATCTGAAATAGCCTTCGAGTCTCGCTTGGGTCTTCGCCGAAATCAGCGGCACGAACAACGCACATTCCGCGATCTGCGTGCGGATCTTTTGATCCCACGCATCGCCACCCGTGAGTTCGTTTTCATCAAACCACACCACCAGTCCGGCACTGCGCAATGCCTCCGCGATGCGCCGCGCCGCCGCCGCGTCATCCCGCGCATAGCTGAGAAAAATAGGTTGGAGAACACCGCTCACGCATTCACGTTCACCACGCCACGCCGAACCCTCAACACCCAAGTTTCGTATCGCGGACGTTCGAGTGCATCGGCGAGTTGTCGCCTTCGAGAAAGTGGCAGGGACTTCAGTCCCTGAATCGGAGGGACTGAAGTCCCTCCCACGTTCTTGGCTGTCACGGCGGCGCGACGTTCGGCGGCAAATCGGAGATGCACCCGGACCTTACTTCCTCAACTCAGGACAGGCTGGAGGCCGCAGGGAAACGGACCTCGCACAAAAAACAACCTCGGTGCCACGGCTGCCACCCCACGCTTCACACCCGCCAAGCTTACTTGAGCGTTCAACGTTGGGCGTTAAACGTTGAGCGTTTCTTCGTCAGGTCCTCCGTCAGTTCCGCCCCCAGACTGCTTGAGATGGCGGCATTCGTCCGTTCAGATTTGCGCCGTTCCGCTCCCCAACCCCCGTCAGCCATGCGATATCCCCGTTCCATCGCCGCCCGCCTCGCTCTGTTGCTTGTCGCGCTCGTCCCCGCCGCACTGCCTGCCGCCACGTTCACCCACAACTTCAACTCGCTCGCCACCGACACTCCGAATGGCGCGATCAACACGTCCCTCACGCTCGGCGGCGGTTTGCTCAACGGCGCAGCGACCAACGTCACGCTCATCTCCAGTCGCAAGGACACCAATGGCACCGGCACCATCAACGTCGGCATCGTGAAGACCGGCGTCGGCACCGCCGGCGCCATCGCCCTGCGCTTGGCCGATAAGGCGACGGGCAGCGCCACCGCCGCACTCGTGCTGCCCGTGCTCGATGCCAACGGCGTGGTCACGGAATTCACCGTCACGTTCAGGTTGCTCTTGGATCGCACCGCCGGAGCGGTTCCTGCCGATGGATTTAATCTTAGCTTTGGTCCCTCGCTGAGTGGCCTCGGCGGTGCAGCCGGACACGGTGCCGCCTATGGATTGGTCGTGAACTTCGACACCTATGAGAACGCCACCACCGATCCCCGCAGCATCGAGGTCTTCGCGGATGGCAATAGCGCGGGCAATTTCCTCGCCACGAATCTCCCCGGACGAAACTTCACCTACGATCAGACTTTCCGAACCGTGACGCTGCACTGGCATGCGGTCACCGGACTGGACCTCACCTACGATGGTCTCGCGATTTTCACCGCGTTGCCGACGCGGGGATTCATTCCGACCATCGGTTGCAACTTCGCCTTCAATGCCGCCACCGGCGGTCTCACGCAGGACGTGTTCGTCGACGATCTTGCGATCACCACCGTCACCACGCCGGTGGCTCCGGTGAACACCGGCGGAGTCGTCATCGAGGAAATCATGGCGGACAATGCCAACGGCCTAGAGGACGAAGATCTCGCCAAGCCGGACTGGATCGATCTCTACAATGGCTCGGCCACTCCCGTGAGCTTGGCCGGATGGCGCCTCGACTACTCCAGCTCGGCCGGCACGCCTCCGCCGCTCGCCCGCTACCTGCTGCCCGACCTGACGATTCCCGCCTACGGCCATCAGATCGTTTTCGCCTCCGGCAAGAATCGTTTCACCAATGTCCGACCGCACACCAACTTCACGCTGCAAAAAGAGCGCGGCACGCTCACCCTCGTGCGCGCCGATGGCACGACCGTCGCCCATTCGCTGACCTACGGCCCGCAGCAAGAGGATGTCTCCTTCGGGGGGTTGGGCTCGGCGCAGACGCGGGGATACTTCGAAGTCCCCACGCCAGGCACCACCAATGGCGGTCGCCAAGCCCCCGGAAACCGCCTGACCGCGCCGGTCTTCTTCAAGGCAGGCGTCGAGCCTCTAGCCGATCAGCCGAGCGCGGTGCTCACGTCCGCCCTCACACTGGGCCTGCAATTGCCGACCGGTGCGCCGGCCGGTGCCGAGATCCGCTACACGTTGAATACCGCCGAACCGACCGAGACCTCCACCCTCTACACGACTCCGCTCGACGTCACGACCGGCACCTGCATCAAGGCCCGCGTCTTTGCACCCGGCTTTCTGCCGTCGAAAACCGGCAACCGCGCGTTCATCTGGCTCTCGAGCGCCGCGAACACGAACGCCACCACCCTCGTGAACGTCGCGAGTAACTACAATTCCTCGGGGCAACCCTTCAGCAGTAATCTGCCGGTCATCGTGCTCGACAGTTTCCTGCGTAACGTCGACGCGCTCACCAATCCCGCCGGTCTGCGCCCGTATCGGTTTTCCCAAGTTGCCGTGTATGATGTGAAGCCCGGCACGAATCGCGCGAGCTTCGCCAACGCTCCCGACCAGGTGCTGCGCGGCGGCACCCACGTGCGCGGCCAAAGCTCCTCCGGTCAGCCGGAGCGACCCTATGCGCTGGAATTCTGGAAGGAGGATGCGGACGAGGATCGCAACGAGCCGCTGCTGGGCCTGCCGAGCGACAGCGATTGGATTTTGCAAAGCCTGACCTTGGACAAGTCGCTCATGCGAAATTATCTCATGCAGCAGACCATGCTCGATGCCAACGGCCCGGGCTTCGGCGTGCGCTGCCGTTTCGTCGAGGTGTTTTTCAACCAGGGCAACGGCACCCTCGACTACGCCGACTACCGCGGCGTTTACCTGCTCATGGAAAAACCGAATCGCGGAAAGGAGCGCGTCGATGTGGCCAAGCTCAACGACAGCATGAGCGACCCCGCACTGATCAACGGCGGCTTCATCTTCAAAAACGACAAGACGCCCTACGACTACAAGATCAACGCCGCCTCGAACCCCGCCATCCCCGGCTCGAGCCGCGACTACGACATCAGCTCCCCTGAACCGGTCACCGTCACCCAGGCCAACGCCCTCGTCGACTGGCTGAATCGTATGACGTCTGCTCTCGCCGCGCCCGACTTCAATCAACCCGCCAGCCCAAACTACTACGCGAAGTGGCTCCACGAACGCAGCTTCATCGACCGCACCCTCTGGCTCGAGCTGTGCAAGGAGGTCGATGCCTACACCTTCAGCTACTACTTCGCCAAGGACCGCAACGGTCCGCTGACCGCGCTCCCCTTCTGGGATGCCGATCGCAGCCTGGGCAACAGCAACTATGGCTATTCGAACTCCACCTTCGGCCTGAAGTCGTGGGTCGTCGGCTCGAACTACACGTATTACACGCGGCTGGACGACGACCCCGAGTTCAATGATCGCTACTGGAATCGCTGGACGGCCTTGCGGCGCTCGCACTTTTCAACCGAGACCTTGTTCGACCGCATCGAGGCCGTTTACACGCAGCTCACGGACGGCAGCCGCGCGGATATCGTCAACACCACGAACGCCGCGACCCTCGCCATTCAGGCGCCGGTCGCCCGCCACTATCGGAAGTATCCCATTCTCGGCAGCAACACCTTCCCCGGCGGCCAGACGGGGCAGGCCAATCGCACGACGTGGCGCCACGAGGTCGACGCCCTCAAATCGTGGCTCGCCGAACGTTTGGAGTGGATCGACGGCGCACCGCAGGCCACCAACCCGACGACCCTCGCGCCGCGACTCAAACCCACCGAGTTAATCGATGTCTCCACGGGGCGGCCGCAATCCGGCGGCAATGTGCCAGTGAGCTTCCAATTCCGGCTGAACAATCCGAACCCCGCCGGCGGCACCACCTACTTCACGATCGATGGCGCAGATCCGCGACAAGTCGGCGGCGCGCTCGATGCGTCCGCCCTCACCGCGACCACCGGCACCGTCTCCACATCCACGATCCTCCCCGACGGACAACCGTGGAAATGGCTCCTCCCCACCGCCGCGCCCGCCACCGATGCCGGCGGCCTCGCGTGGACCGCCCCGGCGTATGCCGACGGCACCTGGAGCGCCGGTGCGGCCCCGCTCGGCTACGGCGAGACGACCGGCCTGGCCACCAACGTCTCGCCCGTCGCACCCAACTATCCGTCGGCGACCGTCGCTCCCGGAGCCGCCTACTTCCGCACCACGTTCACCGCCACGGGCACCTCCGACCTAACAACCGCCTTTTTTGAAATCATGGCGGACGATGGTGCCGTGATTTATCTGAACGGCGTCGAGGCCGCCCGTATCAACTTTCCCCTCGCGCCCACCCCGGCCACTCACGGTCAAGAGGCGCTGGGGCCCATCGATCCGGGTAACAACTACGTGCCCATCGAAACCATGTTTATCGCCGTGCCCTTTGATCGAACCCTCCTGAAAGAAGGCGTCAACACGCTGGCCGTCGAAGTCCACCAGGCGATCTACTCCTTCCCACCCAACGCGGCCAACGCCTATCCGCGGAACGACTACTCCGATCTGCGCTTCGATCTCCGCCTCGTTGGCCAGACCGCCTCAGCGCCCGGGCCCGCCATCTCCCTCGGGGTTCCCGGGGCCCACACCGTCCGCACCCGCATCAAACAGGGCGACACCTGGTCCCCGCTCACCGAGGCGACGTTCATCTCGGCGGCCACGCCCGCGAGCGCCGCCAACCTCGTGGTCAGCGAACTGCACTACCATCCCGCCGATCCGACGCCGACCGAACTGGCAGCCGGACTCAATGACGGCAACGACTTCGAATTTATCGAACTACTGAACATCTCCCGCTCGCAATCCGTCGATCTCAGCGGCGTAAAACTCTCCGACGCGGTCACGTTCGATTTCGGCACCGTGGCGCCGACGTTGCGCATTCTGCCCCCGGGCGGGCGAATTATCATCGCCGAGAACCTCGCCGGCTTCGCCGCTCGACTGGAGCCCGGGACGCAGCCCGTCGTGGCGGGCGCCTTTTCCGGTAACCTCTCCAACAGCACGGAACAACTCATCGTCCGCAGCGCGACTGGGGCGATCATCAAACAATTTACCTATCGCGATTCCGCCCCGTGGCCGGCCGAGGCGGATGGCTCGGGTTTCAGTTTGGTGCTCAACACGCCGTTCGCTAATCCGGATCACACCCTGGCCAGCAGCTGGCACGCGGGCCCGCCGGTCGCGCTCACGAAGTCCATCCCCGCACCGCCCGCCCCCCTCGTGGCGGCGCAGCCCCGGGCGCAAACCGTCCTCTTGGGGGACTCCGCCACCCTCGCCGTTTCCGCGAGCGGGACCGGCTTTCTCTGGTATCAGTGGTTCAAAGACGGAGTTCCGGTGGAAGGCGCCACCAAGGCCACGTTGTCGCCCAACACCGCCTCGCCCTCGATTTTGGGCAACTACACCGTGGCGGTCTCCAATGCCGGCGGCGCCATCGTCAGTGCGCCGGCGCGATTGGACCTCATCTCCGGCAGCGCCCTTTCCAATCTCTCCGTGCGCACCACCCTGCGGGCCGGCGAGGCCCTCACCCTCGGCGCCGTCGTCAGCGGCGGTGCCAAACAAATCCTCATCCGCGCCGCCGGTCCCGCGTTGACCGCATTTGGACTCAACGGCCTGGCCGACCCCACACTGGAACTCTTCACGGGCGGCAGCACGACTCCGACCGCGATCAACGACGATTGGCCCGGTGCGCTCGCCGGCACCTTTGCGACGGTCGGCGCGTTCGCCTTTGCCCCCGGCTCCAAGGATGCGGCGATCAGCCAAGTGCTCACGGGCGCCGTGACGGTGCAAGCCTCGGGCCCGGGGACCGGTGTGATTTTGGTCGAGGCCTATGACATCGCCGGCGGCACCTCGCCTCGTCTGGTCAACCTCTCCGCCCGCAATCGCGTGGGCACGGACGACGATATTCTCATCGCTGGATTCTCCATCAGCGGCGTCGGTAGCAAACAGGTCCTGATCCGCGCCGTCGGCCCGACGCTGAGGACGTTCGGCGTCTCCAGCCCGCTCGCCGACCCCACGCTCAGGGTCATCGATAAAAACGGCGTGACCGTCGGTTCCAATGACAACTGGAGCGCCGCGCTGAGCCCAACGTTCGTCCAAGTGGGTGCCTTCCCCTTGGCCACCGCGAGCCGCGACGCCGCTGTCTTGCTGACGCTACCCGCCGGTGGCACTTATACCGTCCAAGTGTCAGGTGTAAACAACGGCACCGGCGAAGCGCTGATCGAAGTCTACGAGGTATTCTGACGGCAGCCGCACCAAGGGCGCAGCGTTCGGCGTCGAGTCACAGACTCAGCCGACATTGCCCTCGATGTAGCGGCCGACGTGAGGAGGCCGTGAGGAGGTGAACCGAGAGACACCACCTCGTTTTCTCGGCTGCCACGACGCTGCGCAGGTTTCGACTGCAACGCTCCACTCAAAACGCCGCCGTCGCCGTGTAGACGAACTGCCTCGGCTCCGTGTAGCGCGGCCAACGCCAGCTGTTCCCTTGGTTCGAGTGCACGTTGGTGATGTTGTTCACGTTCACTTGGAACGTCCAATTCGTGCGCCCAATCTTCCGGCGGTAACTGATAAACGGATTCACCAGCACGTAATCGGGTGTCGTGATCGCAGGGAGCACCTCGACGTTGGCGATGACGAGGTTGACCCACGGTTTACCGCGCTGGTAGCGCGCGGCCACGCCCGTGCTTACGCCCTTGAGCGCGCCTTGCGTAAAGCTGTAGCGCGTCACGAGGCTCGCGTTGCTCTTCGTTTCGGGACCGGTGTTGCCGTCCTGCTCCTCCAGGTATTGCCGCGTCACGATCGTGGCGGAGTCGGGATTCAATCCCTGCCTCTGCGCCGTGGCCCGGGCTTCCGCGATCAATTGCTGGAGCAGCGGGAAAAAGCGGGTGTAGGCGACTTCGCTACGGGCAAACGAAGCTTGCAGCGTCCAGTTCGGCAGCGGGTTCGCGGTCACCGTGAGCTCCCAGCCATCCGAGGTGCGGTCGCGGTAGTCGACCAGATTGGTGAAGGGCTTCGCCAGCAGGGGCGTGAGCTCGTCCCGCACCGTCGCATCGAGCGTCGAATTCACGTTTTCCTGGGTCGTCCGAAAATAGGTCAACGACGCCTCGACGCTCCGGGGCAGATGGAAACGCAGGCTCACGTCGGACCCTTCGCCCGTGAGCGGCGCGAGCGCGCGCCCGAGCAGGTCGAGACCGTAGTTGTCGCTGAACTGCGACGACTCGAAATACGCGCCACTCACCGACACCCACGGCCGGGCGTGCCACACGCCACCGTAGGTCTGGTTGGTGCTCCACGCGTTGGCGAACGGCACCACCGGCGCGGAAATCTTGGCGATGCCATCGTTCGGAATGAGCGTATTGTCGGCGGCGACGAAGCGCTGCTCGTTGGTCACCGGATCCGCGCGCGTCGCGAGGCTCGCGCTTTGCAGCCAGCGCTCGCGGCTCACACCGATGCTCGTGCGGACCTTTTCGTTGAAGTAAGCGCCGAGCAGATTGACCGACCCCGAGGTCAGGCTCTGATCGAGCCGTCGGTTTACCCCGCTGCCGGCGGCGTTGCGAAACAACTGGGTCACGCCCGGGCGCACGCTCCACCCGAGTGTCTGATCGCCGTTGCCATCTTTCAGGTAGTGGATCGGGTAAACCAAGTTGTTGTTAAAAAACGCCGGCGCTCCCGTCGTAAAACCACGGCGAGCGATTTCCTCCCGCGCGAGGGCGTAGCCGAAATTATCCTGATAGTTTTCCTCGTGTCGGTAGGCACCGCCCACGACGAATCGTTGGGTGATGCCCCAGGGCAGGCGCGCATCGTAGACGCCCTGCGCGCGCCAGTTGGTGATCTTGTGCCCGTCGGGATTGAGGAAGGGCGAGTGATACGTGAAATACTGCTCGTAGTTGGGATTCGGAATTGTGCCCGTGCCATGGGGATTGGGCAGCACCGGATTGACATCGATGAAGAGGCTGCGACCCGGTCCACCGAAGCCGCCGATGCTGGAGTAGGCTTGCTTGCGGATGGTCTCGTCGAACTGACCGTTGTGCGCGATGAGCCCGCTCAGCCGGTCGGTGAACGAATGTTTCAACTCGATCGTATAGGCATGGTATTTCGAATTCATCTTGTTGTCTGGCCCGGCCCAGTCCTCGCGCAGCGGGATGATGCTCTCGGGCACGCGCAGCAGCGGGAAACGATTCGGATTTTGCGGATCGGTCGCCGCTATCGCGGCGACGGTTTCGAGGTTACCGCTGATGCGGAAGACATTCGTCGTCGTCGACTGCCAGTTGCTGATGAGGCCGTCGACGTCAGCCCACGCGTGGTTGTTGCCGACCGCGCGGAGCTGCACCATGCCCACGCCGTTGATCTGCACGCCTGCACGATTCGGGTCCGCATCGAGCGCACTGCTGCCCGTGCCGCGCACATAGGCCCCACGACTGTCCGTCGGCCCGAGATGGCTGAGATGATACGTCGTGTTGCCCGTCTCATAGGCGGCGTCGATCTGGGTGCGACGGTTCTTGAACGGGACAAAACGGAGCGCGCCCGCGTAGCCCTCCAGATCGCGGCCCTGCCGCTGGTGCCACTGCTCGACCTCAGATTTGATCGCGTTGACGCGGAGGCTAAGCCGCTGAGGAACGACCGGCACGTTGAAGTCGGTCGAGAAGCGCTGGGTGCCGAAACTGTCGTAACGCACCTGCATCTCCGCCCGCTTTTGCCACGTCGCGCGCTTGCTCCCGATGTTGATGATGCCGCCCGCATCGACGTCGCCATAAGCGAGCCCGCCGGGACCGCGGCTGAATTCGATGCGCTCCGTGTTGAAGGAGTCGGTCGCGAGATACCACGGAAATCCGTCGCGGAGCTGACGCACGGTCGCGAGTCCGCGGATATTGACCTGGTTGCCGCCGCGATTGCCGACGACTGCGCCCACCGTGCCCAGATCGTTGGAGATATTCTCCGCGTTCGTCGCGAAATTGACCGCGTCGAAGTAATTGTTGAAGGCCAGATCCGCGATGAACTCGCTCGTCATCACCGAAATCGAGTTGGGGAGATTTTCGAGTTTCTCGTTGGTGCGCGTGCCGGACATCGCCGATGAGGCCGTGTAGCCGGTATCAGCCTCGCTGCGCACCTCAAAGACCGAGAGCACAACGGCCTCACCCGAGACCGGCGGTTCCTTCGTGGCCGGACTCGGAGACGGCGCGATCTGCGCGAACGCCATCGTGACCAGAAACAGTTGCGACAGGACAGTCCATCGCAGCGAGGCAGAGCTGAGGATATTCATGATCAAGGATGGCGAAGCTCCGCTTCGGAGCCTTGGGGTTGCCGATGAAACGCGATTGACCGGTCGGCGCAAGCCTGCCGGCCAATCAGCGGGGAAATCCGCTCACCAATTCCCCTCCCGCCAAAGCGCGCGCGGCCGCTGAGGTCTACAGCCAAACCGCCCCGTTCATGACCGAGCCCCGCCCGGCGTGCCACCGCGCCACCGACGCGTTCCCCAGCGCGAGCACGGTCTCGTCGGGATTAAACTTCAGATACGTTTTCAGCTTTCCGCCCCGCGAGTCATCGTCCGCTTTTGTCTCCGGCGCCATGGGCGGAAAGTGCGGATTGATGACCGCGGGAAAACCCCGATCGCGGTCCGGCTCACCACCTCGGCCGTCGGAAAATCGTTGGTGGTGCCGATCCGCAGCCCGGCGACATTCGCCCCCGCGCTTGATCCACCATCGGGCCCGCCGGTGAGGACGCGCTCACGAACAGCTCCCTCTGCCCGGTCCGCTGCAATTCGGACAACAGGACAAACGTTTCGCCGCCGGCCACGAAAAACGCATCGGCCGTCCGCCACAGTTCCTTGGCCCCCGCGAGCCGAAATGCCGCTGTTTTACCGCCCCTTCCCGCCGGCGGCACGTCCACCGTCCAAGTGTCCGGAGTGAACAACGGCACCGGCGAAGCGTTGATCGAAATTTACGAGGTGTTTTGAAGGCGCGGCTGCGAATATCCGAAGCTACGATTCGCGGGACGAACGCCTTGACCGATTGAATAAAAACGACCGACGGAAGTCAGCGCCCGCGGTCAAGCGGACGGGTGCCGCAGGTGCCTCCGGCCCAGCGGATATCCGACTGTAAATCGTTCACTCAATCGCCCCTTTTGGTTCACCTTCCGGCCCATGGCCCCCGGGCTTCTTTTTCCGGCCTACGAGGTTTTCTGAAGGTGCTCACTGCCACCGGCCATGCCGCGTGGCGCCGGGTAACTATTGGGTGGTAGAAAATGCGAGTTGGCGAGCGTGTGTGTCTGCACTGACAAACGAAAACTCAAATCACCGCAAGTCGCGGCCGATAAAAAAGGGGCCGGAGTGGCAATTGAAAAGGCAGTCGAGCAACCGGCAGGCAAATTGCCAATCCAGCCGACGTGCGTGGGTGTTGCCGGGAGCGTAGAGAGGCGAGAGCGGATATGACGGCCAAAAGAAAAAGCGGCTATAGGCCAACCTGCGCGAGCAACTCCTCGTCGGTCAGCTTGTGGTGAGCGGCGACCGCCTTGAGGATCGCGGTCAGCGTGCCCACCTTGATCGGGTTGTGATTCGGGACCGTGACATAGTGTTGGCCCCCGCGCTGGGTGGTCAGACGTAGGTGCGAGCCATCTTGACGCACGCGCTCGTAGCCCAGTGCGCGCAGCGCCTTGGCCAGATCGTGGCCGCTGAGAGCGCGCGGAATTCTCACGGCGCGAACACTTCGTCGCGCACAAAATGGAGCCGGATCATCCCCGGGATCGGGCCGGGCGCGCCGTCGCAAAAATGACACTGCACCGCCTCGCGCACGTTGGCGCGCAGCGTCTCCAACGTATCGCCCTCGGTGAAAATGTCGTGCCCGAGCGCCGCCGCGTTGTAGCCGCCGTCCACCTCATCCTCGCGCACCTCGAAGATGATTTCAGTCATGGTCTGAAGTGTGCGAGCCGTGCGGTGCGTTTCAACTCTCGTGTTCGAGTTCGATAAAAAAATCCAGCGGTTCGGCAACTTCCATGCCAACCTCATAGCGCGGCTCCGCCGCAACCGAAGAACCACCCTCCCTTTTTAGGTAGAGTAGGCAGGGAGTTCACACGTGAAGATTAAACCGACCGCAGTTGTCAGTTCTCGGTGGAAACTCCCCGCCCCTCGTCAAACCGGACAGGCGGTTTTCCCGCCTCCGGCTTTCCGTGGTCGTTCACCGCACGCGCTGTCGAGGCGATCCTCTTTGCGGTGCGACACAGTGTCCGTTGAAGCGCGCGAACCTTTCTTGTCGTTGCTATCTCCCCGAAGGGAGCCATCGCACGGTCCTGCGCTTCGCTGTTCACGTCGACCAAGTGCGGCCCCTTCGCTCCAGCCCCGTTACGGGCCTTCGTCGCTACTATGCGCCGCTCCGACTTCTCCCTCGGCCAAACGGACCTCACGGGTTCACCGCTTGCGTCCGTTGTTGGGCGTCGCCGCCCACCGAGGGAGATCTCATCCCTTGTCCCCACCACCCTTCCGAGCATTCCACCCCCGCTGACCCCGCCGCAGTGTTGACCGGGCCTTCGTGCGTCGTTCCAGCCTCTCCCGTTTATCACGGGGTTTGCTTTGACCCAGTCCTGGTAGCCTTCGCCATCTGTGGAGTGGCTCGACTCTGCGGTTGTTGTGTTCACGAGGCTCATTCGATGGGGTTGACTGTCGTTGCGGACTGCTCGTTCGGCTCGCGGCTGCTCTCCACCCGTCCTCGCGGACACGCAGTTGCCGCACCTTCTCGGCGAAACGACCT
>CAMBVX010000168.1 GCA_945871085.1 Opitutus sp. GAS368 | reverse complement strand
CTCGCCCTGCTGCGCAACGCCCTCTTCGCCCTCTTACCCAAGCACTTTCCCGACGTCTCCCACCCCGAAATCCACGAGCAACTCCACTCCCATCCCGCTGCCTGCCTCCGCGTTCTCCGTGCCGCTTGAGTCAAAAAGAAAGACCATGGCATTGCCGTTGGCATCATATTGGATGTCGCCGAGCATATAAATGCCGAAACTCGGTTGAGCGGGGGCCCCGACAATGGCTGGCAAATTTGGAGTCAGCGAGATGGAGACCCCGGCGTGCGCTGGAGGGAGGAATCCGCAAGCGAACGTTGTGGCGAGTAGGCCGAGCTCAAAGCGCCGGCGAAACCAGCCGACGGGTGCGACGAGGGATGTGACGGAAATGGGGCTTTTCATGAGGCTCACAAAGTTCCTGCAATTCCTGGTCACCCCTGCATGGCACCGCGTGGGAAATGCGGATTTCATGCGTGAGTGGGCGTTGGTCGGCATCGGCGGTTCAGCGGGACGCTTTGGCAATCAACGAGGCAAATTCTTCGACGCGCCCCAACCCGGTCAGGACGCCAGCCCGGTTGATGACGTAGAGACAGGGGAGATCGGCGTAGCGCAACTTCAGCGCATCGCTTGCCGCTTTTGAGGCCGTGCCGGCCACCGCGTGGCAGTGCACGCCTGGCGCGGACGCGGAGGACTTCAGCCGATTCACGAGCGGCGCAGCACCGCCGAAAGCCACATAGACCAGTTGGGTGTCCTTCGGCAGAGCTTTTTCAAAACGCTTGACCGACTCCAAACCCTGCGGGTCCGACGGAGACCACACTAAAACCACCGTGAGCTTGTCCTTCTGTTGCGCGAGATCGAGGATTCCACCTTCGACCTTGGCCAGCTTCAGATTGACCGGCCGGCCCACGAGAGCGGCGCGATCAAGGATGGCTTGAGCACGAAGTTTGGCGTTGGCGGTTGCCTTGGTGGACTGTGTGACCTCGTTAGCGGTCTTAACCGCCGAGGTCAGATCAGCCCGGCGGGCGACTTCCATCGAAAAGTCGTGCAACTCCGGCAAATCGCCAAACTCCGTGCGGAGACGCTCGGCCACCAATTGCCACTCAACGGTCGAATCTGCGGCGGTCTTGGCCTTGATCTTGGCCGTCAGCGCCAGCCGATCCGCCGCGAGGGCCACCTCGAAGCGGTCCTTCGCCGGGACATCTGTGCGCTCGCGAAAATCCTTGGACAATCTGGTGGCAGCCTGCGCCCACGCCACATCTCCCGCCGGAGCCCCGCGCAGGGCGGCCACGGCCTCAATTTTGCGGGCCTCCAAAGCTTTCGCATGCCCGGGATTTGCTGTGTAAAAATCTTTCGCAGATTGGGCCGCTTGCTGCATGCGTTTACCCTGCTCGGCGATCTCGGCGTCTAGCTGATCTTTGGTCTTGGCATTGCCGTTGGCGGTTTTGCTGATGCTAGTTGGCCGGGACACGTTGCTGACGGCCATCCAAGCCGAATCAGCATTACCTTGGCCGGGGGTATTGGCGGAATTGCCCTGCGCCTGCAGAAGGAGCGGCAGGAGGAAAAAAACAAGGACTGCGGCGGAAGGACGGAATGATTTGATCATAATGATTTGGAAGATCGAACGCGGCCGAACGCAGGTAGCCCCCCACCTAGCATTCTGCAGCGCCGGACTGTGATCGCGGTGCGGCGCAAAAAGAAAGCCCGCCGACTACCGATTTTTCGGTAGGACACTTTGTCCCACCGAGCGTATCTCTGGTTTGGCGGTTCGCTCGAAAGCGCGGCTTTCCAGCCACCCAAACAGGGCAACAGGAGTGCCCGCCGGTCGGTCCAACGCGTGACCTCGGCGGAGCGGGACAATCGGGAGGGGCGCGCGTCCACGCTGGAGGGGAGCATTCCAGTTGACGGTTCGCCCGGAGAGTCGGCGCTTCATCCGCTCCAGACGAGGGCTGGAAAGCCGCCGCTCGTTGCCGTCAGACCGGTGTCAACGACAACAACCGGCATCCGAGGAGCGCACAGCGGAACAAGCCACGGTCCTGACTTGCCCATCGGTCCGCGCAGTTCGCAGAGTGTGTCCGCAAACTTCGCGCGCTCGATTTTACCCGCGTCACGCCATCCCCTCCCCGCCCCATGACAGTATTTCTCGTCGAAGATCAGGAATTCAACCGCTGCATCATCCGCGAGCGTCTGACCACAAACTCCGGCTGGACGGTGGCTGGCGAGGCGGGGAACGCCCGAGAAGCCATCACGTGGCTCGATCAGTTTACCGCCGACATCCTACTCGTCGATATCGGACTTCCGGAGCCCGGCGATGGCTTCACCGTGGTGGCCCACGCCCGACGGGTGCGACCCCGCATGCGACTGCTGGTGCTCACTGCACACCTGAACGAGTATATCGTCGCGCACTGTGAAAAATACCGGGTGCACGGCTTCCTGGGCAAACGGACGATGTCCGTCGGCGATCTGACCCCGATGCTCACGTCCATCGGCGCCGGCCGGACGTATTTCCCAAAGGACTACGAAGGCGCACGCGACCGCTGGCACGCCGATGCCCACGCCATCGCCAAGCGCCTCACCCCGCGGGAAAACGGCGTGCTGCACCTCATCGCGCTGGGTCGGTCGGACCACGAGATCGCGAACGAGCTGGGTATTTCCCCCGCCACTGCCGCCACGCATAAGAGCGCCATCCTCCAGAAACTCGAACAACCCAACGTCGCCAAGCTTACCGTCTACGCGATCAATCACGGCTACGGGTTACAGAGCTACTGAGCTAGCGTCCAGAGCGCCGCTGGGTCGGAATCCGGGGAGTCAGCGGGAAGTATTCCTGCGGCTCGGGTCGTGCTGGCGCAACGGTCGCCACGGGCCGCGTCGCACTGCCGCCGGCCGCCTCGCGGAGGCGGTCTTTCTTGCTCTTGCGTTTTCCCTTTACGCCTCCGGTGGAGACCGGAACCGACTTGCCGGTGTCGAGCGGTTCAAACCCGGCGATCTGCTCCCGCGGAAGGTCGAGCCGATTGCGTTTCTCGATCAGACGAAAATGCGCGTCCGTCTCGACACTGATGAAATTCACCGCCACCCCGCTCTCCCCGGCCCGGCCCGTGCGACCGATCCGATGTTCGTAATCCACCGGCGACCGCGGCAAATCGTAGTTCACTACGACGGGGAGCCCCGCGATATCGAGACCGCGCGCCGCCACATCCGTCGCCACCAAGACCCGGATGCGCGACGCTTTGAAATCACCGAGCGCCGCCGTCCGCGCGCCCTGACTGAGTTCGCCATGCAGCGCCGCAGCCTCGATCCCGGAACGTCGCAGTTTCTCGGCGACGTGCTCGGTCGCGTATTTAGTGGCGACGAACACGAGGACGCGCGTCCACGCGTGAAGCTCGATCAGGTTACGGAGGAGCTGGGTGCGCTGCGGCGCGTCAACCTCGATGGCCCGCTGCGTAATGTCAGGAGCGTCAGCGAGTGCGGTCGGCATCTCGATTCGCGTCGGTTCGCGGAGTAAACTTTCGGCCAACTGCCAGACCGCCGGGGGAAATGTAGCGGAGAAAAACAAGGTCTGTCGACGGCCGGGGAGTAGCGCCAAAATCCGCGTGAGTTCATCAGCGAAGCCGAGCGCGAAGAGGCGATCAGCCTCGTCCAACACGAGCGCCGATACGGCCGAGAGCGCGACGGCTTTGTGCGCAATCAAATCCAGCAAGCGACCGGGCGTGGCCACGATAATGTCCGCGCCGCCTCCGAGGGCGATCATCTGCGGGTTAATGGAAACGCCACCATAGACGACGAGCGTCTTCAGGGCTGGCTCGGGCAGATAGCGACCAAAGTCGCGAAACGCGTCGCCGACTTGGGCCGCGAGTTCGCGGGTCGGAACCAAAATGAGCGCGCGCACAAAACGACCCCGCTCGCGCCGTGCACCCGCGAGCAGTTGCAGGAGCGGCAAGGCAAAGGCCGCCGTCTTGCCCGAGCCCGTCTGCGCCGAGGCCCAGACATCACCACCCCGGAGCACGGCGGGGATCGCGACGGTCTGAATCGGCGTGGCTTCCGTATAGGCGCGCTCGGCGATCGCTCGGAGCAGCGGCGCGGACAGGCCGAGATTGGAAAATGACATCCCCGAGGGATGAAGCGCGCCGAACCGGGAGGGAACCCTATAATCCGCATCGCCCGGAGGTTATTTAACCCTGAGGGCTGCCTCGATCGCCTCGATCATTTCCGGTGAGTCGGGCCCGGCGGCGGCCTCGCAGCGTTGAAGAATCAGGCCATCGCGGTCGACGAAAAATTCACCGAATTCCCCTGAGATATTGCCCGGAAACGGCGAGTCCTTCCCGGCGAGCGCAGTGTAAAGCGCGTGCCGCTTCACGCCATTCACTTCGATTTTCCCGCAGAGCCGAAACGGCACGTGAAACGTCGTGCGGCGGAAATTCTTGATCTCGGCGGAGGTGCCGGACTCTGGCCCGCCGAACTGATTACACGGAAACCCCAGCACCGTCAGGTCCCGCGCCTGATTTCCCCGAAACGCAGGCTCAGACCTGAAGGGCGCCGAGTTGGAACGGGTTGCCTTCCAGCGGTTGCGCTGAGGGGTTTCCTGGTATTGGCGCCGCGGCTTGTTGAGTAGGGCGTAGGCCTGGGGACGGCGTTTCACGGCACGCGCAGTTCACGGCGGTGAGGACGCGGCGGCAAGCGATCGACCGCGAGGGCGCGCAACAGGGTGGCCCAGCCGCGGCGGCGTCGGTGCGGGCGGCAACCACCGGCGAGCGCGGCACGGAAGTGGCGGAACGCGTCCAGCGTGCCCGTGAAGCTGATACGATCCGGCGGCACGGTGCGCGTGCGGGCGACTTCGGCCATGATCCAGCGAATAAAATTATGCGCGATGAGCAGGACAAGGAGCTCGCAGCGAATCATGACCGGGCTTTTGCAGCGCCGGTGATCCAGGTCCAGCGTAGTTTTCAAATCGTCCAAACACATTTTCAATCGCCAGCGGCGCACGTAGGCTTGGCGATTTCCTCGGCAGGGCATAATCGCGGATCGAGCAGCGTGGTGACAAGCGTGAGCTCGCGGGTCCGGAGACCTTCTTGGGATTCTCCGCTGTTGCCTGATGGGCGGCCGATTTCGCCGGGGGTAACCACAGGCCTCCGTGCCTGCGGTTCGGCGGCACGCCCCCAAGCTCGGCAGGCAGCGACGCCCTCCACTACGCCGACCTGACGAAGCCGCCGGAGGAGACTTGACCTAAGCCCACCGGCTTTGGTTGTTTCGATCTCTGTTATTGCCTGCGCTTTCCCACTGTTTCGTCGTTTGAATCCTATGCTCCCTACCCGTCGCCAGTTCCTCCAAAAATCCGCCGTCCTTTTCGCCGTTCCGTTCATTCTCCCGAGCCGCGTCTGGTCGCAGACAACCGCGCCGAGCAAACGCCTCACCATCGGTTGCATCGGCATGGGCAAACAAATGGGCGGGCACCTCGGGGCCTACCTCAACCGCGATGATGTCGAAGTCCTCGCCGTGTGTGACGTTGACACGACCCGCCGCCTCCACGCCAAGAAACGCGTCGACGACGCCTACACCAAAAAAGCTGGCGAAACCTACCGCGCCTGCGACGCCTATAACGATTTCCGCGAAGTTCTCGCCCGCAAAGACATCGACGCCGTCGTCATCGCCACACCTGATCACTGGCACGCCTACATCGCCATCGCCGCCGTGCGCGCCGGCAAAGACGTCTATTGCGAAAAGCCCCTCACATATAACATACACGAAGCCGTCCAGCTCGTGAAAGAAACCCGCAAAGCGAAACGCGTTTTCCAAACCGGCTCGCAACAGCGCTCCTCCAAAGAATTCCGCGTCGCCTGCGAACTCGTCCGCAACGGCGTCCTCGGTCGCGTTAACTCCATCCATGTTTCCTTCGGCGATCCCGCCGCACCCTACACCGAGCAAGCTGCCGAGATGGAGCCCGGCCTCGATTGGGACCGTTGGTGCGGCCCCGGCCCGCTCGTCGCCTACAGCCCGTTCCTCTGTCCGCGCGGCCTCCACACCAATTTTCCCAATTGGCGGAAGACCTGGGAATTTGGCGGCGGCATGATCACGGATTGGGGCGCGCACCACATCGACATCTCTCAATGGGCCCTCGGCATGGACGGCTCCGGCCCCGTTGAAATCCGCGCTCCGAAAAACTGGGAGACCGCCAAACGCGGCGCCCAACTCGTCTACGCCGACGGCACCATCCTCACCCACGTCAAAGGCAAAGGCGTCTCCTTCTACGGCACCCTCGGCGAGTGCCACGTCAACCGCGGCAAATTCGAACTCATCATGGACGGTAAAACCGTCCACAAATTCTGGGACAAGGAAGTCGACAAGACCACGTCGATGGAGCGCGAAGTCGTCCTCACCGAGCGCGAATTCCTCGCCGACGCGAAGATCAAACTCACCGCCCCTAAGAGCCACCTCCAGGATTTCCTCGACTGCGTGAAGACGCGCGAAACCCCCATCGCCGACGTCGCAATCGGCGCCAGTAGCGTCACTGCCTGCCACCTCATGAACTTCGCCTATCACTACGGCGCGAACGCCAAGTGGAACCCCGAGCGCAACAAATTCGCCAGCGACGGCAGCAGCAAATGGCTCACCCGCGACAAATACCGCGCGGGCTGGGTCGTCTAATGCTAAGTCGCTTTCACGGTTAGCCAGATGACGGTCATTTGGAGCAACAAGGAGCCTGCTTGCAGGCCATTAACGCTGTAAAAAGCGCCTGGAAGCAGGCTCCTACCTTCAAGCCGGTTAATCTAATTTTGAAAGTGAATTAGAATCATCCCCACGTAGCTGCGAGTACCAGCGAGTGGACCGCCCTTCCCTTCATTGCCCGGGTAGCGCGAGCGAGAGCGAGCGGTTTTCCACTCAACTCGCCCGATCTTTCTCTTCCCTCTTTCTCTTTCTTCTTCCTGCCTAGGGGCGTCCGCCATGTCCTTTTCGCTCCCTCCCCCCACTCCACCTTCGCCCGCCCTCGCGCCTACCCCCGCGCCTACCCTCGCCTCGCTTACGCTCCGCGAAAAAATCGGCCAACTCCTCAATGTCGGCTTCCGCGGCTGCCACCCTTCCGCGTGCGCCCTCGCCATCCGCGACATCCGCGAACACGGCATCGGCGGCGTGATCCTCTTCGATCAAGAAATGGTCGATGGCTCCGCCGGCCGCCGCAACATCGAGTCCCCCGCCCAAGTGCGCGAACTTCTCGCGCACTTCCAATCGCACGCGCGCATCCCGCTGCTCACCTCGATCGATCAGGAAGGCGGATGCGTGAACCGCCTCAAAGCCGCCTACGGTTTCCCCGAGAGCATCTCGCACGAGGAACTCGGCCGTATCGACGATTCCGCCACGACCTTCCGCCACGCCTCCACCATCGCGTCCACCCTCTCCGCCCACGGCTTCAACCTGAACCTTGCCCCCGTCGTCGACCTCGACGCCCACCCCGACAACCCGATCATCAAGGGCAAGCGCCGCAGCTTTTCCGCTGATCCCGAGGCCGTCGCGCGCCACGCCGCCGACTACATCCGCGCCCACCGCGCCCAAGGCGTCCTCACCTGCCTGAAACATTTCCCCGGCCACGGCAGCGCTACCGGCGACACCCACCTGGGCCTCGTCAACGTCAGCGCCACTTGGACTGACCGTGAACTCATCCCGTTTCAACGCCTCATCACCGCCGGTCTTTGCGACGTGATCATGAGCGCCCACGTCTTCAACGCTCACCTCGACCCCGAGCGTCCCGCCACGCTCTCGCGCGCCGTCATCACTGGAATTCTCCGCGAGAAACTCGGCTATACCGGCGTCATCACGAGTGACGATATGGAGATGAAAGCCATCTCCAGCCATTATGGCCTGGAAAATTCCCTCCCCCTCGCGATCAACGCCGGCATCGACGTCCTCTGCTTCGGCAACAACCTCAGTTACCATCCCGACATCGCCCCGCTCGCCCTCGCCATCCTCGAAAACGCCGTCACCTCCGGCCGTATCCCCCTCGCTCGCATCGATGAATCTTGCCAGCGCGTCCTCGCGTTGAAGCGCAAAGCCGGCCTGATTGCGTCACCATGAACCCCGCTTCGACCGCGCCGCAACGCAACCCCTGGGCGTGGATCCCATCGCTCTATTTCGCCCAAGGCATCCCCTACGTCGTCGTGATGACTCTCGCGACGGTGATGTATAAAAATCTCGGCATCTCAAATACCGACATCGCGCTCTATACGAGCTGGCTCTATCTCCCGTGGGTCATCAAGCCGCTCTGGTCGCCCATCGTGGACCTCTTTCGCACGAAACGCTTCTGGATCGTCACCCTTCAATTCGCGATCGCCATCGCCTTCGCCCTCGTCGCCTTCACGTTGCCCGGTCCGAAGTTTTTCCAGCTCTCCCTCGCCGTCTTCTGGCTGATGGCCTTCAGCTCAGCGACTCACGACATCGCCGCCGACGGATTTTATCTCCTCGCAATGAAGCAAGGCGAACAAGCCGCCTACGTCGGCGTGCGCAGCACCTTTTACCGCCTCGCTTCCCTCTCCGCGCAAGGCGGGTTAGTCTACCTCGCCGGCATGTGGACCCTCTCCACCGGCAGCGTCACCCAAGCCTGGTCACTCGTCTTCGGCCTCCTTGCCGCAGTTTTCCTTGTCGTCGGTGCCTATCATTTTTTCGCCCTGCCGAAACCAGCCAGCGACGTCGCCACCGCCCGCGGACAAAACCCAGCCAGAGAGTTCTTCGCCGTCTTCGCCCACTTCCTCCGCAAGCCCGACATCCTTACCGCGCTCGCAATGCTGCTCGTCTACCGCCTCGCCGAGTCTCAGGCCCTGAAACTTCTCTCGCCCTTCATGCTCGATCAACGCGAAGTCGGCGGCCTCGGCCTCACCACGCAACAAGTCGGCATCGTTTACGGCACGGTCGGGATCATCGCCCTCACCGTCGGCGGCCTCGTCGGCGGCTGGATCATTTCGCTCTACGGACTGAAGCGTATGCTGTGGCCGATGATCCTCGCGATGCACGCGCCCATCGCGGCGTTTTTGCTCCTCGCGATGTTCCAGCCCACCAGCCTCTGGATCATCGGCTCCGCGCTCGCCGTCGAACAATTCGGCTACGGCTTCGGTTTCACTGCCTACATGCTTTTCATGATGATGATTGCCGACGGTCCGCACAAAACCGCGCACTACGCGATCTGCACCGGCTTCATGGCCCTCGGCATGATGCTCCCCGGTATGGCCGCCGGCTGGATCGAAGACCAAATCGGCTACGTAAATTTCTTCACGTGGGTCCTCGTCTGCACCATCCCTTCGTTCATCGTCATCACCCGTCTCAAGATCCCACCCGAGTTCGGCAAGAAAGCGCCGGAGCCCGCCACGTAGCACGACACGTCAGCCCGTGCTTGCCACCCACCTGCGTCGAACTAACTTTTTCGAATGGAAACCAGCGCACCCACGCTCCTCCTCTCCGTCGAGGACTACCTGCGCCACGAGGCCGACGTCACGGTGCGTCACGAATACGTCATGGGCCGCATCCACGCGATGGACGACTCCACCGAGTCGCACAATCTCATCTCAGGAAACGTCGTCTCTGCCATTCACGCCCACCTCCGCGGCGGCCCTTGCAAGGCTTACATGGCCGACTTCAAGGTGCGCTTGGAGATCAATCGCGAAGATATCTTCTACTATCCCGACGTGATGGTCGCCTGCCAACGCGCCGGTGTGGAGCAATACTACCTCCGCTACCCGACGCTCCTCGTCGAAGTCTTGTCGCCGTCCACTGAAAACATCGACCGCCGCGAAAAGCTTCTCAACTACCCGCAGATTTCCACGGTTGAGGAATACGTCTTGATCGCCCAAGAAACCCGCGAAGTGACGATCCACCGCCGTTCCGAAGATTGGGCCCCACGCCTCTTGACCGTTCCCGACGCCGTCGCCGAGTTCCGTTCGATTAAGTTTTCTCTGCCGCTCGCGCGGATTTACGAGGGCGTGCTCTGATTGCACGCGAGCAAGGCGCGGTGCCTATTTCTACCATCGTGGAACCAAATATCGCGCGAACGCACGACACGCTCGCGACCTACCTAGATCGCTGGCTGGGAAAAGTCGCCGCCGGTGGCCTTCGCAATCCCGCCACTCGTCCCTAACTCCCCGCTACTTCTCCCTCTCATGAACTGGTCACGCTTCAAAGCCCACTCCTACCATTACGCCGATCTCGGCGTCTCCCTCGATATCTCGCGCCTCCCCTTCCCCGACGACTTCCTCGCCTCGAAGGAAGCCGCCATGCAGCAGGCCTTCGCCGACATGGCCGCCCTCGAGCAAGGTGCCATCGCGAATCCCGACGAACAGCGTATGGTCGGTCACTACTGGCTCCGCGCGCCGGAGCTCGCACCCACGGCCGAGCTGACCAACGAGATCACCTCCACAGTCGCTGCGATCAAAGACTTTTCCGCCAAGGTCCACGCGGGCACCGTCGCGGGCCCCAAGGGTAAATTCAAAAACCTCCTCGTCATCGGCATCGGTGGTTCCGCCCTCGGCCCACAATTCGTCGCGCACGCGCTCGGCCAGCCCCGCAAAGACAAACTCGCCGTCGCCTTCTTCGACAACACCGATCCCGACGGCATCGACTACGTCCTCAACGGCCTCCGCGGCCAACTCGGCAAAACTCTTGTTCTCGTCATTTCCAAATCCGGCGGCACCGCGGAAACCCGCAACGGCATGCTTGAAGCCATCGTCGCCTTCAAAGCCGCTGGCCTCGATCACTCGAAACACTTCGTGGCCGTCACCGGCGTCGGTTCCAAACTCGACGCCACCGCTGTATCCGAAAACTGGCTCGCTCGTTTCCCCATGTGGGACTGGGTCGGCGGCCGCACGAGCGCCTTGTGCGCCGTCGGCCTGCTCCCCGCCGCGCTCCAAGGCCTCGATATCCAAGCCCTCCTCGACGGTGCCGCCGCCATGGATGCCGTCACCCGTCAGACCACGACCGCTGAAAATCCCGCCGCCCTCCTCGCCCTCATGTGGCACTTCGCCACGGACGGCCGCGGCACCAAGGACATGGTCGTCCTCCCCTATAAAGACCGCCTCCTCCTTTTCTCGCGTTACCTCCAGCAGCTCGTGATGGAATCGCTCGGCAAAGAGCACGACCTCGCAGGCAACGTCGTCAACCAAGGCATCGCCGTGTACGGCAACAAGGGCTCCACCGACCAGCACGCCTACGTGCAACAGCTCCGCGACGGTGTGAACAACTTCTTCGTCACGTTCATCGAAGTCCTGAAAGACCGCGACGCGAAGACCTCCCTCGAAGTCGAGCCGGGCGTCACCGCCGGCGACTTTCTCCAAGGCTTCTACCTCGGCACCCGCGCCGCCCTCAGCGAGAAAGACCGCCACTCCGTCACGATCACGCTCCCCGACGTCTCTCCGCGCACGCTCGGCATGTTGATCGCCCTCTACGAACGCGTCGTCGGCCTCTACGCCTCGCTCATCGGCATCAATGCCTACCACCAACCCGGCGTCGAAGCCGGCAAGAAAGCCGCCGGGGCTGTCATCGCCCTCAAGCTCAAACTCGCCGCCACCCTCGCCACCGCCTCGGGCCGGGCCTTCACGGCCGAAGCACTCGCCGCGGCGGCGGGCGCCCCCGACCAAGCCGAACTCACCTTCAAAATCCTCGAGCATCTCGCCGCCAACAAATCCAGCGGCGTGAAAAAACGCGCCAAGACCCCGTGGTATAATTCCACGTATCGCGTCTAAAGTAGGCCGGGTCTCCGACCCGCCCTTTCCGCAGCTCCACCGCAAGGGCGGGTCACAGACCCGCCCTACTTTCCGCCTCACCCCCACGCCCTTACCCCGCACCGTGCGCCATACTCCGCTCATCGTCCTCTGCGCGTTCGCCCTCCTCGGCGCGGTATTTTCCGGCGCTCTCTACCTCAAGATCGGCAACTCCAAACAAATCCTCGCCGCCGAACTCGCCTCAAGCCACGACCGCGCCACCCGTCTCCAATCCGACCTCGCCGTCGCCCATGAGCAAACCGGCTCCCTCAAAACCAAAGTCGCCTCGCTCGATGCCAGCCTCGGCACCGCCCGCACCGAACTCGCCGCCACCGCCGAAAAACTCTCCGCCGCCGAGCTCCGCGCCGTCGTCCTCGATCACGATCTTTCGTCGGCGAAAAAGCTCCTCGCGTTTCACGAACAAAACGCGAAGGCCCTCGCCGACGAAGTCGCCTCCCTCCGCGCCGACCTCGACGACTCCCGCAATTCCAACGCCTCGCCCGAGGCCGTGGCCGCCTACAAGGGCACCATCGCCGAACTGGAAAAACAACTCGCCACCGCGCGCCATGGCGCGACCGCCGGCGTCGGTTACGGGGCAGCCACCGCCACCTTCACGAACCGCTCCGGCCGCGCCACCGTTCTCAACGTCGGTCCCTCCAACGCGTTCGTCGTCCTCAATTTCGGCTCCGCCCGCGGAGCTCAACTCGGCCAACGTCTCAACGTAAGCCAAGGAACAGAAGTGATCGCTACGGTTCACATCAGCGACGTCCGCACTCAGTTTTCCATCGCGCAGGTCCAGCCCGATACCTTGCGCGGAGTCTTGCAGAAGGGCGATTCCGCCGTATTAGTCCGTTCACCATGACCTCGCTCAAGAAATCCATCCTTGCTCTCCTGCTCCTCGCCTTCGGGGCCATCTTCAGCGGCTGTTCGACCCGCACGCAAAAGGAATCATCCATTCCCTGGAGCCGTCCCGCAGGTTGGGAAGGCCAGATCCCGGGCATGGGTCAGCCTTCCGGCCGCTGATTGATTCGGCCTCGCGAGCCGGCCTGCCGGGCGGGGCGATCCCGCTGAACTCGCCTTTCCCTCTCGCAAAATCCGGCCTTACGCCGGATTTTTTTGTGCCCTCACCATGCCCGACGTCCCTGCCGCCAACACCTCGCTGATTCCCCAACCCGGCACGCTCTACGTCGTCGCGACGCCCATCGGTAATCTCTCGGACCTCACCGACCGTGCCCGCGCCATCCTCGGCGCCGTCGACCTCGTCGCCTGTGAGGACACGCGCACCACCGGCGGTCTGCTCACGCGGATGGGCCTCCGCCGCGACCTGATTTCCTACCACGACCACAACGAAACCGCCGCCGCCGACCACATCGCCGCGCAAATCGCCGCCGGAAAATCCGTCGCGCTCGTCAGCGACGCCGGCACCCCTGCCATCAGCGACCCCGGTTTCCGCCTCGTGCGGGCCTGCCGTCGCCAAGAACTGCCCGTGATTCCCGTTCCGGGCGCGTGCGCCATCGCCGCCGTCCTCAGCGCGAGCGGCCTGCCCACCAACGGCTTTCTCTTCGCTGGTTTTCTGATCGCGAAAACGTCCGCACGCACCGCCTTCCTCCAAAAATATCGCGACTTCGAATTCACCCTCGCGCTCTACGAAAGCTGCCACCGCATCGACAAGTTCGCCGATGAAATCGTCGCCACCCTCGGCCCCGACCGCGTGATCTGCATCGCCCGCGAGGTCACCAAACTTCACGAGACTTGGCTCGTCGGCCGCGCCGCCGACGTCCGCGACCGCCTGCTCAAAGGCAGCCTCAAGGGCGAATTCGTCGTGCTCATCGCCCCACCCGCTTTTGTTTTATGAAACGGCCCCTTCCTCTCTGCGAATGCCGTCTTCCGCGCCACCGCAATCCGTGTTCATCCGCGTCCAGCCGTGGTTAAAAATCCGAACGTCGCCGCCGCCATCATCGATATCGGGTCCAACTCGATCAAAATCCTCGTCGCCCGCCGCTCGCCAGACGGCCACATTACCGCCCTCCTGCACCGCACGATCGACGCCCGCATCAGCGCGGGCATTTCGCGCGCCGCACCGCGCCTGAGCGAAGACGGTATGAGCCGCGGGGCCGAGGCCGTCCATACGCTCCTCGCCGACGCCGCACCCTTTGCGCCGGCCCACTTCGTCCTCGTCGCGAC